>CAYYNA010000080.1:0-13818 GCA_964472815.1 uncultured Roseivirgaceae bacterium
GTTTGGGGAACGCTAGCTGTTGGAATCTTTTCAACCAATGCAGATCACTCTTTCATGACGCAGCTTAAGGGAGTGTTGGTTTGTGGCGTAGCAGCATTCGTCTGTGCATTCATCATCTTCACTGCTCTGAAATATACGATGGGTATCCGAGTGTCTAAAGAGCACGAAGAGGAAGGTCTTGATAGTCATGAGCATGGCATCAGAGGCTACACCATTACTACTGAATAAAAACTATCAAAATTTAATTTAAGGTCCCCCTGTCTACGACTTGGAACTCAAGGCAGGGAGACCGATTCCGAATAATCAAACTAAAAAGTTTAACTATGAAAATCAACGCAAAATTAATCATTAAATCGGCGCTACTAGTAGCACTTATGATTGCAATAAATGGAGTTTCATATGCTCAGGAAGAGGAAGAATCATCTCCTCTTGAGATATCAGGATCTGTAGATGTGTACTACAGAGCTAACCTTAATGCTACGAACGATGGGGATGTTGGTGCGCCAGCGCCAACCTCTTCGTTCGCAGGTTCGCCTGGCTTTTCTTTAGGTATGGCCAACTTGGTAGTCTCTAAAAGCGGAGAGAAGGCAGGTTTTGTTGCAGACCTAGTTTTTGGTCCAAGAGGAAATGATGCGGTTTTCGGATCAACCATCGGATCAAGTCCCATTGTAAATCAATTGTATGCATACTGGAATGTGAGTGATGTTACCACGATCACGATTGGTAACTTCAATACCTTCCTTGGTTATGAAGTGATTTCGCCAACAGCGAACTTCAATTACTCTACTTCTTATATGTTTTCATATGGACCGTTCTCACATACTGGAGTTAAGGCTGATTTCGCTTTCGGTGATTTCTCTTTAATGACTGCCATAATGAATACCACAGATGCAACCGAATTCAGTCCTGACGGGCAGTACTTCGGAGGTGTGCAATTGGGCTATGGTGGCGCCTACCTAAACTTCTTGTTTGACGATGATTTCTTTCAGGCAGATTTGACGGCTGGATGGGATTTATCTGATACTTTCTACTTTGGTGTGAATGCCACTACCGCTTCTGATAACTTCTATGGAGGAGCTGTTTATTTACAAAACGCTTTTTCTGATGAATTCTCATTGGGTCTAAGGGGTGAGTATTTCTCTGACGAAGGAGTAGGTGCACTGCCTGGTATAGACACCACGGGTGATGGCGATGCAGATCTATTCGCAGGAAGCGCAATTGACTTAACTGTGTCCGCAAACTACTCGGTGGGTGATCTTACTTTTATACCTGAGTTAAGAATTGATATCTACGATGAAGATGTCATTACTCCTGATGTAGATGAAGATCCTACTGGGTCACTAGCATCATTTGTTTTAGCAGCAGTCTATTCGTTTTAATGATTAATAAATTTTGAACAAAAACATTCTTTGGTCCTCTACATTTGTAGGGGATCATTTGTATTTTTAAAATTTTAATAACAAAAGCAGAAAATGACTAAAAGTAAATTAGAGTACATCTGGCTTGATGGGTATAAACCAACCCAAATGCTAAGAAGCAAGACATTAATTGTAAAAGATTTCAGTGGAAAAGTAGAAGATGCACCTGAATGGTCCTTCGACGGATCATCAACCGAACAAGCTACTGGTGATGCATCTGACTGTATTCTTAAGCCGGTAAAAGTTGTTGTAGATCCAGGGAGACGAGATGGATTCTTGGTCATGTGCGAAGTAATGAATGCAGATGGCACACCACACGAATCCAATGGACGTGCTACGATCGAAGATGATGGAGACTTCTGGTTTGGGTTTGAGCAAGAATATGTTTTGGTAGATCTAGAACACATGAGGCCACTTGGCTTCCCAACCGCTGGCTACTATCCGCCACCTCAAGGACCATTCTATTGTTCTGTTGGAGCTGAGTTTGTTGTTGGAAGAGACATTGTAGAAAGACACATGGATTACTGTATTGATGCTGGTCTTAATATTGAGGGTATCAATGCAGAGGTAATGAAAGGCCAATGGGAGTACCAGATTTTCGCCAAAGGTGCGAAAGATGCAGGTGACCAGATATGGCTTGCCAGGTATCTATGTGAAAGAGTAGGTGAAGAGTATGGTGTGAGAATCAACCTAGAGCCTAAGCCAGTAAAAGGTGACTGGAACGGATCAGGTATGCACGCCAACTTCTCTAACGAGATCATGAGAACTTGTGGAGATGAAAAAGTCTTCAATGCAATCTGTGAAGAATTTGGAAAGCACATTCCAGAGCACATTGCAGTTTATGGAGAGAAAAATGATGAGCGACTTACCGGTGAGCACGAAACACAATCGATAGATAAGTTTTCTTACGGTGCTTCCGACAGAGGAGCTTCTATAAGAATCCCTATCAGTACGGTAGAAGGAGGCTGGAAAGGTAGACTTGAAGACAGAAGACCTGCTTCAAACGCGGATCCTTATAAAGTTGCTGCTGTGATTATCAAATCTGTAAAAGCTGCAGGATACTAAGAAAGAATCTCTAACGATTTCTTATTTAGGGCTAACCATTTTTTGGTTAGCCTTTTTTATTCTTTCCTATCTTGGTAAGATGGAAACGATTGATCAGGTAACGCTGAACTTTAGCGAGACAAATCTCTTTTACCTGAACCTTAGCTTGGGGTTCATCATGTTTGGTGTTGCAATCAATCTAAAAGTTTCTGACTTCCTTTTAGTACTAAAAAGACCAAAATCAGCTTTGGCAGGATTGCTTTCGCAATTCATTGTGCTGCCGGCCTTGACGTTTCTTTTAATTCTTGTGCTTCAGCCGAAGGCAAGTTTTGCCCTGGGCATGATGCTCGTTGCTGCTTGTCCAGGCGGGAACATTTCCAATTTCATGTCTGCCATGGCAAAAGGAAATGCCGCACTGTCCGTAAGTCTGACGGCCGTTTCAAGTACACTATCGATTTTTATGACGCCAATAAATCTGGCGCTTTGGGCAAGCCTTTACCCTCCCACTGCGAGCATTTTGACGGAGGTCAGTTTGGATTTTCTCTCCATGCTAAAGACGATTTCTTTAATCCTGATTATTCCGATCATATTGGGGATGCTAGTCAGAAAGTTCAAACCCAAAGTGGCGGACCGCTTGCACCCATTCATGCACTACACCTCTATCCTGGTTTTTGCGGCAATTATCTTCCTTGCATTCAAAGCCAATTTTGATTTGTTCCTCGAGTACATTCATTTAGTTATTGTATTGGTGCTTATCCACAATGCGGTAGCCATAAGCGCCGGATATCAGGTAGCCAGACTATTCAAGCTGGGTTGGTCCGAACGAAGGTCAATTGCCATTGAGACCGGCATCCAAAATTCTGGATTAGGGTTAATCCTCATATTTGCTTTTTTTAATGGGCTTGGAGGGATGGCAATTGTCGCAGCTTGGTGGGGCATTTGGCACATTCTTTCCGGTCTTAGTATTGCCTATTTCTGGAGTCAGAATGCCAAAGTTGAACCTGCAAAAATTTCAAACAATTAATCCATAAAAGCCTAATAGTCAATAGTAAATAAATTACTTATTTTTGCCGACCTCTAAAAAGAGCATATTATAAGAACATGGCATTAATAGGAATACTTAGGAATAAGATGGGCAAGATCGTGGTAGGAGCTATCATGCTTACGATGGTTGCTTTTATTGGGACGGATCTTATTGGAAATAACAACCTTTTGGGAGGTCCAGATGAAGATATTGCAGAAATCGCGGGAACGACCATTACCAATACACAATTTCAAAATAAGGTAGACGAGCTCTCTTACAATTTTGCTTTAAACGCCGGAAGAAATCCACTACAACAAGAAATCGATCAAATCAGAAATCAAGCATGGAATGCCTTGATTATGGACGAGGTGTACCAGTCACAGTTCGATGATCTTGGCTTAGCAGTTACCAATGACGAATTGGTGGATATAGTTCAAGGTGCTAACATCAGTCCCCAGATTAAGCAATTCTTTGGAAATCCAAATACAGGTGAGTTTGATAAGTCCAACGTGACCAACTTCCTAGCCTCTCTTCAGGAGGCACCTCCGCAGCAGCGAAATTCATGGATTACTTTCGAACAATCTTTGGTTCCAAATCGCTTGGTTGAGAAGTACAGCAATTTGCTTACTAAAACAAATTATGTCACCAAGTATGAAGCTAAGGATGAATACACCAGCCAAAGCGGAAATGCAAGCGTGGATTATGCTTTTGTACCTTTCTTGAGCGTGTCTGACAGCACAGTTTCATTCTCTGAAAGCGAGTTGCAGGATTACATTGACAACAACGAATCAGAATTTCAGCGTGATGAGACTAGAAATTTGGAATACGTTTCTTTTTCAATTTCCGCGTCGGCAAGTGACTCTGCAGTAGTAAGAGAAGAAATTGCCGCACTGAACGAAGAAATAGCTACTGCTGCAAATGACTCGACTTTTGTCAGTATCAATTCAGATGATCCTTATTCATTCATCACTTACAATGATGATAATCTACCTGACTCACTTCAAGGCAAAGATGCTGGGTATGTCACTCAACCTGCGATCGTTAACGGTGCTTTTGAATTCTCAAAGTTGTCCAGAATTGATGTGGTAGATAATGACAGTCTACTATATAGAGTTGCAAAGGTGCGAAAAGACATCAGCTTGTACATTTCTGATGAAACCATCAACGAAGTGTATAGAAGTGCAGATCTGTTTGCCGCCTCTGCTGGTAACCTCGAAGAATTTAGAAGGCTAGCTGATGAACAAGGCTTAAGCGTCATCAAAGGAAATAGAATCGGAAAAAACTCTGAAAGAGTAGGCAGACTGAACGATGCTCGTTCGCTTGTACTATGGCTATACAACGACGGTGAAGTAGGTGCTGTGTCGGACGTTAAGGAAATACAAGACCAATACATAGTTGCTACCATGACTGCCTTACAAGAAGAGGGTCCTGCGAACCTGGATGATGTCAGAAATCAAGTAGAGCAAAAAGTAAAGAACCAGAAGAAAGCTGAAGCGATCATAGCCAAGATGCAAGGCTTGGATGCGACTGATACAGAATCTATAAAGATTGCCTATGGAGATGAAGCAAAAAATGGATCCGCAGATTTCCAGCTATTTTCTAACAACATTACAGGCGTTGGCTATGCCCCAGAAGCAGTGGGACTAGCATTCGCGCTGGATGAGGAAGAAATCACTAGACCTTTTGCTGTGCAAGATGGTGTTGTGGTAGTGAAGCTTTCTACAAAAGATCTTCCGGAGGAATTGGATGATTACACTTCTTACACTACGCAGGTTTTAAGACAAAGAGTAGGCCCTAATGCTTTACTTGCAGACTTCCCTTTGTCTTACTTCAGAATCTTCATCCCTAGAAAAGTAGATGATGCAATGAAGGAGTTTGCGGAGATTGAAGATATGCGATATAAGTTCTTCTAAAAGGATATCAAGAAACAAATGAAAGCCATTCTATCATAAGAATGGCTTTTTTATTTTAAAGGGATTTAGCACGCTCCCAATATGCATCCATCTCCTCCAGGGTCATTTCCCCCATACTTTTCCCATCCTTTTTGGACTCAGATTCTAAGTATTGAAAACGCTTGATGAACTTCTTATTTGTACGCTCTAAAGCTTCTTCCGGATTGATATCCACAAATCGTGCGTAGTTGATCAATGAAAACAGTAGATCACCAAACTCCCCTGCTTGCCTTATTGGGTCTTTCTCTTCTTGAAACTCATTTAGTTCTTCTTTGACCTTCTCCCAAACCTGCTCTTGATGATCCCAATCAAAACCCACTCCACGAGCTTTCTCTTGGATACGCATTGCTTTGACTAAGGCCGGCAGTGACTTTGGCACGCCTCCTAGCACAGATTGATTCCCCTTTTCTTTCAACTTAATCTTTTCCCAGTTGGCCTTCACCGCTTCTTCATCCTCAACATCCAGATCTCCATAGATATGCGGGTGACGTCTGATCAATTTTTCGCATACTTGATTAAGCACATCTGCAACATCGAATGACTTTTTTTCACTACCAATTCGAGCATAAAAGACCATATGCAGCATCAAGTCACCAAGCTCCTTCTTGACCTCCTCCAGATCATTTTCCACGATTGCGTCAGATAGCTCGTAGGTCTCCTCTATGGTTAGGTGTCTAAGGCTTTCCATCGTCTGCTTTTTATCCCATGGACAGTTTTCCCTTAGTTCATCCATAATGGTAAGCAGCCGATCAAATGCTTCTAGTTTTGCCTTTCTATTGTGATCTGGTTTGGCAAGTGGTTCTTTCATAAGTGTAATAATAGCTTTCCCCATTGGTGGTTCAAAACATCAACTGCAGATCAAGATCTTTTTTCGAGAAAATTGAATCATCAAAGACAATCCTGCGTTACTCGGATACTTGTTAATTGGCTAGATTTGTAAAAAAAATTGAGATGCAGGTAGTATTATTAGGCATAGGAATTTTTGCATTGTTTTTTGTAGGGTTATCCGTCAGAATTTTGCTAAAGAAAAATGGTGAGTTCAAAGGCACCTGTGCATCTCAGAATCCATACCTCAACAAGGAAGGAGCTTCTTGCGGGTTCTGCGGTAAAACGGTAAAACCGGGAGACAACTGCGCCAACCCAGAATCTGAAGTGAATAAAGTACTAGCTAAGTTCTAACCAAAAGCTTTTCTGCTCTGCATGGATTTCTATCTTTGCGGAACGCTTTAAATCTAATCACCTTGACACTTATTAAATCAATCTCAGGCCTCCGCGGCACCATCGGCGGAAAGTCCGGTGAGAATCTATCTCCCATAGATGTCGTAAAGTTCTCTGCCGGTTATGGCACCTGGCTATTAGAGGAGCATGAATCTGCCACCGTCGTAATTGGAAGAGATGCTCGCCCTTCCGGAGAGTCATTCGCCAGCCTCGTAGCTAACACCTTAATCAACTTGGGAATTAATGTAATTGACCTGGGCTTAAGCACCACCCCAACCGTAGAGATGGCTGTTATCGCGGAAAAGGCACAAGGCGGCATCATACTAACTGCGAGTCATAACCCGGCAGGATGGAATGCATTGAAGCTACTAAACCAAAAAGGTGAATTTATCTCCGCATCTGAAGGAAAAAGAGTACTAGAACTTTCAGACTCGTCAGTGTCCTTTGCTCCAAGCAATAAGTTCGGCAAGTACGAGACAAATGATACCTACATCCAATATCACATAGATCAAATTCTTCAGCATGAGTTGGTGAATGTAGAAGCCATTCAAGAGGCTAAGCTTAAAGTGGTAGTGGATGCAGTAAACAGCACAGGTGGTATTTCTATCGTCCCGCTGCTGAAAGAGCTTGGTGTTGAAGTGAAAGAGCTTTACTGTGAGCCAAATGGAAATTTCCCTCACAACCCAGAACCACTTCCGGAGAACCTTCAGCAGATCGGAAGTGAAATGGCGAACGGTCAATATGACTTAGGAATCGTGGTGGATCCTGACGTGGATCGTTTGGCACTCATCACGGAGGATGGCGAGGTATTCGGTGAAGAATACACACTCGTTGCAGTGGCAGATTATGTGCTCAAACACAAGAAAGGAAATACAGTCTCCAACCTTTCCTCTAGTAGAGCGCTAAGAGATATCACAGAAAAGCACGGATGCCAATACAATTCTTCTGCCGTAGGCGAAGTGCATGTGGTGGCAAAAATGAAGGAGACCAATGCCGTGATTGGTGGAGAAGGAAATGGTGGTGTCATCATTCCAGAGCTACATTATGGCCGTGACGCACTTGCAGGAACAGCACTATTTCTTTCGCATTTGGTAGAGTTCGGTAAAAGTGCCTCATTCCTGCGGGCCATGTATCCCAATTATTACATCTCGAAGAACAAAATCGAGCTGACTGCAGATATTGATGTGGATGCGGTATTGGATGCGATTCAGGAAAAATATAAGACCAATCCAATCAACACGATCGATGGTGTCAAGATCGAATTTGACAAAGAATGGGTACAGCTTCGAAAATCAAATACAGAACCTATAATTCGTATCTTTGCGGAATCAGAAAGTCAGAACACTGCTGAGCATTTAGCGCAGAAGTTGATTTCTGATATAAAAGAAGTGATTTCCGGATAACCCAAAAGCGATGAACGTTTATTTTGATAATGCCGCCACCACCCCAATTGATCTGGAGGTATTTGAAGCAATGAAGCCATACATGCTGGAGCATTTTGGTAACCCATCTTCCATCCACTCACACGGCAGGCAAGTAAGAACAGCGATTGAGAAATCAAGAAAGAAAGTGGCGGAGCTCTTGAATGTCTCCCCAGCAGAGATCTTTTTCACTTCAGGTGGAACTGAGGCAGACAATACGGCCATTCGTTGCACCATCAGCGAAAAGGACATCAAGCACATCGTTACATCAAAGATTGAACATCATGCGGTGTTGCATACCGTGCAATCACTCGAAAGACGAGGAATCAAAGTCACATACGTAGACCTGAGCGATGATGGCGTAGTAGACTATGATCACTTGGAAGAAGTGCTTAAAGCTAATCCACATTCGCTTGTCTCACTGATGCATGGAAACAATGAAATAGGAAATTTATTGGATCTTGAAAAAGTTGGTGAGTTATGTGAGGAATACGACGGTCTGTTTCATTCCGACACGGTGCAAACCATGGCGCATTATGCGCACGATCTTGACAAGCTAAACCTTGATTTCGCGGTGGGTTCCGCTCACAAATTTCATGGTCCGAAAGGAATTGGGTTTTTGTATATCAATCACAAAAACAAGATCCATCCATTTATCCACGGAGGTGCGCAGGAAAGAAATATGCGTGGAGGGACAGAAAATGTCTACGGCATTGTTGGTCTCGCAAAAGCGATGGAGATTGCCTATGATGGAATGAATGATCATAGAAAACACATTGAAAACCTGAAGTCTCGCATGATTGAGAAGCTTAAGGAAAGTGTGGAAGGTATTGCTTTTAATGGAGTCTCAGATCAACTGGATCAAAGCTTGTATACCGTTCTAAATGCTTGTATTCCTTCATCAGAAGATAATGACATGCTCCTCTTCAATCTAGATATTGATGGGGTCTCTGTTTCCGGTGGAAGTGCATGTTCTAGTGGCTCAAGTATAGGTTCACATGTCTTGGCGGAGCTAAACAGGGATCAAAGTAGGGGAGCTATTCGTTTTTCATTTAGTAAAAACAATACTTTAGAGGAAGTAGATTACGCGGTAAGTAAGCTTGCTAGTCTACATCATCCTCAAATCGTATAAAAATGAAAATCTTAGGACAGACTTTTAAGACGAAGGATCTCACGCATGTCATTCCCCGTCTGATCATTGTTTTCGTCATCGCTCAAACGCTCCCATTTAAATATTCCGGTCATGAAGACAGTGTCGCCATCTTCTCGCAAATGGGGTGGGAACCCTGGGGTAGATATATGATTGCCATCATCGAGACTACAGCCATTCTGTTGCTTATCAGCCCTCGCTATATTCTTGGGGCAATAATCACATTGAGCATTATTTCAGGTGCGAATTTCATGCACTTTACCAGATTAGGTTTCGATGTAAATGGTGATGGTGGGTTCCTTTTTACCATGAGTATTGTCGTGATTATCTGTTCTCTAATTGTCGTGATTCATTGGAACAGCATGAGAAGTCAAACTGATACTGCGAAGTTCGATTTTGACGTCAAATTGGACGAGGAAGAGGAGAGCTAACTCTCAGCAGCCCAAAACCTTATTTCATTTTATCCGTCCATAAGTACTCAGGTGATAGAATGAACAAGCAAGAACTTACATGCATAGCAGTCGACGATGATCCGCTGTTTCTATTGGAAATAGAACACTTTATCAGTCAGATAGGCTGGTTGAAGTTACTGAAGAAAGTGAGCAGCCCTATCAAAGCAGCTACAGAGATCGTTTTGACGAAACCAGATATCATCTTCTTGGATATTGAAATGCCGTACATCGATGGCTATGAACTGATAGATTGGATTGATCCTTGCCTAAACGAAATAGAGCCGCGACCAAAGGTGGTTATTGTTACTGCCAACAAGGACTTGATTCGCAAAAATTTCCCTAAGCCCATTATGGGCAAAATCTTCAAATCTGATTTAAAAACTTCTGAAGATCTGTCGCTGGCTGTTGCAAATGGCCTCCAGAACTAATTAAGCGCTTTATGCTTGATCGACAGCTTGGAGCTCTTTTCTTGAAACTGCGCCAGGAATTTTTACAGCAGGTAGAGCCACAATAAACCGAGTACCAACACCTTCTGTACTTTCTACAGAAATTGACCCATTGTTAAGCGCAACAAATTCCTGGACAAGCTGCAAACCTAGCCCCAGTCCTTTCTCACCTTTAGTGCCGTAAGTGGATTTCTTTGCTTGAAGCTCGAAGAGCTTATCAACCATCTCCTGAGACATACCCACGCCAGTATCTTGCACAGAAACGTTTACCATATCATCTCTCTCATTTGAGGCTATCGTGATTTTCCCCCCACTTTCGGTGTACTTGAAAGCGTTTCCCACTAAATTTCGCAAGATGGTGAGCACGGTGTTTTTGTCTCCTTTTATGTAGGCTTCAGGATTAACTTCATTTGAAATGGCGATCTCCTTTGAAATGGCAATAGAATCAAAAACCTCTACAGTCATGTCGACAATTTCTTTCAAGTAGAGCGGCTCTGGATTATATGGAACCTGCCCCTGCTGTTGTACAGACCAATTCAGTAGGTTATCCAATAAGGCAGATAGCGAATGAGCAGACTTGTCAATTAAATCTGTCATTTCTTCCAGCTCATCGTAGGACTTCTTTCTTAGGTACCCTTTGATGATGCTGCTAATGCCGTTGAATGCACTGATCGGTCCCCTTAGGTCATGTGAAATGATCGAGAAGAACTTATCCTTGGTAGCGTCCAAGTCTTGAAGCTTCCGATACAGGACCTTTCTTTTTTGGCTACCGACGTAGACATAGGCAAAGAAGACAATGGATATGAAGAGAATGATTCCTAGGGCAATTGCAAGATTCTGTCTACTACTTTTCTGTTGGTTTGCTAAGTCGAGTTCTGCTTGTTTTAGACTGATTTCATAGTCAGCTTGCTGATTTGCTAATTCTTTAACTGATTCTGTGTTTTGAATACTATCTCGAGCAGAGACATAGTATTTATAGTATTTAAGAGCACTATCTACTTTTCCCAAACGTTCGTAAACCCTTGATAGGACATTAGCTCCATCTCTTACCTGAGATTTCAAGTCCAATGACTTTGATAATTGGACTCCTTTTATCGCATATGCTACAGCCTGTGAGTATTGCTGTTTGGATTCATACAGTATTGCAAGCTTGTTCATGTAATCTGAGATAGCATATTGTTCGTCGTACGGCTCCAGCAGAACAATGGCTTTCAATAAGCCAGCTTCGGCTTCTTCGGCATCACCTTGCATAAACTTCACTAAGGCTATATTTCCTACAAAATAACCGTCAATCCAGCCAAAATTCTCAGGACGAACCTGAAGGCCTAAATCATAATTTATTATTGCTGAATCATACCTAGCAAGTTCATAATATGTATACCCGAGGTTTAGGTAAGCCATACACAAACTCTCATCTGGATTTGGAGAGCGTTTGAAACTTTCTATCGCTTTTTTCTCCGCTGAAAGTGCCTTAACAAGCTCTTTATTTTCACTGAATACCTGAGCAATAGATCCATAAATTTCACCGACTTTACGGGTGTTATTTGAGCTCTCTGCCAAGCTCAGTGCCTCATACAGGATTTTGATGGACTTATTGAGATAGCCCTTGTGTTGCCAAGCGTTGCTGAGGTGTTGACGCGCTAGGATTTGCCACCGAACGTCATTAATTCTTTTACCCACCGAATCCATCAGGCTAGCATAATAAATCAGTTCATTAGGTCTAGAATCAAACTCCTGTGCAATAACTGCGAGATGATACAGCCGTACACTGTCACTTAAATCTCGATCCAAAGAAGCAATTAATGAATCTGCTACAGAATTCGATTGTTGGCAAAAAGTAAAAAAAGCGATCAAGTTGATCGCTACCATTGACAAAACTCTTGATATCATATAATCACGGCGCTGAACCTTTAGGATATGTAACTCTTGGATCGTATTCTGTAGGCGTTCCTCCTTCGGTCTCAATGATCTTAATTGTATATGAATCGCCGCACGGAGAGGGAATCTTGTCTTTTGATTTCACTTTAACTCTATCAGTTCCATTTCCTTTTATGGATTTGTTTTCGCAAATATCCTGATTGTGGAAATGTATCTCTATTCCATAGATACTGTCATCATAGGTTTCCCATACTATTTGATACTTTTCATTTACTCCCATTATCGGATAGGTTCCATCAACTTTACCCCAACTGCTTCCATTATCAGTTGTCCAATAAAGCTTTCCATCCTTAAGTTTTAATTCAATTGTTGTTTTTTCCATTTTTGATTAGTTGGTTAGTGTTGAACTACAAATTAACAAAAGCTAATAACTTCCAAGATAACCCATAAATACCTTTGAATTTGAAAATTCTGTTCTTAAGATCAATCAATCGCTAAAAGCTTTTATTTAAATTGGCATTGCCGTTTTTTAGCATCATGATTTTCTATACCATTTATACTAGCACCCCTGTAGGAGAAGTCACCAAAGAAGTAGTAGACAAAATCACGGAAGAGTCCATTCGATGGAATAGTAAGCACGGAATAACTGGTATGCTGCTTTGCTTAGAAGATCGCTATTTTCAACTACTTGAAGGTGTAGAGGATAAAGTGAAGGAGATCTTTGAAAAGATCAAAGGAGACGCTCGTCACGAAAACATTACTCCGAGGATACAGGGTTTTTCCAAAGAGCGGGTTTTTTCAGAATGGTCTATGGGGTCCTGGATGCTTACCAACAAAGAATTAGAGGGGTTGTCTGCAACAAAAGACTTGCAAGACTATTTAGATGATCCCGTGAATGGCAGCCTGCAGTCTCAGCAGCTAATTGGTATGATGAATAACATTCTCCAGACCTGGCTGGTGCATGAACCAGAACGTGCAGATAGATTACGAAAATAATTTTTATATTAGTTGCGTACCTATACCAACTGATGATCTTTTACCTCGTTTATACCAGCTTACCACGAGCAGAAATGTCCCCAGATCTTTTGGACCAAATTGCTCAGTCTTCCATTGAAAGAAATAGCAAAAAAGGAATCACTGGAATTCTGTTAGGTATTGAAGGCAGATATCTGCAGTATCTAGAAGGTGATCAGGAAGAAGTACTAACTCTCTTCGAAACCCTAAAACAGGATGGACGTCATTACGAAATTCACAAGTGGGTCCAAGGTAATGCCGATGAGCGAATTTTTTCCGATTGGTCCATGGCTTCTTGGATGCTGACCAATAAGGAGATCGAAGAACTTAAGGGTGTTTCAGAGATCAGAAACTTTCTGGAGAACCCAAAAAGCAATGAGTACCCGTCACAGCGATTCATCGAGATGATGAAAAACTTGCTGGACAGCTGGATCGCGCATGAGTCGGAGCGATCTGGTAAACTAAGACAATAGTCTTGTCCATTTTGAGATGCTATATCCGTCAACTCTGTGTTATGAAAAAACTCACATTTATCTCACTTTTTCTTTTTTTATGTCTCAGCTCAAAGGGTCAGGAGAGCGTGCCATTCGCTTGGCTGGAAGGAAGCTGGACGGGAGACGGATTTGGAGGCACTTCGGAAGAAGTCTGGTCCGCCCCCGCTGCAGACGGCACCATGATGGGATCCTACCGCCATTTCGATTCAGACGGATCACTTAACTTCTATGAATTTTGGTTATTGGACAGTACCGGCCTGGTGCTGAAGCACTTTGACCGTGATTTTGTCGGCTGGGAAGAAAAGGA
>CAYYNA010000081.1:0-8105 GCA_964472815.1 uncultured Roseivirgaceae bacterium
GTGTTATCCAACATTTTTGGGCGCTTGAACGTCCCCAGCCAAATGCAAATGTGATTACGCATTGTCAGCTAACGATGCTTTTGATTCTTTGACTTTCAGTTTTTCATTTTTGATGACTTTACTTGATTGCTCATTGTTATCACCTTTATGTATGAAAACCATATTATGGTAAAAATGCATTGAGACAATGTGCTTGTCATAGTAGCTTGGTTCGTAATCTTTACGGAGTAACTCTACATGGTTTAGTGTGTCTGTGAGCTGCTTGAAATAGTTCAGCATTGTTTTCTCATTTTTCAAATCCTCACTATCCCCTCCATAGTCTTCCCAGTAGGATGTTTGCGTGTCCTCTGCAACGTAAACTCCACCATTTTTTAGTTTGGGAAATAGGTACTTAAATGATTCAATTACATGCTCATTTATATGACTCCCATCATCTATGATGATATCAAACTCTCCGGTTTCATTTACTACTTTGTCTAAAAAGTCATGATCTACCTGACTGCCTCGAAAAATTTTGATGCGACGTTCTTCCTGAGGAGATTTATCATAAATATCCAAAGAGAAGATTTTGGCAAACGGGAAATACCTTTTCCACATCCTCAATGAATTTCCACCCTTATGAGGAGAATCATAGCCACCAACCCCAATCTCTAACACGTTCATCCTTTTGTATTTGAACTTCTTTAGATGGTGCTGGTAATGCGGAGTATAAAAATGATCACCCCATTTGTCGGTGTTGTAAATGATTGCAAGCTTGGTCAGGTTTCTTCCCCAGATTAGACCGATTAGGAAACCGATGATTTCATTTCTGGTAACGAACCTTCCTAATTTCTCAGAAGCTTTACTGCCGAAAACTTTGTTTCCCAGTTTGGTGATCTTTTCTTGAAATGCCATGTTTAGTTTTTTGTCAATTCCAGTGCTTTGGCGAAGCTCTTTGCGACCTCAACCTCATTATATTTTTCATTCACTAATTCATATCCCGCTCTTCCAATTTTATTGGCTTTATCAGGATTTTCCTTACAGTCTAGGATAGCCTCAGCGATGTGTTCAGGTCTATTCTTTACCAAATAGATGTTCTTTTGGTCTACAAAATTCTCCTTTATTCCTGGGGTATCCTTAGTAATAATGCACTTGGACAGTGCAGCGTAATGATAAATCTTGTTGGGAATTACTATGTCTGTCTTTAAGGAGGTTCCGAATACTCCCAAAGAAATATCAAATTGATCTATTCTTTTCCCCAGCTCATCATAGTCAACCCAGCCAACAAAATCAATGTTCTCTAGCCCTGCAGCCTTCTTCTTAACTGCATTGAAGAAGGGACCGTAACCAATGATATCAAAAGAGATGTCTTTTTCGTTTTGCAATATTCTTGCTGCCTCAACGATCCTATCTACGCCCTGCAATGGGACAAACCCACCATAGAACCCCACGTGATATTTTTCGTCAGCAAACTTGTTGCTTGTGGGCCTAAACTTCTGCATATCTGCTCCGATTGGGACCACCGCAGTTTTGCTTCTGTCAAAATGATAGTGCTCAATCATGTAGTCTAAGTGTGCTTGCGTGTCCATTAAAAGAACGTCGCAATTTTTCACCGCAATCCAATCTCGCCAATATTTTTCTGGAGCGGTCCACCATTTGCCATGGTCCTTCGTACGAGTCAGGTACTTTGAAATCAAAGGATCAAATACGATCGGTTTTTTTGTTTTCTTTCTGATGAAGGCAACATCACTGTGCCGCATAGTGGGGATATATATGGCATCTGCTTCTTCTTGTTTGGCACCCCAAAGATCCTTATCATAGTTTCTATAGCTGTCAAAGGTGAACTTGTCATAGGTGACACCCGAAATTTTGTTTAGGCCTGCCTCTAAAATGACGGTGCGGTTATATGAAAAGTCATCCTTTCCTGCAAATAGAACGTGCATAGTGCAATTGAGTCTGAAAGCAAAGATACGATGTTGGGAGGTTTGTAAATCCCCCATTCCGCAACGATTTCAAATCATTTAATTTTGCGGGCTCTATAAATATGAAAGTACTATCATTTCTTTTTAGCGGATCTCTCAAGCAAGTCATTCTATCTGGTATTATAAGTATGCTAGCGGCCTCTTTCTACATATTGGCCATTCAAGCTTTTGGAGAGGTACTGCAATACGTGCAGGGTGATTTTCCTTTAGCTTTTTTGAAAATGGTGGGTTTGGTCTTAGGATCAACTTTGACCGCCATTCTTGGTAGTCATTACATCACCAATCATTTTGAGTTTAAGATTTCTGGAACGAGAATTAAGCTATCTGAATTGGTTCTAAAATCCAGTTTTGACCGGATTGAAAAGAAAAAGAACATCATCATACCCACGCTATACAATGACATTATCACCCTAGGGACATTCGCTAAAAGTCTCCCAGATTTTATCGTTTCTTTTTTTACTGTCATTACCATCTGGGGGTACATGTTCTTTATTTCCTGGGAGTTTACGCTGATTTTTATCGGGGTGTTCATGGTAGCCATGCTAATCGTACTCGTTTCTCAATCCTATCTGTATCAGCAGGAGAAAAGAGCTGTAGGTGAGCGAAATATCCTGTATCGAAGAATGAATGGTTTGGTGGATGGGCTGAAAGAGCTCACATTAAACCTAGCACACAAAAAGGTTTATGCAAAAGAATTGATTGGGACCGCTAGCGACAAATTTGCGAAATACAACGTCAACAGAAATAAGGTTCTGATTGCTGTAAGCAAGGTTTCAGAATCTTTCATTCTCATTTCGCTGGGTGTAATAATCATCATTGCGGCGTACTTCGAGACAGGCAGTGAGTTGTTATACGATTTTTTTACGCTAATCCCCTTTACACTTCCTTCACTCATTCGAATCGGATTGTTCTTTAGCAATTTGAAAAAGGCGGAGGTCGCCTTGGAGCAGGTGGAGTCGTTAGATGTTCTGCTGCATGAATTCAAAGATGACAAGATCAAAAAGGGTAATGAGAACACCCAGTTCAATATTAGTGGAGATAATGGCCCAATCATTTCTCTAAGGGATGTCCACTATGAGTATTTGAGAAAAGGAGGAGAAAGTGCGTTTGAAGTTGGTCCGTACAACCTGGACATAAACCAAGGGGAGGCGCTTTTGATAAACGGCGGAAACGGAAGTGGAAAAACTACTTTGATCAAACTATTGACAGGTCTTTATATTCCCTCTCGAGGTGAGATTGAGTGCATGGGTACCAAGATTGACTATTCTAACCTTGCAGTTTATCGAGATATTTTTTCAGCAGTTTTTGCAGATTCTTATGTATTTCAAGACCTGCGATACATTCAGCATGAAAGAGTGGATGAGTTGAAAGAGAGGTACTTAGATGTATTGGAAATAAGAAACAAAGTATCCTTAGATGACGGAATACAACTCTCTACTACCGATCTATCTATGGGTCAGATGAGCCGTCTCAATCTTTTCAGGTCAATGTTGGAAGATAAAGACCTCTATGTCTTTGATGAGTGGGCTGCTAATCAGGATCCATACTTTAAGGGCAAGTTCTACAACGAAATTATCCCTCAGTTGAAGAAGGAAGGTAAGACACTGATCATCATTTCTCATGATGAGCATTACTTTCATGTTGCTGATCGAAGGGTAACAGTTTCCCAGGGGAGTCTACTTTCTAGTAACTAGCCAAAAAAGCGGTCCAGCAACCAGTGATGTTATAAATGAGATGCTGCTGATCAAAGCTGCAAAAATCCAGCTGCCTCCTTTTGAAGGCTTTTTCGACATTAGGAGATCCTCATATACTTTATCAAATCGATCCCAGGTCCCGGGGAAATGCATCACTGGAGGGGATGTGTTGGTCTTGTGATTGGAAAAGCCACTACCGACAGGATAGTAATCTTTAGGTAATTTCTGATGTTTGTGCAGTTTGAAGAGCTTCAGTAGATTCCTTTCCAGAATAAAAGAAGCGAACGATTGCCACTTAGAGATGTCTGGGAATTTGATCACACAAAATCTTCCACCAGTGCATCCCAGAAGACTATGATCGCTATCGATGCTGATTTTTAAAGAACCATTTTGATGGAAATTCTCAACGTAGAATCTACTTAGTAGATATTGATCACTTTTGATGGGGAGTAGTTTTTCCTCGTTTTGCAGTTCAATTCCAAACCATTTCTGCATTTCGTCGAGCATGGTCAAAATATGCTTCGCTTTCCCCATGTAAGAGCCTGAGTTCAAATATTGGTAAATAGAGGCTTGCCTCGGGTATTTTCTGAGGAACTCAAACCACTTTGCAGGCTCTTTGTACATGAAATTTGATTCGCCGGAAAACACGATTTCTGCTTCTAACTCTTCATACTTTTTTAGGACTTCCGTCTCACTTGCATAGAGTACTACATCATAGGCATCTACTACAAGTAGGATCAGTTCAGGGTCTTGCTGCTTAACAAATTCAAAAAGCATCTTTAGCTTGATGACGTTTTGAATCCAAGGAGAGCTGATTAGTACTTTAAGATTAATTCCAAGTTCTTTACAAGACTGTTTTAGGTAGTTTTTTTCCGCTAGCGGCTTATCGGCAAAAGTGAGAACGAGCAGCTTGCTCATGTTAGTTTCCAGGGTTTGGCTGTGACATGTCATAGCACCCCTCGCAATGCTTCTTATGTCCGAACAGGTAGGATCTAGATCCGATCAAGGTCTTAGAAAAAGGGAAGCTTTTCGGGTACAGATTGAAGTTGATTTTACTTTGGATATAGTCGTCAAAACTTGATCCGAATGCAATAAAGGTGGTTTTGGAGTTGTGTTCAAACCAATAGGCGCAAAGAATTTTTGCAAGCATGCCAGACATTAGTAGAACAACAGATCCCTCTTCGAAAGTGCGGTCTTTTAGGTTATCGTACTCTTCGTGCGCATTTCTAAAGGGTACCCTAATGATTTGATCATCATTGAATTCAAATCCAATTTTCTCAAAAAAAGTAAGGTCTTGATTTATGTTCACCACGAAGTAAACTTTGCGATTCTTGATCGCTCCCAGGATTCTGGGATACTTGCTGAGGTTGTGATGAAAAGTCATCGCCGGAATAGTAAATTCATCCACTGGCCTTAGCTCTTTAGCGTAATCACTCAGCTTAGGATGGGATACGTTGCAGGGAATTCCTATGTAATAGTAGTCTTGTCTTTTTAGAAATGCCGCTTTTAGCAGCTCGCCTAGCTGTTTATTGTATTTTTCCTGAATCCTTCCAAAGTAGGAGCCAAACCAAACCTCTTTGTGATCTTGGTCTTGAAACTTCTTAATGAAGGTCATTTCACCGTCGTTAAAATGAGTAAACGAGAAGGCTTGGCCAGTTTCGAGAAATCCGATGAGTTTATCAATATTTTCTTTTATCTCGGAGTTTTGATTGTGCCTAAATCTGAAAATCTCATGATCTTTTCGCTTGCCGCCATTATAGATAAGCATCTTAATTATGGTAACTAGTGAATGAAGGTATGCTACAAACGACTTTATTACGCCACCAATGCCACCTTTCTTCAATTCAGGTTTGCTGATAATCGCTGGAGAGGTTTTGATTCGATGGTTATAATGCTTCCCGTTCTTCAGAGAAAAATCCCATGATTTGGTCCCTACTCTGTCATCACCCAACTTCTCTTTTTCATACTTGTAGAAAATCAGGCCGTGGCGTAGCGTGAACATTGGCCAGTGAACAACGGATCTTCTTCCTTGAGTGGTACCAAATAGCTTTTGATCCCGGTCGAGCTTTGCGTTCACGCTTGATCGGAGTAATCCAAAAGTTGAGTCGATGTAGAAGCGATGGAATACGTCCACCTCTTCAAGTGACCTATTCAGTGCCTCCTGCAGTAGATTGCTTCCATAAGTCTTTTCTATTTCGTCAATCATTATGGTTAAATGCTTGACCTTGCCGGCAAACATTTTCGAATGCACAAAATGATAGCTTCCTCTTTCTCTTGGATAATACTTCCAGTAGAAAAGGTTTAACCCCGAAACATCAAAAGGAAAATCGGCACTTGCCGCAAAGACAACATCTGCCTGGATTGCCTGGAACACTTTCTCAGTCTCCGCATCGTCAAACTGAGCTTCTAACGACTCCTGACTGACTATGGTAAAATCATCCTCCTTGAGTTCGGATAATTTCTCCCTAAGCTTACCCAGATTATCTTTCTCTTTTTCGCTAAGCAGGATTGTCTTCATGCAGAGATTTTGTCAATTTGATTGTATGTCCCCTTCAATAGCAGATCGATTTAATTGGAATTTTGATCAGAGCGACTAGCGCTTGATTGGTTCATGGAGATCTTTTGGAAAAGAGCAATGTAGTACCAAACTCCTACTCCCAGGTGCAAAAGTCCAAAATACCAGTCTGGCTTTATGATTCTAATAGCATAGCCAACAAAAAGCAGCGCAAACGGTACGTATGCTTTTCTCTCGAGCGTGATAAGTATGATGAACGGCATACACCATACTAGTAGCTGCCGGTGCGTGACGAAAGTGAAAAATGCCAACGTCACCATCAGTATACCAGCATAGTACACATAGTTATTCTTGTTTGCTTTTAAGCTAGGCAACCCAAGTAAGGCAAGAAAAAGGACCGCCCAAATCGCTTTAGCATAAGGTAAATTGAGGTGGTCAAAAACATTTTTTAATGTACCTATTCCTACTGCTTCGCTTGCAGCACCTCTCCAAAGTGGGTGATTCAACAGATTTTCAACAAATGTTCCTTGGCAATGAAGGATGAAAGGCAGGAACATCAAAAGAATCACAGAAAAAGCTGCGATTCCCATTAAAAAGGTTGATTTGATACTTCTTGTTTTAAGGAGGAAGACGGGAAAAAGTCCTAGAGGAAATTGCTTAAGCAAGAATCCAAGACCTGTCCAAATTCCAACTTTGAAAGTCTGCTCTCTCTGCATTGCTAAGAGACCTAACATGAAAAAGAGTAAGGTAAACCCATCCCAGTGGGATATTCCAACTTCAACGAATGAAATTGGATTCAAGGCGTAAATCGCAGAGATTAGAAAGGCCAGTCTGTCGCCTTTTACTTCTTTGAAGAAAAGGAAAGCAACGATTGGAACCAAAGCATCTCCTAAACCAAGTGGTAGATTGATTAGAAAGACCTGCAGGAACTCTACATCTCCTGCAATCCAAAGCATAAATGCAGCTAGGTAAGGATAGAACGGTGTGTGGTTATAGGTGCAGTCGCAGTAAAGCCAACCTTCTGTAAGGATACACTGCGCAATTGGCAATCTATAGCCCACAAAGTCCGGAGCAACACCAGCAAAATTGATTGCGATCAATCGAACAACTAAGCCAATTAGCCAAATGAGCGCTAGCTTTTTGGGAACATCAGTTTTTAGAAGTGAAGAATAGATAGTAGTGTCTTTCAAATGAAATTAGGTTGACTTAATCGCAATCCATCCAGAAGCGTTGCAAATTTAGTCTTTATAGAAGAATAGGTAGATGGATTCAATAACAGGAAGTGTCTTAAAGTTGTAATTTTGAATGAACACTAAAAACCCATCATTTTATGTCTAAAAAAGTCTCCTTAGTAATCCCAGTCATGAACGAGGAGGATAATATCGAACCGATGATCCAGGCCATTCAGGGTGCTATGAAAGGTTGGGATTACGAAGTGGTTTTCGCTGATGATGGGTCTTCAGATCAGACAATCTCAAACATCAAGAAACATTCTGATGCTCGTATCAAGGCAGTGATTTTCAATAAGAATTATGGTCAGACTACAGCGATGGCAGGAGGTATTGCTGAGGCAAGTGGAGACTATATTGTCACTCTGGATGGAGATCTCCAAAATGACCCTTCCGATATTCCAACCATGATTGAAAAGATGGAGGAAGAAGAAGTGGACGTAGTTGCCGGTATCCGAGCGAATCGTCAGGATGGAATGTTTTTGCGAAAGATTCCCAGCAAAATTGCCAATGCCATGATTCGCAAGCTCACCGGAGTTTACTTGCATGATTACGGCTGCACCCTAAAGGTGTTTAAGAAAGACATTGCAAAAAACCTTGGTCTATATGGCGAGCTTCATAGGTTCATTCCGGTGCTGGCACAACTTCAAGGAGCGAAACTCACAGAGATGCCTGTAAGGCATCATGCGAGGATTCATGGAAAATC
>CAYYNA010000081.1:8205-13765 GCA_964472815.1 uncultured Roseivirgaceae bacterium
GTGGTGAGAACTTACTTCGAAAGTCAAAACAAAGCTACTTACCGGGTTAAGGAAATCTTCGTTGGGGAATAGAACCAAAAAACTCCTAAAGACTGCATTGAAGTTCGTGATCACGGGCTTGGCACTCTATTTTGTTTTTAGTAAGATAAGCTGGGAGCAAGTAAGCGAGCTGCTCTTGAGAGCTAAGCCTTTCTATTTACTACTTGCAATGCTCTTTTTTATTTTTTCCAAGGTTCTCAGTGCATTTAGGCTTAATACCTTTTTCAAATGCATCGATCTAAACATCTCCTCTATTTACAACCTCAAGCTCTATTGGATTGGTATGTTCTACAACCTTTTCCTGCCTGGAGGTATCGGAGGAGATGGATATAAGGTCTACTTGCTAAATAGGCAATACGATGTAAAGGTTAAGCCTCTGGTTCAAGCAACACTAATTGATCGCATTTCTGGCTTAGCGTCTCTTTTGTTTTTGGGTGGATTAGGCTTTCTCTTGCTAGACCTTTCAGCTTTTCCGTTTTGGGTTAAGTATGCTGATATGGCCTGTCTTGTTCTCCTTTTTCCCGCGCTCTTCATTTTTTCAAGGCTTCTCTTTCGACCATTTACAAAAAAGCTGCCTAGAGCCATGATTTGGTCCGTCGGAGTTCAGGTGATGCAGGTAATTAGTGCAGTTTTCATACTTTACTCGATAGGAATTTCTGATCAGTATCTTGGTTATGCAGTACTGTTTTTGATCTCATCATTTGTATCGATATTTCCATTTACGATAGGGGGTCTTGGATCAAGGGAAATAACCTTTCTGCTGGGCTTTCAGTATTTTGGAATTGCAGAAGCTCAGAGTATTGCTTTAAGTTTACTATTCACTTTGATAACTGCTTTAGTGAGCCTAGTAGGTGTCTTTCTCAAAGTGGAAAACCCTACTTCAGAAAGGAATCAAACAGCTTGATGTAGGCATTGCTCATGTCTTCCCAGGTGATTTGCTTTCCCTTAAAGTAGGATGAGAACAGTTGCCTATGAGCCGCTAGTGTATCAGGCTTTTGAAGCTCTTTGATCTTTTCTAACCAAGTAGCCGAATTAGCACTTTCTAGCAAAATCCCATTTTCACCCGACTTAATTGCTGAAGGAATACCGTCCACATTAGCTGCTAGGCAAACGGCACCCATAGAAGCTGCTTCGAGAGCAACTAAACCAAACCCTTCAAAGTCACCCTTTACACTCAAATTTGGCATGACAAAAAGATCTGCGTGTAGATATGTCTGCAGCAACTTGTCCCAAGGTATCTTCCCCAAAAGCTTCAGGTTTGTTTTGGCTTTGGCTAACTCAGTAAGGTGAACGTTATCAAGGGGTACCCCAAGCATTTTACATACTTTCTCAAAAGATGAAGGTGGTAATATTCGTTTCGCTAGATGAATGATCCAGCTGCTCTCCATCTCCGTTCCTACTACCAGGTACACGGTATCTTCGAGTTCAGGTAGTACTTGTCCTGCAAACCATCCAAATCCTTTTCTAGGAACAGGCCGACCTACCGAGCAAATGACGAAATTACCTTCCACATTCACATCATATTTTTCTTTCAGCCATTCGTTGAAGGATGGGTCTTTGTCTACTTTGTCTGGCAGTTCTACTGCATTGGGAATGAAATGAACATTTTGCTCAGGGATACCGGCTGAGATACATTCCTGCTTGGTAGCTTCACTCACAGCCACGAGAAATGAAAAACGTGATAGGTACTTTCTGACCCACCATTGGTAGGGCGCATAGTTAAAGACCACATCAAGACCATGGATAGTCGCACACAGATTGATTCTTTTGATCGAAAGAAGAGGTGTTAGAAAGAGTGCCATGAGTCCGTCATTGGCATGAACTAATCTTATCTCTTTGTTCAGCAAAACCTTGAAATAGGCTCTAAGAGTAACGGAAAGAAAAAAGAAGATTTTGGGGTAACTACTTCTGAAAACGATCTTGTGAACAGGCCTTACAGCTTCCACTTGCGTGATCAATTCGTAGCTCTGCTTTTGCATGCCTCCGGTAGAAGGCGGATACTTATGAGTAACGAAAAGTAAATCCCTTTTAGACGTATCCAATGAAACAATCAATGTTTGATTGCAAAAATGTGATAATACTTTCCTACTGGACGAACTTCTCTTAGAAAATCCGTATTAAAAGAATAAGCTGGTCAAGGTCTTATGACTGATTTTAATTGAAATTTATTGACCTTCGCAACCTTATAGCCAGGGGCTGAATGGAAAAAATTCGAATAGCGTTTTTTATAGATATCCTCAGGGAAAACATGGACGGTGTTGCCAACACCAGCTTTCGAATTATATCCCGTCTTGATCAGTTGGGAATAGAGCCAATTTTTATTACCTGCTTGCCTCCCAAGTCGCCGGATTTCAAGTATGAGATCTTTTTGTGTCCTTACTTGAAGTTTCCCTATGCAAAGGATTATCCTTTTGCCATCCCTGGTAAAAGAAGTCAGATTTTTAAGCGGTTAGATGAGTTTAAACCTGATCTAATTCATTGGAGTTCTCCTTCACTTTTGGGCAGGTACGCAACAAAATACTCAGCGATAAGTGGTGTGCCAAATGTTTCCATTTATCACTCTCATTTCAGTAGCTATTTGGATTACGTCAAGTGGCTCCCCTTCAAATCACTTTTGAAGCGATTTGTCGATCGTACTTTGACTAGATTGTATGAAAAGACCACAAGCGTGCTTGCTCCAACTAAATCCATGAAGGAGTTCTTAGCTGAGCGAGGGCTTTTGGAAAGCAAGATTGACATTTGGGGGAGAGGAATTGACAGTGAGAAATTTAGTCCTAGTCACAGGTCTCAAGAACTCATCAAAAAATGGCAAGCTGAAGACAAGACAAAGATCCTATTTGTTAGTCGATTGGTCCACTACAAAGAAACGGACATGCTCATCCGTCTGAGTCATATCCTCCGAGAGGGGACACTCTTGATAATTACAGGAGAGGGTCCAGAACGTGAGAAGATGGAAAAAGAGTGTGCTAAGGATAAAACGGTATTCACCGGGAAACTTATTGATCATGAACTATCAGAGGCATATGCATCTGCAGACATGTTTGTTTTTCCTTCCCTTACAGATACTTTCGGAAATGTGGTGCTTGAAGCCATGGCATCAGGATTGCCAGTGATTGCAGCGAATGAAGGTGGGCCAAAAAACATTGTGTTAGATGGAGAAAATGGATATTTGATCGAGCCAAAAAATGAGCACAAGTTCAATGAAAAGATAAATTCACTAATCGATGATAAGGCCCTTTACGGTCGCCTTAGGACGAATGCACTCAACTATGCGAGAGAACTGAATTGGGATAATGTGGTAAGCCAGCTTCATGAGAAGTACTTGAGGTTGGCACGAAGGAGTTGAACAGATGAGGTTTTTCTTAGCTTTAATATTATGTGTTGGGATGTCCGTGGCTTGGTCTCAAAGTGCATTCCAGGAGAATGAAAATCATATCAGGGGGGAGACACTGAGTTATAAAATAAAATATGGGTGGTTTAAGATTGGGGAGGCCAAAGTGCATACGGATTCAGAGTTTCACTACTTCGACAATGAGCCGCATTACTTAGTAAGATTCAATCTGAAAACAGTAGGTTGGTTGCGCATTTTCGCCGACCTAGACATTCTTTTTGAGTCTTACGTTCATGCAGATTCTTTTATGCCTCATACTGCGCTTCGCAGCGTAAAAACCTCGAAAAAGACCAATATCCAGGAGGATAAATTCTTCTACAGAGATTCAATTTATGTGGAGACTTTTCGTCGTGAAAAGGAGCAGACCAGAGTAACTACTTATCCAATAGTAGGAGAGGCTTTCACGGATGCCTTGGGAACCTATATGCTGATCAGAGGCCGTGAACTTTCTGATGACAAAGAAGAAGCTGCTCGTTTTTACATTGCCCATAGAATCTATGAATTTGCCATGATTCCGGAGAAATCATCCGGTTCAGATAAGGAAAGATTTTATGAGGTGAATTTCCCACCCATTAAGCAATTTCCAAGAGATAAAACCAGCTACGCCATTCTAGGTCGCGAAAAGAACATTCCTATCGAAATAAAGTTGTCTACCGACAATGGGAATTTCTATTTTGTCCTCGATAAGTAAACAAGGCCATCCAATCTCTGTTTTGTTCTTTATTTTTGAATTTTAGAAGAAAATAGTATGAAGGAGGATTTTGTTTGGAGCGATGAGAAGGAGCCACACTTTTTAAGGAGAAAAGAAATTATGAAGGAGTTTCCGGAAGTAAAGAAGCTTTTTGGAAACGACTATTCTCTGATCTATAAGACTTTGTTTGTTGCTGCGTTGCAGTTGAGCGTGCCATTATTTTTCTTGCCGGAGAACCCATGGCTGTTTGCCCTTTTGGTCATTTTAGTTGGGTCTACCTTAACTCATATTCTCGTATTGGCTGTGCATGAGATTACCCATGACCTGGCGTTCAAGAAGAAAGTTCTCAATAACTGGCTGGCAATGATTGTGAACTTCCCTTTAGTTGTTCCTTTTGCCATGGCATTTAAAGCATACCACGCCGAGCACCATTGGCATCAAGGTAAAGAAGGTGTAGATACTGACTTGGCTGTAAGATCCGAAGCACTACTTTTTAAAGGTTTTATTGGTAAGTTCATTTGGTTGCTGATTCAGATACCAGTTTATGCCATCAGACCGCTATTTGTATATCCTATGAAACCGAACATGTGGCAAGTGATCAATGCAATTATTCAGTTCTCATTTATGTTCGGGTTTTACTTTCTAGTAGGATGGCCTGGGATCTTGTACTTGGCACTATCCACCGTGATGGCTACAGGGCTGCACCCAATTTCAGGTCACTTTGTTGCAGAGCATTTTGTCTACAAGGAAGGGCAAGAGACTTATTCTTATTATGGATTTTGGAATAAGTTGATCTTTAATGTTGGATATCATAACGAGCATCATGATTTTCCGACGATACCAGGATCTAAGCTCCCTGAACTAAAAAGAATTGCTGGAAAGCACTACGATGAGCTGTATGCACACAAGAGTTATTCCAAATTGATTTGGAAATTCTTGGTGGACAATAACGTAAACTTATTTTCTAGGGTAAAAAGAAATCAATAGTCTAGCAGGGTGCGAATGAATATTCGCCCCGCTGGAATATTAATTTTGGTGTGGGGTGTGGAATGGTTGTTTATTATGCAGCTGCTTTCTGAAGAACTACGTCTATTGAGTCCCTCACAGTGTTCATTTCACCGATAGCATCGTCATCAATCATGATATCAAACTTATCCTCAATATCGAGAACAATATCTACGATGTGCGCAGAATTGATCTTAAGGTCATTGATAAGGTGCTTTTCTTCACTTACCTCTCCAATTTGAATTTCTTCCGGCAGGTAAGGCTTTATGATCTCTAATAGGTCAGTTTTTACACTCTCTTGGTTCATTGTTAATTCCATATTCACGTGAATTTTCTTAAAACGACAGCACAATTCAAATCACCAAAACCGAAATTGGCCTTAATAATTGTATTGACTTCTCGCTCAAGGCAACTCTGTGGAATACTACCCCCAA
>CAYYNA010000082.1:0-3748 GCA_964472815.1 uncultured Roseivirgaceae bacterium
TTGATAGATCAACAAGGTCGCAGCAAGCGCGATGCTGAAACTAAGAAAGTTGATGCTAGAAAAGGCACCAGGTTTCTTGAAGTTCCGAAATCCGATTTTTAGAAAATAGGTGATCATACCGTGGTAGTTGAATTGTGTGCTTCCTTTACCTTTTCGTATGATGCCCGGCCTCAGTAGGCTCAAAATATCAAGCATAAAATACCACCTTGCTCGCTTTCTTAATTGCGTCCTTTTGTCAAATCGCTCCAAGAGGTCTCCTTCAATATCATCCACATAGTCTGGGTCGCAGAACCAGCGAAAGAATTGCAGAAAATATTTTGGAGGGGTTTTATTCATTTCTTAGCAGTCGTAATTATTTGTAAGAGTCGAGAATAGCGGCGCTAACCCAGTAAATCTGTTTGTCTCTAGCGAAGAACAAATAATCTCCATCAGGTGAAATAGTTGGGGCAAATTCTGCACCCATGCTGTTAATCTTGTCGCCCATGTTTTTGGCTTTGCTCCAGCTACCATCTGTCTGTTTGTAGCAGATATACAAGTCCACATCACCATATCCATTGGGTCGATTCGAGCAGAAAATCAAAAAGCTTTCGTCTGGAGCAATCAAAGGATCATAATCCAAGCTTGTGGAATTAACCTGATCACTTAGCTTTTGGCTTTTTTGATATACACCATTCTTCATGACTGAGAAATGAATGTTGCTAACATTTCCAATCCAAGGAGAAAAGTATAAGGTACCTGAACGGGTAACGGTCGGAAACCAATCCTGGCCCTCCGTATTCACCTCTTTTCCTAGGTACTTAGGCGCACCCCATGATTTTCCTTTTCTTTCTATCATCCACATATCCATGTTTCGAGTAACTTCATCTCCTTCATTGATCGGTCGGTTAGTACAGAAAAGCATTTTTGAACCATCAGGGGTAATTAATGGGTCTATTTCTCGATAACTTCCTGGAATACCTGCCGCTTCAGGGGTAGACCATTTTCCGTTTTCAAGCTTGGATACCATGATGGTACCACCATTGTAGTCCTGTGATTCCACAGTCAGATAGCATTCCTTACCATCAGGAGTAAAGCTCACGGTGTGCAGATAGGGCCCAGATGGCAGAAAATCTGCAGCGAAAACTTTTGGTTCTACACCAGGGGGTTCTTCTCCTAGGTAACTTGTGCTTTGTTGAGCAAATAAGCTGAAAGAGATCAAGAAATGAGCTGTAAGCAAGTAGTGTCGTTTCATATTGAAGTTGTCTTTTTATTTCTGTTTTGATGATTATTCAGATCTCTCAATTCTGACTCTTGCTCCATTTTGTGTCGCTTTCATTTAAAGCTGATGCTACGGTGGGAAGTGCGTCTAAATCCCTCTTGGTTTTCAACTGCTCATCAATCCTTCGATTTCCCATCGGTTGAATCTTATATTCTGGGAGCTTTGTTTTGAACATGAGGTACACAAAGGCGTCAACTATCCTCTCTTTATCTCCGTGTGAAAGATCAAATTTTCTGACGATGGAGTGTTCCAACCCCATGTGGACAATCTCATGAATGATGGTGTTTGTTGGGTCTGCATAGTTCATAAATTCTCCGTTGCTGTTGGTCAATAAGGTGATGACTCCCTGGTCCGGGTCGTAGCTACCTCCTGTGCCATACAGCGTGAACACCACTTTGTATGTGGTGAACATTTTGAAATCCCAATCCCAGGCGCTTTGGGTAGCTTCCAGTTCCTTTATGAGGTCGTCCATCAACGTAATTTGCGCATTGACTTTTTGGATAGCTTGATCATAATTCCCTTGATCGAATACTTCGTTTTCCAGAAGAGAGTGTATGACCGGATAGTCATCATTGCCAAAATTTCCATTCTTTGACTTCTCAATTAACTCGTTTATCAGGGAACCTTTCGGTAGGCTGATTCGATACCCCTGTGATTCGAAAAAAGAAATATCGTTGATGGTTCTCCAAATAGAGGTCGCCTCCTGATCAATTGTTGGCTGAACAATTTCTATTTGAGTAACCCCATCTTGGGCTGTACAGCGAAAATTGAGGACAAAAGCTATGATGGTAACGTATTTGAAACTCATTCGTCCTTCAGCGTTTTGACTGGATTTAGCTGGATTGCAGTAAGAGACTTGAAGCTGGTGGTGATCACCGTAATAATTAGGGCTCCAACGCACGAAGCGACAAAGACCCACCACTCTAGAGCTATGCGGTATTCGTATCCTTCAAGCCATCCGCTCAGTGTCCATAAAGCAATTGGTACAGCAATGACGCTTGATATGAGAACAAGAGCAACAAACTCCTGAGAAATCAATTGCCATAGATGGAGCATAGAGGCTCCAAGCACTTTGCGGATACCAATCTCTTTACTTCGCTGCTCCACCATGAATGAGGCTAAACCAAATAGCCCAAGGCAGCTTATGAGAATGGCGAAGGAAGAAAAGATGCTCGTGAGTGAGCTGATTCTTTCAATGGACCTAAAATTTCGTTCGTGTGCTTCGCTGACAAATTCAAATTCGAAAGGGACATTGGGAATCACTCTTTCATAGATTTCTGAGACTTTGTTGATTGCTTCCACCTGTGACAGCTGATCGTTTAGTCGAATCAGGCTGTAATTGGAGTGATTCTCTCCTCCAAAAAAATAGTAGGTAGGCCCAGTTTTTCTAAAGGGCGAATCATTAAGAAGGTCTTTTACTACTCCAACCACCTTATAAGTGTTTCCCTGCCAGTCTACGTCCAGCCCGATTGGTTGCTCAACGCCCATTATCCTGGCAGCAGTTTCATTGATGATCAATCCACTTGAATCTGACGACATTTCGGAACTAAAATCCCTTCCTTCGGTGATTTCCCATTGAACAGTATTTCCAAAATTCGGAGAGACGTAGAGCGTATTGATCATCGGCGTAAATGCTGGGTCTTTGCCTAACCAATCAAAATCGTGGTTCATCATCCAAACTTCTGTCAGTGGATTGAATGACTCGGCATAGTCCTCTACTGCTCCAGAAAGAAGGAGCTCATTTTCTATGACACCATTTTTACTGTAGTGCTCTGAAGAACTCATTGCTATAGAGATGGTGCTTTCACCTTCGTATCCCAGTGGTCGGTTGACAGCATGCGCTATTTGTTGCGTGATAACGATGGTTCCAATGATTAGAGCAATGGAGATGGTAAACTGAAAGACTACCATTGCTTTTCGAAACAGCTTCGCAGACCATGGGCTTTGATAAGTTCCTTTCAAAACCTGAATAGGCCGGAAGGAAGAAAGGTAAAGTGCAGGATAGCTGCCGGACAAAATTCCGACCACAAGCACGCAACCCAAACCATAAACCCAGTACTGCCACGTATTTAACGGTATACTTATTTGCTTTCCGGTCAATTCATTGAAGTACGGCACGATAAGCCAAGAAAGAGCTGTTACAAGGAGGAAGGCGCAGAATACCAATAGCGTGGATTCAGTCATAAACTGTGCTACCAACTGATGGCGAATAGATCCGATGGATTTTCTAATACCTACTTCCTTTGCTCTGCGGATCGATTGGGCTGTACTTAAATTCATGAAATTGATGCACGCCAGAAAAAGCACTAGTAGACCTATCAAGCTAAACCAGCGTACGTACGTGATTCCTCCGCCAGATTGCACACCATTTTCCCATGAAGATCTTAGATGCCAGTCTTTCATCGGATGCAGGAATACTTCGTTCTTCTCATTTTTCTTGTCATCTGGTAGATGGTCATTGATGATCGAAGCAATCTTTTGATTGATATC
>CAYYNA010000082.1:3848-13622 GCA_964472815.1 uncultured Roseivirgaceae bacterium
TTTATCACTCTGGGGTTTTCATTAAAGACTCGTTTTTGCATCACTCTGACTACTCTGTCATAGTTTTCATTGTCCTTGTTCCACGACAATTCATCTTGCACCCAAAGTCCAATCATCAAGGTGATAAGTAGTCCTAAGGCAAGCCCTCCTAAATTGATAAAGGCGATACTCTTATTTCTTACCTGATTTCTGTAGGCAATTTTTAAATGGTGTTTGAACATTCCGTAATGATTGAGTTTTATTGATCCATCTATGTTTCTGATGATACCAGGCCTGCAGAGCTTTAAGACATCAAGTGTCAATAGCCAGCTGGCAGGTTTATCGTCTTCAGTTCTTTTTTCAAACCTTTCCAGAAGGTCTCCTTCGATATCTTCCACAAACTCTGGATTACAGAACCAGCGGAAAAATTTCAGAGGCCATATGGGCGGTTTTTTATTCATCCCGCAAAGTTTCCACCGGGTTTCTTTGGGCACTTTTGACGGCCTGATAACCTATGGTGCCAAGTGCAACGAGAAAAGCACCAAATGCTGCAGCCACAAATACCCATATTTCTAGAGGTGTACTGTAGGCAAAGTTTTCCAGCCATAAGGTCACCAGATACCAAGCCAATGGGCTCGCGATCAGAATAGCAATGGCAATGAGTCTGGTGAATTCTGATGAGAACTTCAAAATGAGCTCAGAGATGTTTGCGCCCAGAACTTTTCGGATTCCCAGTTCTTTCGTTCGCTGCTCAGCACTAAAGGCAGTAAGGCCAAAGAGTCCTAAACACCCGATAGTCATTGCCATCAAAGTGAAAATATTGAAGACCTTGCTCATCTTTTGTTCAAATCGGAAGGTGTCTTCAAATCCTTCATCCAAAAAGGAAAACTCAAAAGGAACTGAGTTATCGATTCCGGCCAATGATGCTTCAACCTCATCAATAACACTCATCAGATCACCTGATGAATTAACTACTGAAGGGTCAAGTTTTAGCGAATAATATGATAAACCCGCACCATAGTCCCAGACACTATCATTTTCGTGATTGATTACTACTAGCGGTCTGATTTCACTTCTTAGGCTATGAAAATTGAAATCATTTACTAGCCCAATCACCTCAAACTCTTGCTCATCTCCAGAAGCAAGCGCAATCTTTTTTCCGATTGGAGAGTCCGTTTCAAATGTTGATGCATCTCCCCATCCAAGCATGCGTGCTGCAGTTTCATTGATGATGACTTTGTATTTGTCTGCCGGTCTGCTGCGATCAAAATTTCTTCCTGCAAGAAACTTCAAACCGAGCAGGTCCAGGTAATCGCCTTCTGTTCTCAAATTATTGAACTGTAGTACTTCACTACTGCCAGCTGCTTTGTATCTGTCTCCAGACCAAATACTTGGAGGCACGCCAAATGACTTTCCAACCTGGGTTATGGCCGAATTTGACTGCAGCCTAGACTTGATAATTTCCGTGTCGAACCCAAATTTTTCGATGTTATGGAGCTGAAGAATATTATCCTTTTGGAACCCTAAATCAAGTGACGAAGCGTAGGTGATCTGCTTATGCACAAAAGAGGAGCAAATGATCAGAGCAATCGAGATGCTAAACTGAAACACAACCATGACATTCCTTAGCGCTTTTCCCTTGAATCCTTTGGTGGACTCACCCTTTAATGCATGGATTGGTCTGAAGCCAGAAAGGTAAAAAGCAGGATAGCTCCCCGCAATCAATCCCAAAGACAGGACGAAAAATGCCAGAATACCGAGTGCTATCGGTTCGACCAAAATGGTTAATGTCATCTCTTTTTCCGTAATGAAATTGAACCAATCTATGGTGGCGGCCACAATGATCAATGCTAACACTGTGCTTATCGCAACATAGAGTATGGACTCTACTGTGAACTGCTTAATAATCTGTCTGCGCTGAGAACCCAATACTTTTCTTACACCCACTTCTTTTGATCGTATGGAAGACCTGGCGGTGGAAAGGTTCATAAAGTTGATCGCTGAAAGTACCAAGACCAGTAGGCCAATAGCAGCAAAGATTTTCACAAAGAGTGGATTGCCCACTGGACCGAAATTGTTGAATTCAGGTTCACTAGATGAGTAAATGCTGCGAAGCGGTTGAAGGTCTAACGTCCATGGGTGGCCAGCAGTAAAATCCTCAAAGCTTTGATTAAATATTTTTTCTGTGGTAGGTGCGGCCCATTTGGGAGGAAGTGCCTGAAGTTTTTCCTCCAGCGCTGCTACATCAACTCCGGGATGCACCAAGCCATAAGTGGAAAATGCCGTCCAGATCCACTTCCAGCCATGCATGTCCATTAGCTCCTGGTAGCTGGTTAGGGAAACCAAGACATCAAACTGAATATGCGACTTGTTTGGGATGTTTGCTGCAATTGCTGAGACAGAGAACGTTTCCCATTTACCGTCCCAGGCTTTGACGCTAATCTGTTTGCCGAGAAGCTCACTTGGACTGTAATCATTGCCAAAATATTTATGAGCTGTTTCCAAAGTAAGGATGGCATTTCTTGGCTGCTGCAGAGCTGTTGCCGGATCACCGGCGAGGAGTTCGAAAGAAAAAACATTTAAGAAGTTGTGCTCTGCCGCGAAGAAATTACTCTCCTTAAATATGACGTCACTGTCTTCATTGAGCGAAGGCCTTACGATCTGGGCACTTTGGGTCAGAATTCTGGTCACCTCTTCAAATTCTGGAGCTTCTTCTCTAAGAGCGGTAGCTACATTGGGTCCAGTCGTTGATGATGAGGTACCCCAATCACCCCAAATGTTTGGCTGATTGACCCTATAAATTCTATCTCCTTTTTCGTGAAAGGTATCATAGGTCAATTCATCATGGATGAATAAGCCAATGGTAATCGCAGTGGCTATTCCAATGGTCAGCCCTAGTAGATTAAGTGTTGTGAATTGTTTCTGCCTCAAGGCATTGCGCCACGATATTTTGATATTATGTTTTAACATTCCGTAATTGTTGAGTTTTTGAGTTCCTTCAAATTTTCGGATGATCCCAGGCCTAAAAAGCTTGAGAACATCCATTGTCATTAGCCATTTGGCAGCTTTGTTCTGATGAGTCCTTTTTACAAATCGTTCCAATAAGTCTCCCTCAATGTCATCTACATAGTCTGGATCACAGAACCATCTAAAGAATCGAAGAGCATATTTTGGTGGACTACTATTCATCCTTGAGTACTTCAACTGGGTTTACTATGGCTGCTATCCATGCCTTACTAGCAACCGTAATCCAAGAGATGAGTAATGTGATGGCACCTGCTGCAGCAAATACCCACCAACTAATACTTATCCGATAAGCAAAATCCTCCAACCAGGTAAGCATAGAAAAGTAGCCAATGGGAATTGCAACGATCAAAGCAATTCCTATGAGCTTCAAGAAATCCCATGATATTAGGGAAATGATGCTACTGATGCTTGAACCAAGCACTTTGCGTATGCCTATTTCCTTGGTCCTTCTTGCAATAGAAAATGTCACTAATCCGAAAAGTCCGAGTGTTGCAACAAAAATCGTTAGTGCTGCAAAGGTCTTGAACAGGCTACCTACATTTTGTTCACTGACATACGTCTGCTTGTACAGGTCATCGAGAAGGGCATAATTGAATGGCTCATCAGCATTGAATTCTTTCCATAGGTCTTCCATTTGGATCAGGATCTGTGGAATATTTGACATTCCTGCCCGCACGATTACTCCCGAGCTAGCTCTTTTGCGAAACATGAGTGGCTCTATCTTTCGATGCAAGGATTGGAAGTGAAAGTCTTTAACCAGCCCAATAACTGTTGATCTCTTTCTTTCTCCTTGTTGGTCAAGGGTGGTTTCAATGGTTTTTCCCACAGGATTTTCGCCTAATCCATAAGTGCTGGCAAATGTCTCGTTGATGATCACCAGGTTGCTCTCTGATCCAAAATCCTTTGAAAAATTTCTTCCAGCTAAGATTTCGATACCCATTGTAGGTATGTAGCTATCGTCTACATTGTACACTGGAGACCTTCTAAAGTCTTTTGAACCTTCATTCAAAAAGACATTGTCCATGCTGGTATTTGTCGGGCCAGCAGGTAAATGATTAGAAATAGAGACATTTTCCACCAGTGAGTTACCAAGTAGTTTGTCCTTGAAAATGAGCTGATTTGCTTGTCCAAGTGCCTCAGTGTCATGGATTACAATCAACCCTTCCTTATCATACCCTACCTCTTTCTCATTGATGAAATCCATTTGCTGTTGCACGATGATTGTGCCAATGACAAGAATGGTGGAAACGGCAAACTGAAAGACAACTAAGCTACTTCTTAAGTAAGCATTGCCTCCACTTTGCGTTTTTTGAGCCAGCGCCCAAAGAGGTTTTGAAGAGGATAGGACGAATGCGGGATATAGTCCGGCCAACAGGCTAATCGACAGACCAAACAATCCGTAGTAGAGTAGAATGGTGTTCGGTTTTAGAAAATCTCGGAAAAGAAAGGATTTCCCAGAGATCTCATTAAAAAAGCGAAGACTTAGCCCAATGATTAAGGCGGACACTAACATAGCCATTACAGTGGTCAGGAAGGATTCAGTCAAGAACTGCGTTACCAATAGTCTTCTTCCGGATCCAAGGACTTTCTTCACGCCAACTTCCTTCATTCGCCGAGATGCTGCTGCTGTAGATAGATTGATGAAATTGACGCAAGAGATAAGTAAGGCAAACACAGCGATAATCCCAAAAATGTATAGCGTATCAATATTGCCGCCCGGCTGTAATTCCGATTGAGATGAGAAATCAGAGAACAAATGAATGGATAACAGTGGCTGCAAAAACAAGCCAATCTTATTGCCACTTTCTTCAAATTGTTCCATGGAAATGCCAAAAGCATCCTGCAGTTGAGGACCCATATATTTGGCTAGGGTTGCTGGGATTTTTGTCTGGACCGTCTCTAGTTCTGCATTGTCTCTCAAAAGAATGTAGCTATGAAAATCACTTTTTAGCCAGTCGCTTTTGCTAGCTTCATCATAGCTTTTCATAGATCCAAATAGGTCGAAATGAAAATGTGAGTTAGCAGGGATATCGGCGATGACCCCAGTAATCTTGAATTTCTTTCCCCAGTCCTTAAACTCCAGCGTTTTTCCCAGGGGATCTTTACTACCGAAGTATTTTGCAGCCTCACTCTCGGTGATCAGAATGGTGTTTGGCTGATCTAAAGCTGTTCGGGGGTCTCCTTTTAGAAATTGAGCAGTAAACACGGAGAAGAAATTGGGATCTACATAGGCAAATCGACTTTCCCGGAAGTTTTCCTTTCCATTATAAACAAGTGGTATTTCTGTCGCTTTTAAGCGGGTTCCTATCTGAACTTCAGGAAATTCCTCCTGAAAAGCCGGTACTACCCCTGCCGGGGCAATTGCTTCATTAATAGCTTCTCCTTGTACTTCTCCTTTCAGAACAACCCTGGCGATTCGGTCTGCATTCTCGTTGAACTTGTCATAATTCAATTCATCGATGATGAAAAGCGAGATCATGAGACAAGTGGAGATGCCAATTGCTAATCCAAATACATTTATTGCAAAGAATCCTTTCTGCTTCATCAGATTCCTCCAGCCAAATTTTAAGTTGTGTTTAAACATTCCGTAGTAGTTGAGTTTTTGAGTTCCTTCAAAGTTTTTGATGATGCCAGGGCGAAAAAGCCTCAAAACATCAAGAGTGAGTAGCCAGCTGGCTCGCTTATTTTGTTCTGTCCTTTTTTCAAATCGTTCGAGTAGATCTCCCTCAATGTCTTCCAAGTAGTCTGGGTCACAGAACCATCTGAAAAACCGCAAGGGAATTTTTGGTGGATTAGAATTCATTTAGTAGCTGAACTTCACAATGAATTCGGGTACAGCATTCCAAAGACCCATCCGTTGTTCTTTAGATTCTTGGAGTGTTTCCTTGCCAACGGAGGTGAGGTTATAGAAACGTTTTCGCTTCCCTCCACGCACTGCGGTTGCTTCTCCAAGTTCTGATTTTAAGTATCCTTTCTTTTCCAGTCTTTTGAGCACCGTTTGTAGTGCGCCAATGCTCACAGATCGCTGAAGTCTGCTTTCCATTTCTTCAATTATTGCAAAACCATACGCGTCATTTTGAAGTATCGCGACGGTTAGCATGACAATTTCTTCGAATTCTCCTAAATGATGTTTTCCCATTTTAAGTATTATTTACCTTAAATGTAGTATTAATTATGATCATATACCTTAATTGTAGTTTTAATGTTTCATTTTATTTAATTTTTTTCTCTTTCAGCTATTCTCAGCGCGAGACTTTATTTTCGGGTTTTACAATTCGAGCGAATGTTAAAAATAAAAGTTGGTGGGGTTGAGGAGCACTTTAATACGCCGTGGTTTCAGCTAAGCGAGGGGGATCAACTTAAGGATTTTGGTATTGATTTAGATTGGGTTTCCTGTCCAGGTGGGACAGGAGAAATGACCCGGTTGCTGAGAGAAGAAGAAATTGATATTGCGGTGCTGCTGACAGAGGGAATCATCGCGGACATTGCACGAGGTAACCCAGCAAGAATTCTCAAAGTATTTGTCCAAAGTAAGCTCGAATGGGGAATTCATACTTCTGCGGAAGTGGATTTAACCGACCTTAGTGATAATACCGACCTTAGGTACGCAATAAGTAAATCCGGGTCAGGATCCCATCTAATGGCGATGCTCAATGCCAAACAAAAAGGAATGTCTCCCGGAGTGATGGATTTCCGAGAGGTGGGCTCACTGCAAGGAGCTCTGAAAGCCTTTGAAAGTAAGTCAGTGGATGTGTTTTTGTGGGAAAGATTTACTACTGAGCCTTTCTGTGATTCTGGTCAGTTAAGAAGAATAGATAGCATTGTTACTCCCTGGCCTTGTTTTGTCATAGCCCTCAACCCAACCTTCTATGCTGAAAACAAGGAAAAAGTTGATGTACTCTTAGATCAGGTTTTTCATCAGGCTGATACGCTAAAAAAGAATCCTGAATCCACTGGTGTCATTGCGGATCGCTTCAACTTGTCTATCGTAAGTGTCCAGAAGTGGTTTGATAGGGTAGAGTGGGGCAGTGGCCAAAACCTTAGTCTTGATGATGTGACCAAAGTAACTGAAGCACTAAAGTCTCTGGATGCTGACGGGAGAATGGGGATGCCTTCCTCAGATTTTTTGTTACGATCGTAATCTACTCTTCCCAGAATTTTCTCTTGACTTTCAATATCTGTCGCCTTCTATCTTTTGAGAACAGATTTTTGACCACTCCGTGATACACTTCTATGGAATCACCGCTTAATGCTATAGCGATCAAAGCGAAGGTAAGATCGACCTTGTAGTTGTAATTGTAGAAGATGATCACAATCAAATAAGAGATAAACAGCACCTCAAATAATTGGAATACTTTGGTGATACCGTCGTACCATTTGGGAAGTGCACCATAGATAATCTTAAACAAGAAGACATTGGCAAGGCATAGCGTGATAGCCCAAACGATTCCGGTTTTTGCTGACATCTCATCGATGTAGTCCTCATCGAGAATCATGGAAACGATGTTGGCATGTACTACTCCTCCAAACATATCGTGCTCGGCCTTCCCTACATAGTTTTTGTTAAGTGGTGTGAAGTACCTATCCTCGTTCGTATTGGTATCTCCTAGAAACTCTCCCAGATGACACATGATTACTATCTTATCTTCAAGCAAATCAGGGGTAAAGGTCTCATTGAAGATGTCTTCGACATCCAGTACGAAATACTTCATTCCATATCTTGAAGAAACAAAACTGAATACGTTCCCTTTGTAATTGATGATCTCAATATCATTACCTCTGTCCAAGAATCGCTGCGTCTTAGCTGAATCGGCTGCCATCGCCATTTTAACAGAGAAAGCATAATGCATTGTGCTATCTACTTGCTGGCGCGTTAGGAACTCTCTGCACATCTTTAAGTCTTCTTGAGATTCCGCATTAGTCACTAGATCTACGAACCCAAGGTGATTATCCTGCATGATGTGCATGGGTGGGAGTAAGGGAGTGATCGGTTCTCCGGTCAAATAATCAAATTGAAGGTCTTCAGCTAAAACAATGTTGTCTGTTTCGCTTAAAACCCTCACTAAGGCGCTATCCTCTTCCCATGTAAGGTCATATCCAAACGTAGCATCTAAGCCAATTACTCGTGGGTTGTATTTATTGATGATCTCAATTTGACGTGCAATCCCTTCTCTAGGGATGCGACCAAAATTGACAATGACAATGCGGTCGTCTGCAGTAGGATCCTCCTGTAGCTGGGAGAATACCAAGTCAGTGAGTTCAAAGTCTTTAAACATTTCCCCTATGGGGTCAAACCCCTCCAATGCATTCAAGAAGGAAAGCGAACCAAAAAGTCCCATGATGCTGAAAATGAAGGCAGTACACAGAATCGTATCAAGAATGAATTTCCTCATTGCAGTAGTAGTTAGTTAGCTGTTGCTAGGTTCCGACCATTACGAATGCTCCCCAGTAGATAGGATCTTTGTATTTCTTTTTAATTTTTCTCTGGGCCAAAGTAAAAGAGGCCTTACGATTCCCACTCTTCAGGTACTCTTTATAAAATTCGATCATCAGATCCTTGGTTGCAGCATCATCCACTTTCCATAAAGACATGACCAGTGTCTCTGCTCCTCCAACAAAAAAGGCACGTTGCAATCCGTAGATCCCTTCACCGGAGGTTATTTCTCCCAACCCAGTTTCGCAAGCTGATAGCACTACCAGGTTTAGATTTGATAGGCTTAGGTTCATGATTTCGTAAGCGGTTAAGATACCATCATCTTTGTCTGAGCTTTTTCTTTGATTACTTACTCCAGCTAGCAGCAATCCAGAGTTTAGCATTGGATCAGTTCCTTCTGTATCATCAGGTAGAAAGAATCCATGGGTAGCAATGTGCACGATCTCACTATTGAGCCGTTCTTTTATTTCATTTTCTTCTGCTCCTTCCTTCATCAATACATCAGTTTGCAGTCCTCGTTTTTTGAATAAACCTTCGATTTCTACAACTTCTTCTTCCGTACCAGGAAGGTCTGAAACATTATTTAGCATCTGGAAACTTCTGGTTGCTCCAAGAATCGGCGCTTCATTTGAGTCCTTGTAAGCAGGACGACCGATAAGCAGGGCCTCAGAGGGCGTCTTTTCTACATTTTCTTGGAGATTCATAATGTCTTTTGTAGAGCTCAGTTGTACAATATCAAGCTCGTCTATTAGGTATTCCTCTTTCACAGGATCGTAAAATGTATTGGGGTTGAGCTTATGGTAAACTCCATCTGGAGCGTAATAGATTTTAGTTACTAAGGCACCAGACAAATAGCTGTCTATCTTCTTCCAGTAGAGGTCAAAAGGTTTGCTGCTAGCAACCTTGAAAGCGATGGTGTTTTTGTAAGTCTGAAAACCTTTTTGTTCTAACTCGGCACCTTGACCAATTACAATTAGTTCTGGACTCTCCATGGTACTTGTTCCAATCAGCGCAGTGTACACTCCAGATCCATTAATTTCTGTTCTTATGATTTCTACGAGTGCCTCACCAGGATTGAGTTGAGACCGGATATCATCATACGTGTAGGACTTTGGATTGAAGGATGATGAAAAATCAAATGACTTCCTGGTCAATTCTTTTTCTAATTCATTAATCACCTGATTAAGGCTATCGGCTTGTGCACGAGTAGCAGAGGATTGGTTGTTTTTCAATGACTGTAAATCAGCAATCTGTTTACGGACTAAGGTCCATTCCCCAAATAATTCAATCAATTCTTCGTCACCACTGTTGAAAATATTCTCTCTAACTTTTTT
>CAYYNA010000083.1:0-8789 GCA_964472815.1 uncultured Roseivirgaceae bacterium
GCGTTTCTCGGTAAGCGTTTGAGGCAGGGATTTCAATATTTCGGAAAAAAGATGAGAGGCTATCTGACCAACGAAGCGCAAATAGTTGGGGTGGAGAGCCGGACTTCCTCCCCAGTTCGAATTCCTAGAAATGCAGAAACCTGCGAGCATGTTAATATCAAGAGACTTTTCCCCTGTGGCGAAGGGGCAGGCTATGCAGGTGGAATTGTTTCTGCAGCAATGGATGGCGAGCGATGTATGCAAGGCATACTGAGTAAATATGCAAAGCTGGCCCGTTGACCTTGTTCTTTTTTCAGCTCATTCATTTATATTACTACAAACTAATTGATCACCTAAACGATGAGCCACTCAAAAATCTATTGGAGACTCATTCTGCTGTTTCTGATATCCACCTTTTTGTTTTCTTGCAAAACCCAACAGCCTGATTCGAAACAGGTAGAGTCCCTTCCTTTCCAAGAGCTTTTGCTTTTGATAAATAAGGATATGACACCTACAGACTTGAATACTTTTAGCGAGGAACAGCTGAAAAGTGCTAAAAGAACCAGCAGATCACAAAACCTCTGGCTTGTCAGAGTACAGATGGAAGAAAGTGAAGCAGATGAGTTAGTAAAAAAATTACAAAATCTAATGGAGATCGAATCTGTCTCAAGATCCGCTGAAAATGACAACACAACTACAAAGAACAAAGACAAGAAAAATGCAAGACCTGTTAAGAACTAGCTCCCTACGGTCACTGACCTTTATACTCTTCGCTTTCCTAAGTGCTCAGTTTCTGTATGCCCAGAAAAAAACGGAGATCAAAGATCTTCAAGTGTCCAATACAAGAGCCGTTTTACTCGGAACGACTGCACCAGTGACGGATGGCAGCTATCGTACCACAACTAAGGGCAAGAAGCTTTCAAAGAAAAAGCAGAAACAAAGCCCACCTAACTTTATAGGACGAGGGAAAAGTAAGGTGCGAGTACCAGAGTTGGAGCATCAAGGTGATGATCCCATTAGACAAATAGGTTTTTCACGAAAGACCACTTTGATTGATCCCTTAGTGAATATTGAAGGTTTACGTAATGGCTCTGTCCCTCATGATCCCACGGGTTCAACGGGTTTGGATCGTTATGTACAGGCAATTAATTCCACCCAGTTGGGTGTATACACGAAGGATGGAGATTTGGAAAGCACTTTTGCGGCAAATTCACTATGGGCCCCTTTGGGCGAATCTTCGCTCGGTGACCCTATTATTCTCTACGCCCAAGAATCTGATCAATGGATCATTACCGAGTTTGCAGACCCGGCGCTGCTGCTTATAGCAGTTTCACAAACTAGCGACCCATTGGGCGACTACAGCGTTTATTCTTTTGCCACACCTTTCTTTCCTGACTATCCAAAGTATGCCATTTGGGATGACTTCTTGATTGTCACCACAAATGAGGAGGGCCCAGGCGACTTACATCAGTATTTTCTTGATAAGGATGCTTTGCTAGCTGGCGAAGAGGAAGTGAGAATACAGCGAATTGCAATTGATGGTAATTTTAGCACGGAGGCAGGTTTTTACGTTTCCACTCCAGTTCATTGGAATGGTTCATCGCTTCCATCAGATAATAACCCAATTGCCGTGAAGATCAATGATTCTTCTTGGGGAGAAGTGGCAACTGATGTGCTAGAGGTTTTCACCTTCGATGTTGATTTAGAAGATGCCGATAACACAACAGTCACGTTGCTGCAGCTAGAAGCTACACCCTTTGATAGTTATCCATGTGACAATGAGAGTGGTGGATTTGCCTGCCTGTCGCAGGGGGAAGGAGCGGGAGGCTTAGATGCGATACCTGAGGTTGTGATGAATATTCCGCACTACAGAAATTTTGGAACACATGAATCTATCGTTCTCAATTTCATAACTGATGTGACCGATGGAAATAACCTTTCAGGCATTCGCTGGATGGAGCTTAGAAGAACTAACGGAGGTGATTGGGAAATTTACCAGGAAGGGACTTTCGCCCCGGATGACGGATTACATCGCTACATGGGTTCAATAGCTATTGACGAATCTGGAAATATTGGCATGGGTTACGTTGTTAGTGGCCCTACCACCTTTGCTGGGCTTAGGTTCACGGGTAGGTTTGCCGATGATCCGCTAGGAGGGATGACCGTCCAGGAAGCGATTATTGCTGATGGAACCAATAGTCTGGCCTTCGATAGGTTTGGTGATTATTCGCACATGACCGTAGATCCAGTTGATGGACAAACGTTCTGGTTTACTGCTGAGTATGGTGGGGGTGGATCCAGTGGATCTACAACACGAATTACCTCTTTCCAACTAGAGAAAAAGGACAATGACCTTGCTGTTACGGAGATTTCATCGCCTGAGACCTCAGGAGATTTGGGAGCTTCGGAAGCCGTAGTGGCTTCTGTTCTTAATGTAGGAAATCTAGATGCCACCGGCTTTGATATTATATTGAATCTTGATGATGAGTTGATAGAGACATTTGCCTATGATCAGACGTTAGCGTCTGGAGAAGAATACGAGCACACCTTTGCTACAACCGTTGATCTTTCTACAGTAGGAGACTACTTATTAGAAGTTTCTGTGGATTATGCTAGCGACGAATCGAATGCTAACAACATCAAAGAGAAAACAGTCAGCAAGTTAGCTGCAGTTGACGCTGCGATCTCATTGGAAGTGGAATCCACCACATGTCTTGGTTCAACGGATGGAGTAATTAGAATTACCAATGAAGGAGCAAGTGATCTGACTTCTGCAGAGATCAGAACCTCAGTTGGAGGTGAAGTTCAAGAAACAATCAGTTGGACAGGCTCCTTAGCAACGGGTGAAAGCGATCAGATCGAAGTTTCTTTTGATGGATTGGTTTCTGGTGACAATACCCTAGTTGCTGAAATAGTTACAGTGAACGAGAGTGAAGATCCTGTGACAGAAAATAATTCCGACGAGGAGGTAATCACTGTAGATGATAACTTGGAATTTGTCAGCCTGATACTAACCACCGATGATTTTCCGGAGGAGACGCTTTGGATTCTCGAAAATGAAGATAGAGAGATCATCTTTTCTGGCGGCCCATACAATAGTACTGGCACCTTTACGGAGAATTTTTGCTTACCAACAGATCAGTGCTACTTTTTTACTATTGGTGATACTGCCGCCGATGGAATATGCTGCGATTTTGGGCAAGGTTCTTACCAGTTAGTTGATTCTGAGGGAAATATCATTTTTGAAAGTAATGGTCAGTTTGGTGAGACTGAGGAGACTGGGTTTTGTGTAGGAGATGTTCCTCAAAACGATGCAGCAGTTGCAATTTTTGAGGTTGATGAAGTGGTTTGTACCACCGATTTCATTTCTCAGGTAGAGATCCTCAATCTGGGTGAGCAGCCTTTAACCTCAGTTGACCTGGAGATACAGGTGAATGGAACGGTCACAGACAACTTTGAATGGACTGGTGACTTAGCTTTAGGTGAATCTGACTTTTTTGTCTTTAACTATCTCGGACTTACTGAAGGTGAAAATGCAATAGTTGCCACGGTAAGTAACCCGAATGGTGTACCGGATGATGGAACTGGTGATAATACCGATTCAGAAAGTATTACTGTGGAGAGCGACGGAGAGTTAGAGAATTTGAGCTTAGTAATACTATTTGATGATTTTCCGGACGAAACCTCATGGGAACTGACGAATGATTCCGATGACATTGTGGCTTCCGGGGGACCTTATCCCGAATTCTCAGGCCAGATAATTGAGTCCTTATGTGTGGCCTTTGATGGTTGCTATGAACTGACCTTTTTTGATGCTTTTGATGATGGTATCTGCTGTGATTTTGGAGAAGGCAGGTACGAAGTTTTGGATGAATCCGGCGAAGTACTTGTTACAAGCAATGGGCAATTCGGAACTTCCGAATCAAACAATTTTTGTTTAGATGGCGCTTGTGACTTGGCCATTGAGGTCTCAAAAACCAATGTAATAGGAGATCAGCTAGGTGTGATCATGGTCACAGCAACCGGAGGAAGCGGTACTTTAGCTTATAGCATTGATGGAGGCGCTTCCTCACAGCAAAGTGGTGTATTCGATGACCTTTCTGCTGGTGAGTACTCTGTTGTAGTTGAGGACAATTCAGGGTGCATAGCGGAGCAGACGGTAGTAATTGAAACTGAGTGCCAGCTGGAAATTGATGTTGTTTCAGAGTTAACCTCTAATAATTCTGGGACGATCACGATAACAGCAACTGGGGGACTGAATTATGAATACAGCATTGATGGGGGAGTGACATTTTCAGCTTCCAATAGCTTTGAAGGTCTACCTTCAGGTGATTATGAAATAGTTGTGCAATCTAATGATGGCGCATGTACTCAGGAGCTTTCTCTTACGGTTGATTTCGTGCTTGGCACTTCTGATCTTCTGCAGGATTTAGTGGCTTCTCCGAACCCTACCAATGGCTTATTCACCCTTAGCCTGAGTGGACATAGTTACATTGAAGATTTTCTGACTGTTGAAGTTTTTGACATAAACGGGAAGCTCATTCAAACCCGAAAATTCAGCAGATATGATGGTCAGTACCGAGGTGAGATTTCTCTCTACTCGTATCCAGCAGGTGTTTATTTGTTAAAACCGGCAAATATTCGATCAAACAAGCTTATCAAAGTGATCAAGAAGTAGAGGGGAGTACATCTAAAAAATAAAGGTGGGCGGCTAGCTTCCTTTGGTGAAGTGCCGCTCTGTCTTGTCCTTAGAGAATTTTTCTGCGTTGAATTCTGATGATTTACCCTTCGGAATGGAAAGCGATTCCCATTCCGATCCTTTGATGATTTTGCCTAAGTACATGATCTGACCAATATGGGAAGCGTAATGAGCGAGTTGTCGATGAATAGCATCAATAACGCTATGTCCTTCATTTCGAATGTATACGGTCTTGTTGAGGTCAGCTTCGTTCAAATCTCTGAGCGCACCTAAAAAGGTACTCCATCCTTCTTCCCACTTTTCGTCAAACTCTTTACGAGTTTTGATGGTAGAATCAAATTCACCGTCCCGATCTCGCCATTCTTTCTCCCCATCTTCCGAGAGAAAATTGGTCCACCGAGACAGCATATTTCCCCAAAGGTGTTTCACAATGATAGCAATGCTATTTGCGTCTTCTGCTGGCTCAAGATGCAGCTCTTCATCACTTAATTGCGCAAATGTTTTTTCGCCAAGCGATTTGTAATACTCAAGTAAGTTGATCAGATTTTCCAGCATAGTCTAGAATTTAATGAAGGCCTCAGCTTGTTCGTCCAAAAGCTGAACGCCAAGCTCATCTTTTACCTGACCATTCTCCATCCTACCATCGATACCCATTAGTTTGGGTTTTGAGGCCAAAACGTGCATACCTAGGTAGTTAAAAATATCTGTTAAGTGACTCATTGCAAGCGCACTTCCTTGTACTCCTGAGGAAAGCCCAACCATTGCGCATTTCTTGTCTTTTAGTGTCTCCGGGAACTCTAGGCAATCGAGAAAAAGCTTTAGTATTCCAGGGAACGATCCATTGTATTCAGGTACGATGAAGACAAATTTCTGAGATTTCTTCATTAGCTCTCTGGTGGGCTTAAAACCCTCACTGACCGTCTTGTCATAAAGTGCTTTGCTAAGGAAGTCTTCCGGGAGTTCCTCCAGATTGACGATGCTGGATTCTTGCCCTTTCTCACTTAATATTGATTGGTACTGCTGTGCGACTTTCAATGAGTTAGAATTCCTTCGGTTCGTTCCGCTAATAATAGTTATCATGAATGATTTGTAAGACTAAATTGTAGTTCTGCGATTAGATGGAAATATTTGCGGTTCATTTACGTTTTCAGAAGTCGCAAATAATTTAACATTTCTAAACTCGAATTCCCGGTAATAGTTCCGAATGTCAATAATCGTTCAAAATCTTACGAAAGTTTATGGAAGTCAGCGAGCGCTAGATGATGTTTCGTTCACTTCGGAGAAGGGTAAGATTACTGGTTTTTTGGGTCCAAATGGGGCCGGAAAATCAACGACCATGAAAATTGCTACGGGATACATTGAGGCTACTAGCGGCTCCATTCATGTTGACGGAATTGATGTCACAACGGACCCTCTAAAGGTGAAGCGTATCACAGGCTATCTGCCTGAGCACAATCCGCTCTATTTAGAGATGTTTGTGAAGGAATATTTGGCTTTTGTAGCTTCAGCTTACAGAATAAGAAATATCCGGAGTAGGGTAGACGAGATGATCGAGCTAGTTGGCTTGGAAAGGGAAAAAGGAAAGAAAATTCAGGCGCTCTCCAAGGGATATCGTCAAAGAGTCGGACTTGCACAAGCTTTGATTCACGATCCTAAAGTGCTGATACTGGATGAGCCCACAAGTGGTTTAGATCCCAATCAATTAGTGGAAGTGCGAAAGGTTATTAAGCAGGCAAGTCAAGACAAGACGGTGATTTTTTCAACACATATCATGCAAGAAGTTGAAGCGCTGTGTGATGATGTAGTGATCATTAACAAGGGAAGGATCGTTGCGAATGATAAGGTAGGTGCCCTCAAGTCTATGAAGAAGGATGTTCTGGCTTATCGAGTTGAATTTGAGCAGGCTATTGATGTTGCTTTGTTTCAAAACGCCGGACTACAAGTGAATGAAGAAGCTAGTAATCAATACCTAATCTCTTCAGTAACCGAGGATGCACGAAAAATGATTATGAAGATAGCCGGAGAGGAGGAGCTACCGCTGGTAAATATCACCAAGGAAGAGCAGTCCTTGGAAACAGTTTTTCAAGAGCTAACGAAGAATTAATGTTCACGATTTTCAAAAAAGAGGTTAATGAGTTCTTGAATTCCCTGATTGCCTACGTGGTGATTGGAATCTTCCTAATTGGTATTGGGCTATTGATGTGGGTTTTTCCTGAGACCAACGTGCTGGATTATGGATATGCCAGTATGGAGACCTTGTTCTCATTAGGTCCCTACGTTTTTATGTTTTTAATTCCAGCAGTAACCATGAAATCCTTTGCAGAGGAAAAGAGAAATGGAACCATAGAACTTCTGTACACTTTGCCCTTTAGGGACGTTGAGATTATTCTAGGTAAGTTTTTTGCTGGGTTTTCATTGGTTCTCTTATCTCTTATTCCCACGTTAGTCTATTACTTCTCGCTCTCTTATTTAGGAAACCCTGTTGGAAACATAGATGGAGCTGGAGTTGCGGGATCGTATATTGGGTTGATCCTGCTGGCTGGCATCTTTACTTCCATTGGGATATTAGCTTCTGCACTAACCGGAAATCAAATCGTTTCCTTCATTTTGGCGGCTTTTTTGTGCTTTGCGCTGTATGCTGGGTTTGATTCGATAGCTTCCATTAATATCTGGCTGGATAGCTCCTATTACCTTAAGCAGCTTGGCATATTGTCGCATTACGAAACGCTCAGTAAGGGGCTTGTGGATTTGGGAGACATAGTCTATTTCGTATCTATGATCACCTTGATCATTTACATTGCGCGTGTGGTCTTAATCGTGCAGAAGAAGTGAATAAACATCGATTACATACGATCCTTCAGGCTATTGTAGTAGTCCTTGTCGTTTGGCTAGCAAACCAGTTAGCTGATAGGTTTTCATTTCGATTGGATCTGACGGAGGAGAAAAGGTATACCGTTTCTCCTGCAACAAAATCAATTCTCAAAGAGCTCGATGAGGAAGTATATTTCGAGATCTTCCTTGCTGGAGATTTGCCTGCCAATTTTGAGAGATTCAAAAAATCCATCGGCGAGATGCTGGATCAATTCGCTGAAGAAAGCGGAAATAGGGTTTCTTATAAGTTTACCGATCCAGCTCAAGCAAACAACGCTCAAGCGAGGCAGCAATTCCAAAATTCCATTATCAACAAAGGAGTGGAGGCGACTAACCTAAATTATCGAAATGCGGAGGGCGATAAGATGGAGAAGCTCATTTTCCCTGGTGCACTGGTTTCGAAGGGGATAAATGAAGTTCCGGCCAATCTGTTAAAGGGAAACCGAGCTAGTAGCCCTGAACTTATGCTGAACCAAGCAATCGAGGGACTTGAATATGAGCTAATAGCAGCAATAGCTTCGCTTGAAGGAAGAGGTTCGAAGAGGATTGGGTATGTGGCAGGTCATGGTTCTCCCGATTCCTTGGAAATTGCAGGTTTCAAAAACGCAGTATTGTCCATGTACGAGTTATTCAATGTTTCACTGACTGGTAAAAATGAACTAGTCGGGTATGATGCCTTGGTCATTGCTAAGCCTAGCAAACCTTTCAATGAAAAGGAAAAGTATTTGATCGATCAATATCTAATGAAGGGTGGAAACTTACTCTTTTTTATTGATGCTTTGAGTATTCCAAGTTTGGATAGTGTGTTTGGTGAGGGGACAGTCGCGGTTCCTCGAGAGCTGAATCTAACAGACATGCTCTTCAGATATGGTGTGAGAATAAATCAGAACTACATCCTAGATGTAAATAGTGGTCAGTTTCCGGTGGTCACTGGAAATATTGGAGATCAGCCCCAAATTCAGATGATTCCTTGGCCATTCAATCCAGTCATGACTAATTTTTCAAAACATCCATCTGTGAGAAATCTGGATGCCATTTTGGGACAGTTCATTTCTGAGGTAGATACCGTGAAAGCTACAGGAATTAGCAAAACCCCTTTGCTTACAACTAGCCAATATACGAAAGTCCTGGGGCCTCCCGTACGTGTAGCATTCAATGACCTTCGTGACGAATTAAGACCAGAGAAATTTGGTGATGGACCTAAGACCATTGGGTACTTATTAGAAGGTGAGTTTACATC
>CAYYNA010000083.1:8889-13536 GCA_964472815.1 uncultured Roseivirgaceae bacterium
CGGGAAGTTGCTGTTCCTGGTTACAAAGACAATGTGGTTGATATATTTCTTCTGCACCCAGATCAGTGGAAAGATCGACTTATAATAGATGCCAGCTGGAGGTCTATTCAGCATCTAAGATTAGATGTAGGTGGCCAGAAAAAGTTAGAAATAGCTTTTGACGATAAGTTCTTTTTGGTCGAAGGCCAACCCCCGGTTGATAGTTCAGCAGTTGTGGACTATCTCAATCAATTTCAATACTTTGAAGCGAATGAGCTTATTTCAAAGGGAAGGTTTCCACAATTCGATAGTTTGTCAACTGAAGAGCCATCAGCATTACTTTCAATTAATGACTTCAAGCTAGATGCTACGTTCGAATTGGTCATTTATCCTGCCATTAATAATCAACCCTATCACCTCGTAAAAAGAGGTGATCAAATGATGGTAATTGATGCTAGAAGAATTAAGGGTTTATTAGCTTCTTCTGAGGATTTTCTGGGTCAATAGAATAGTCGTTTGTCTCGCTTTTTGTGATTAATTTAGCATCCCGAAATTTGAGGTAGGCCTCACTCACTTAGCTTTACTTGTACATGAAATTTATCGTATCGTCTTCTTATTTATTAAAGCAATTATCTGCCATAAATGGTGTCATTACCACTAATCCTGTAGTTCCCATTTTGGAGAACTTTCTTTTTGAAATAAGTGACGGGAATTTGACGGTAACTGCTTCTGACCTTCAAACAAGTATGATTACAGAACTGCAGGTGGAAGCAAAAGAAGACGGAAGTATTGCAATTCCTGCAAAGATCTTGCTCGAGACGTTAAGAAATCTACCGGAGCAACCGGTTACATTCTCCATTGACAGCAATACTTACAGCATAGAGATCAATTCTGATAATGGTCGCTATAAGTTGGCAGGCGAGAACGCTACCGACTTCCCAAAGATCCCGACTGTCTCAGATGGATACTCGGTCAACATGTCCTCTGACGTACTTAGTAGAGCTATCAACAACACCATTTTTGCTACTTCAAATGACGAGTTAAGACCCGCTATGACTGGGGTTTTCGTTAAGCTCGATGAGACGAACACCACGTTTGTTGCCACTGATAGTCATCGATTGATCAGATACAGAAGGGTGGATGTAGCCGCAGACATGTCTCATAGCATGATCATCCCAAGAAAGGCGTTGACGCTACTGAAGGCGACCTTACCCTCAGATGTGACCAATGTAAATGTGGAGTTCAATGCATCTAATGCTTTCTTCAATTTTAATCAGGTGAAGATGATTTGTCGTCTGATCGATGAGCGATTCCCTGATTATGAAAACGTGATTCCTCTGGATAATAATAACTCTGTTGTTGTCAAAAAAGATGATCTATTAAGTTCCCTGAAGAGAATAGCGATCTATGCAAACAAAACCACGCACCAAGTAAGACTTAAGATTACAGGAAGTGAATTGATGGTTTCTGCAGAGGACCTAGACTTTTCAAATGAAGCGAACGAGAGACTTTCTTGTGAGCATGATGGTGAGGATCTAGAAATCGGATTCAATGCAAAATTCTTGGTGGAGATGCTCAGCAATATCGATTCTGATGAAATTACTATCAAACTAAGTGCACCTAATAAAGCAGGGATCATCACTCCGAATGATAAAGATGACGAAGAAGATATCCTGATGCTAGTCATGCCGGTCATGCTTAGCAATCAGGTATAGTCAGTACAAAAATTTTTATCGCCCAAAATCGTAGCTTAGTATTTTTCAAACTAGCAATACGATGATATGAATTTGAACCCTTTCGCTGATTGGTTCATTAATGAAAGTTATTTTGAAGACTCTCTTCAATTAAAGAGAGCGAGGCTCCTTGTAAAATCTTCATTTCTTACTTCTCTTTTTTCTACTAGCTACTTGATCCTTGCACTTTATGTCGAATGCCAGGTGGGTTTCTATTCGATGATCTTTAACGTTCTTGGGTTTCTACTTCTGCCTTTTGTGCTCCGGAAAAAGGTAGATCTGATTCTCCTAGGAAATGTTTTCATTTTTATGGGTGCTTTTGCTATCGCACTCACCACGCATTTTACTGGTGGTTTAAAGTCTCCAATCTTATGGTGGTTAGCTGCAGCGCCAGTACTAGCAGCATTTCTGGTGAATCGAAAATCTGCTATAGTTTGGGGCGTCTTGATGTACGGACTCACCATGTTTTACGGCGTTGCAGAGTTACTGGGATACGCTTTTCCACAAGACTATAACTTGGAAATGCGGAGCTTATTTGTGGTGATTTCTTCCTCGGGATTTCTTCTAATAATACTAGTTATCGCAATGATTTTTGAATTCAATACAAGACAAGCACTAGTAGATCTCAATAAGGCAAATGAACAAATGAAAGGTCTAAATGCAGAGAAGGATTACGTGATTCACATCATGGCGCATGACCTAAGAAATCCTTTGAGTGTAGTCAAATCACTAATTGAACTGCTAAAAGAGAAAGTTAATCTAAAGAAGTCGCAGGATGAGATCTATGACATGATGGGTGAATCAATTGATCGATCGCTGGGTCTCATTGACAAAGTGACAAAGACGGGTGCCATCGAACAGGAAAAGCTCTTGGTGAAATTGGAAGATCTAGATATTTCGTCGGCGATAGCAGAGGTGGTAGATGGCTACAAGTCTAAGGCCGCAGAAAAGGAGATTAGGCTCGAAAGCACCTTGGAAGAAGAGGAGTTGAAAGCTAACATCGATACGATGTATTTCATTCAAATACTGGATAATCTTGTTTCTAATGCATTGAAGTACACAAGAAAGGGTGGACATGTAATGGTGAAAGCGATGAAATCAGAATTCAATATCAGGATTGAAGTGCTTGATGAAGGGCCAGGCTTAAGCAAGGCTCAAATTGCACAACTTTTTCAGAAGTTTGGAAAAGTGGAAGTGCAACCGACAGGAGGAGAAGGGTCTACTGGTCTTGGTCTTTTCCTTGTCAAGAAGTATACTGACTTGATGAATGGAAAGGTCTGGTGTGAAAGTGAGATAGGAAAAGGATCTAAGTTTATTCTGGAGCTACCCAGTAGTTGAGCTTCATTCCTCTCTTTCAAGATCTTTAACCATTCTTTTTAAGCGCTTTATTTTTCGACCGTAAATGAGGTGTACTAAAAAGGTCATCAATCCGCCGGCTATTCCAGTAAGTACTGCCATGATGCCTATGAAGGTAGCCCAGTCTTTTGCTCCATCAAATTGCTGAAAAAGTGCTTGATTCTCAGGTTCGTAAATGCCAAGAATTATTCCAATAACAACCGACAACCAGATTACAACTTTATAGTGCAGCAGGTAAAACCAAAGGTAGCCATACACTTTTTTGAGGCTATCAACAACGTTTCTGTCGTAACTGAATTGATTGATTTGTCTGATTAGAAATTGATAATAGAATAAATAACCGATGCACAAGATGGCGTAAATAGATAGCGCAGTTTTTCCGTAAGTATCGGATCCATAGTAGATAGCAATCGGAACCAGGACAATGGTCAGCCAAAACTCGATCCACAAAATGGTTTTGATCCAGTATAGCGTGGTACGCGTCCCTTTTCGCTCCATCATATTGATTTGTAGCGTTTTAGGATCTTCAAGCTCCTTGCTTTTGTTCCAAAGTGATCTAATGTCAAGTTCTTCAGCCATTGATCATTCCTTTCAATTTTTCCTTAAGTCGATTCACTTTTACACCAACATTGGATACCGTGATACCCAATATCTCACTCATCTCTTTATAGCTTTTATCCTCTAGATACAGCAAGATGATCGCCCTCTCAGATTCTTTCAGCTTACGAATACCTGCGTATAATTTTTCCACTTGCTCTTTCTCAGGATCGATATCCTCGGTCTTAGAGACTCCCCAGTCCAATGGTACAGTCTCCGGCTTCCTTTTTATTTTTTTGGAGTGTGAAAGACACACATTAAGTGTCACTCGATAGACCCAGGTGGAAAGCTGTGATTTGCCCTTAAACGATTTATGTGATCGCCAAAGCTGCAACGTCACTTCCTGCACCAGGTCCTTCAAAGATTCTTCGTCTCTCGAATAGGCTCTGCACAAATGCATGATGAGCGCCATATTCTCCTCAACATACGATTTGAAGAATTCGTCCGACACTTACTTGTGGTTGGTTATCAAAAATCCTGATTTATAACAATCAGGTGATTATTTTTTTTTGGTCGCTGCTTTTCGGCCGCCTCTTCCTTTCTTTTCGGGGGCTTTTTCGGCTAGTTCCTTACACTCTTCAAATGTGAGTTCTTCAGGCTTTTTGTCCTTTGGAATTTTCACATTCTTTTTCCCAAACTTTATGTAGGGTCCGTATCTACCGTTCAGAACAAATACTTCTGGATCTTCATCAAAGGTCTTGATGTATTTATTGGCATCAGCTTCTCTTTTTTCTTGAATAAGCTCGATAGCCTCCTCTTCGGTAATTGTTAAAGGATCTTGTTCCTTTTTGAGAGATGCAAATTTCCCATCATGTCGTATATAAGGACCGTATCTCCCGATAGCAGCCACCATTGGTTTATCCTCAAAGACGCCTACTTCTCTAGGTAGCTTGAATAGTTCTAGTGCCTCTTCCAGGGTGATGGTGTCCATGAATTGACCGTGCTTCAAACTAGCATATTGCGGTTTTTCTTCTCCTTCAAT
>CAYYNA010000084.1:0-10168 GCA_964472815.1 uncultured Roseivirgaceae bacterium
AGGTCATCCGAAAATCAAACGGAACAATTCAAAGATGATGCGGTGGTTCAAAAAGTTTTTAAGGGAAAAAATGCATTCCTGACGACACCTGAATGACTTTAATCTATATTATCTTAGTATCCTGAACCTAATGAGACGAGCAAATCGTTAGTTAGTCCTGATGAAGATATTAAGATTTACTGTTAGCGTATTATTCCTTGTTTCCATCACCAGCTGGAAGTCGGTTGAAGAGTCTGAACTGAAGTGGCTCACCTTTGAGGAGGCGATCGCGCTTCATGAGCAAAACCCCAAGAAGTTGCTTGTTGATCTGTACACCGATTGGTGCGGTTGGTGCAAAGTGATGGATAGGGAGACCTATAGCAAGGCTGAAATAGTACAGTACATCAATGAAAATTTCTATCCGGTTAAATTTAATGCGGAGCAGAAGGAGTCCGTCGAATTCAATGGCCACACCTTCAATTTCGTCCCTACGGGTAGGCGGGGCGTTCACGAGCTAGCTGCTGCGCTAACGAACAATAAGCTAAGCTATCCAACTACGGTGTTTATGGATGAGGAGCTACGAATCATCCAGCCAATTGCGGGATACTTGAAGCCTAAGCAGATGGAGCCCATCCTGATTTTTATTGGTGATGATCATTTCAAGGACACCAAGTGGGAGGATTTCAAAAAAAATAATAAAACTACGCTTTAGCCTGCAACCTTCTTATTTTTTCTGAATCTATAGTTATTGAAAGCGCGTCATAAGACGCACCTAACTTTAAATACTAAGGACAATGAAAAGATCATTTTTAATCACACTTTTAGGCATTTTCGTTGCAGCTGCAACTTTTGCACAGTCAGAGACAAGAAGCCTTTCCTCTTTTTCCAGGATTTCTGCACACGAAGGAATTAACGTATTTCTATCTGAGGGAAAAGAAGAAGCAAGAGTCGTCATCAATGGAGGTAATGTGGATCTCGATGATGTCTTGACGGAAGTTTCTGGTGGAAGACTTAAGATCCACTTGAAGGATAGAAGAGGTTGGAATAACAGAAATGTGGACGTGGATGTATTTGTGAAATACAAATCACTCGAATCACTAAGTGCTTCATCTGCGGCTTCTATTGAAGCAAAAGATGTAATTGAAGCAAATGGCGATTTTGAAGTGGATGTAAGCAGCGCTGGAGATGTCATGGCGAAGATCGTAGGAATCGATGAACTAGAGGTGGAAGCATCTAGTGCAGGTGATGCAGACCTAGAAGTGGAAGCAGACGAGATTGAAGCAAACGTTTCAAGCTCTGGAGGAATTGATATCAAGGGAACGGCAAGGTCGCAGGACATTGAGGCGAGCAGCTCTGGAGATTACGAAGGATTTGATTTGGTGAGCCAAGAAGCGGAAGCATCAGCTAGCAGTGGTGGATCCATAGAGGTCAATGTCAAAGAGAAAATCAGAGCGAGAGCTAGCAGCGGAGGTTCGGTTCGATATGACGGCAATCCATCTTACGTAAATGCCGACTCCAGCAGTGGAGGAAGAGTCAAGAAATCATAAGAAGCTCAAATTATATAAGGAAAGCCTGCATACATTTATGCAGGCTTTTTTGTTATATGGACATGTATAGATATGTGGTAATTGTTGCGGTGTTTTTCTTGGTCTCTTGCGAAAGTTCGGAAGAAAGGAGAGACCGTTTTTTTCAGGAAGGAAACAAGGCCTTAGCAAATGAAAACTATGAAAACGCGATTCAGCTATACAACCAATCCATCAAGGAAGATGCTTCCTTTGCCCAGGCACTCAATAATAGAGGAGTGGCTAAAATGGAACTAGGTCACCCCTACGAAGCAATAATAGACTATAATCAGGCGGTAGTCATTGAAACAGACTATCTCGACGCGCTCTTCAACCGAGCCTATGCCTATGAAGACATAGGCCAATTTCAGAACGCCCTTGATGATGTGAACGACCTAAAAAACCTAAGACCTGATTCCGCATTTGTATACTTCTACGAAGGGCTGGTTCTGACTAAGTTGAAAAAATACGATCAAGCTTACACCAGTCTGAAGCGAGCTGATAGACTCGATCCTTTGAATCCAGAAACCCTGGTCAATATCGCCACAATTCACTATTTCAAAAATGAAATGGCCGAAGCAGGAGTGAAAGTGCAAGAGGCATTGAATCTGCAGCCTGATAATGCCAACGCATATAACCTTCTTAGCTTAATTGCTTTGTATCGAAAAGACTTTGTGAATGCGCTGGTGGAAATTAACCGAGCGCTCGATGAAGTACCTGGCGAACCCTTTTTTCTGAATAATAGAGGCTATGTCTATTTACAATTGGATAGTCTGGAACTTGCAATAGAAGATATCAATCGCAGTATCGTGCTCAATCCATCAAATGGTTGGGCTTATAGAAACAAAGGAATTTACCAGCTGAAGAGTGGAAACATTGTCCAGGCAATTAATTTGTTTGAGCGTGCAATTCAAACAGGAGACTTCATAGACGAGATCTACTACTATCTAGGGACCGCACACAAAAGCAATCAAGACCTGAGGTCTGCTTGTACTTCCTGGCAAAAGGGGAGTCAGTCAAATGAAATCAGTAGCAAGAGAATGCTTGCTCAAAATTGTGATTGATCTTTTTTAAAGATTAATTGATTGATAGACACTATGTGGCTGAATAAAACTGCTGGCACAATGAAGGTCGGAAGTAGGATGTAAGGGAAATAGAACACGCCAGTGTTTGCAGGTGCTGCAGAAGTTGCTTCATAGAAATAAGGAGTATAGCTGATTGCTCTAAAGACAATATTGAATAGCAGGCCTAATGCAAGCAAATTCCAAATCACTGCCCCTATTCTGTTTTTGCTTCTTGTTCCAACCATGAACACTGCTGCAAATGGCGCGGATATGCCTGAGATGATATCCAGGTTTGACCCTTCAAAAGTCAGATCTTTTGGAAGTACAGCCCAAACTGACAACCACCATAAAACCATCTCTACTGGCACCCTGATGATATGAATGTAGTGGAGCGTGGTAATTGGAATTTCATTTAGCCTTCTTCTTGTTCGAGGGATAACCAAGAGAAGGACCAACGTGAGAATGGGGACAGAAACTGCCAGTAGTAATCTCGGAGGTGAGGAAAAGTCCTCAAAGAAGCCACCAAAGGTAATTGTGCTGATCAGGAAGATCCAGGCGATCATCAGTGTTGTAGCCAAAGATGGGGTTAAATTTTTCTTACCAGGATACGTTGATTGAAATCCATAGGCCAGGAAGGCTAGAGCGGATACAACTACTGCAATGAAAGTCCATTCTACGTATGATGGAATATTTTCCATTGATTTGGTTAGGGTGAGTCTATAGTAAGGTAAGAAAAATTCTAATTGTATTTGATGAGCATTAATTTGCGCCGAAATGAATTTCGATGAACTGATAGTTTTCTTAGAGAAGCGCACACAGAAACCCATGCCCGGAGCGGTTGCACACAATCTTATGATGCCTAAGTTGTCAAATGGAGCTCCAATCCAAATTAAGCATCCCAACCCTCCTAGAGAAAGCGCAGTTTTGATACTATTATATAATAAGGATGGCGTTCCTTATTTCCCTTTAATTCAGCGTCCGCAATACGAAGGTGTCCACAGTGGACAGATTGCGCTTCCTGGTGGAAAGCAGGAGCCAGCAGACAGAAACCTGTTTGAAACGGCTCTGCGAGAAGCGGAGGAAGAAATAGGTGTGATGAAGAGTCAAGTAGAAGTAGTAGGAAATTTGACGCCTTTTTATGTTGCTGCAAGTAACTACAATGTGCTCCCAGTAATTGGAAAGATGGATCACGAACCGCCATTCGTCCCTGATCTTCGAGAAGTTGAGGAAATCATTCATCCTTCGGTAGGTGATCTCATTCAAGCCGACAACAAGAAAGAAAAGGAAGTTATAGCCAGGGGAGGTGTGAAATTGCAGAGCCCATACTTTGATTTATTTGGGAAGACGGTATGGGGAGCTACTGCCATGATGCTAAGTGAGTTTGCAGTCATCATGGAGGAGTTTGCCAATTCCTAACAAAGCGTTAAACAAAAATTAATCATCGATTTCTCAGAAGAAAGCTCCATCCAAATACTTTTGGGGATATGGATTTGTTTGAATCGGAATCACACCTTGAATCTTCCTCTTTTGATGAAATCCTCGACTTTGAGAATGAGGAACACTGCATTGAGCATGAAGAATATGACACTACTTCAGAGGAGGAATCATTTTATCGATCGCTAGACGAGTACTAATTCGATAGATTCTTATTATCCTTTTGACAGTTTGACTAATTTTGTTCCTCGGCAAACGGGTACGACCAGCTCCTGCTGAATCCCCCAGGACCTGACGGTAGCAAGGGTAGGTGGTTGTAGCGGTGCGATGCTTCGTTTGCCTTTTTCATTTCTAGTCACTGACCAACTTATAAATAGATCTATGAAATTTTTTATCGATACCGCCAATCTAGACGAGATCAGCGAAGCTCAAGACTTAGGTGTTTTAGATGGAGTAACTACTAATCCTTCTCTGATGGCAAAAGAAGGGATTACCGGTGAGCAGAATATCTTGAAGCACTACAAAGACATATGTGATCTAGTAGATGACAATGTGAGTGCTGAGGTAATCAGCACGGAGTTTGAGAAAATGGTGGAGGAAGGTAAAAATCTAGCTGCAATTGATGACAAGATTGTGGTTAAGATCCCTATGATTAAAGATGGAGTGAAAGCGATTGCCGCGTTGACTGAAGAGGGTATCAGGACCAACTGCACCTTGATATTCAATGCAGGTCAGGCAATCCTTGCTGCGAAAGCAGGAGCCTCCTATATCTCACCTTTCATTGGTCGTCTTGACGATATTAGTACCGACGGTTTGGCACTTATCGAGCAAATTGTCGGAATCTTTGATAACTATGGATTCGAAACAGAGGTCTTAGCTGCTTCGATTCGACATAATATGCATTTAATACAGTGCGCTGAAATAGGAGCTGATGTAGCTACCTGTCCTCTTAGTGTCATTACCGGATTGCTAAAACACCCTCTTACTGATAGTGGTCTAGAAAAATTTCTTGCTGACTATCAAAAAGGAAACAAATAACATTGAAATAAGTTGATGATGGAAGCAACAGAAGCACTAGATTTAGAGGAAATGTATATCATCAAAGTAAAGGGGAAAGCTAAAATTCCTGATTACATTCAGATAAGGGATCAAAACTTTGTTCTTGTGGCTTATTTCCGTACCGACCGCCCACTCAAACGAATGGATAAGTTTGGGTTGGAAGGAAAGGATCAAGAATTAAAAACTTTGATCTCAGCCTTGCCATACGGCAAGCTACAAAAATTGGAAATCTAATACATGTCCTTCTCGGAAGAGCCAATAGTTCGAGTATCAAACGCTTCCATTTTTCAGGAGGATCACACTGTACTTAGCGAAATTGACTTCCAAATTGACAAAGGCGAGTTTGTCTACATCATAGGAAGAACCGGAAGTGGTAAGTCCTCCTTATTAAAAACACTCTATGCCGATCTCCCTTTGAGACTGGGACAAGCTGAGGTTGTTGGCTTCCAAATCACAAACATCAAATCAAAAGAAGTTCCATTCCTTCGCAGAAAGGTGGGAATAATCTTTCAGGATTTCGAGCTGTTTTATGACCGATCGATAGCCGAAAACCTGACTTTCGTAATGAAAGCTACTGGTTGGAAAGACCCGGCAAAAATGAAGGCAAGGATTGCAGAAGTACTGATGCGTGTTGGTCTGGGTGCTGTTTCTGCAAAAATGCCCCATCAATTGTCTGGAGGTGAGCAGCAGCGAGTAGTCATTGCTCGAGCGATGATTAACGAACCACAGATTTTGTTTGCTGATGAGCCTACAGGAAACTTGGATCCAGATGTCAGCGAGGGAATCCTAAAGCTTTTTGAAGAGATTAATAATAGTGGTACGGCCGTATTAATGGCAACACACAATCACCGATTTATTGAAAGATTTCCGCACAGAGTCCTAAAATGCGAGAAAGGCAGGATTCTTGATTCGTCCAAGGAAAAGTTTGAATTGAGCGGCTGGTACTAAGCCTTTCCTTATCTTCACATTTATGGACAAGATTTATATCTATGGAGCCTATGGCTACACCGGACGATTGATTGTAGATGAATGCCTTGAATATGGTATTAAGCCAGTGATCGCTGGAAGAAACCTGGAAAAGACGCAATCATATGCGGAAAGTAAAGGCCTGGAGTTTAGCGCTTTTGAGGTCTCAGAAAAGGAAAAGGTTCATTCCTGGCTGAGCGAGGCGGATGTCTTGATCCACTGTGGAGGCCCATTTGTCCATACTGCAAGAGAAATGGTGGAAGCCTGTTTGGAAACAAATACCCATTATCTAGACATTACGGGAGAATATCAGGTTTTTGATCTTGTGAAAGAGTACGATGCAGAGGCAAAAGAGAAGAAGCTCATGCTGATGCCTGGAGCTGGATTTGACGTGGTGCCTTCGGACTGTCTGGCAATGTACCTGAAAAATCAATTGCCTAAAGCTACCGACCTGCAATTAGCTTTCGTAAGCAAAGGAGGAAGGCTATCTCGTGGTACTACTAAGACCATGATTGAAAATTTAGGAGAGCCGCAGGCGGTGAGAAAAAATGGGGTTTACGAATTTCAGCCAATGGGAGCTTCTACAAAGACCATCGGTTTTGGAAGTTTTGATCAATTGACCATGGGTATTTCTTGGGGGGATATTTCTACAGCTTATACGAGCACAGGCATTCCAAACATTGAAGTGTTTTCGGGAACAAGTCCTGAACAGCTGAGCAAAGTAAAGAAGATGCTCAAATTGAGTTTTATTCTAAAATCTCGAATTGCAAAGAACTTCCTATCCAAAAAACTAGATAAGAAGCCGGATGGTCCCTCTGATGAAAAACGTGAAGCAGCGACCATGTTTCTTTGGGGAAAAGCATCAGATGGTGACAAGACGGTCGAAGCAAGACTTACCACTCCAAACGGGTACACTTTGACTGCAAAAACTGCTGTGCTTATTGCAAGGAAAATAATTACCAATGACTTTAAGGCGGGATATCAAACTCCGTCTACAGCTTACGGAGAGGATCTTATCCTTGAGGTTGAGGGTTGTGAACGAAGCTAGTACTGCTCTGTCAAGATGTTTTCGAATGGTGTAAGATTGCCATTGTCATTGATGAAAATGGTATAATCAAATCCCTTATTTGATTTCAAAATGTTGTTTTCGGAGGCATGTTTTATCAGCGTTGCTTCATTTACTTTCAACTGCTTGGGATAGTTGAAGTTGATTTTCTTTAGATCGCTTGAATTGATCGTATTCTTTAAAAGAGCTGAGATTCGAATATTAACCACTTTACCAGCTAAGGGAGATGAATCCCTGTGCTGCAGGTCATAAACAGAGGAGTTCTTCATCGTATGGCGCATGCCTATCGGACACAAGATTCCGCTCGAGGGATGTTTGTCTCTCAGTTCCAAGAAGTTTTTATAAATCAAGCGATCTCTAAAACGATAATGCTGGTTGGGGTTTGTGTAATCGAACGTCAAGCCGTCATCCATCTCGAGAATCATCGTGGCAAAATCAGTAAAATCCTCTTCGAAGAATGCGATGTACTTTTCGCTGCTATCCTCTAAATCATTGATGGTTTCAATGATAATCTGTTGGACTTGATCTCTGTCGTAGTAATACATGATTGCTAGTCCATCAAAGGACTCTCTGTGCGCTTTGGTGTCGTCGTACATTTCTTTCAGCTCACCGACAGTGGGAGCTAAGCTATTTGGGATTTTTTTGTTGCCGATGAACTGATTGATCATGAAAATGGCGGCTTCCATCTTGTACTCGATATCTATGCTCTCCACTACTATCTGATCTTCCTCCGACTGCTGAAGGTTAAATGCTCGTAGATCTTGAAAAAAGGCCTTATTCTCCTGAGCCCAAAACATGGTGTTTCTAGTAATATGTTCTAGCATGGATTCATCGCCAGTCTGCAAGTAGTCATTGATCATAAAGGCGGTACTTTTTCCATGCTCTATGGCCAATACTCTAACATTGGCTTTTTCATGAAGGTACTGCAGCGTTTTAAGTGTGGCCGTGGGAACAGACCTTATGTTATGCCAGTGTTCCGCCAACACAAAGAGCGCATTGTTTTCCACCTCAAGCAAGTCAAACCCAGAGTAGTCATCATTATTTTCAATACTTATGGGCTGAACGTACGACGAGTAGTCTTGCGAGAAAAGAACTACAGGGAAGAGGTAGATGAAAAGATCTTTGATGAGAGCCATTTAGAAATAAACAGTTATCATGAAATCTACCTCCTAATATTTAGCCGGTTTTCCTTCAGGAGGTAGTGTTTTCTTAACGAAATCTCTAATGTCTTCATTGCTTTTGATGAGATCTTCGTTTCTGAGGTACATCATATGTCCGGACCGATAGCCCTTAAACGACAAGCGATCTTTCATTTTACCGCTCGGATCTATCTGCCACATGGTGTACTTAGCGTCAAAGTATTTTGTAGCTCCATCGTAGTACCCGCTTTGCACCATTGAATGTAGGAAGGGGTTCTGAGCCATCGCCTGCCTCAGGTTCTCACCTGTGTTATTGCCATTTCTGTTCCAAGGTCGTACCGGACCAAACATGTTGTATTTGATGTCTGTCTTGTAGTCCAGAACGTTCCGATAGTAATAATTGACTGCAGGTGTAAATGCATGAAGCCACGCAGTAAGCTCTGAATTAAAATCAGGACTGTCGCCACCTTCCGTCCGATCTATTCCCTTATACCTACTATCCAACCTACCAACTGTAAATCCTTCTTCCCGCAGCAATTCTTTCCAGAAGAAGGAAGTAGGAACATCAAGATTGTATTGAAGGATTGATTTCTCCGAAATTCCGGAATAATACGAAATGGATTTTGCAGCGTTTTGCTTCTCTGCTTCTTCCATAAATCCACCCTTAACCAGTATTGGCATGAGCTCCTCTACAGCATATTTTTCGGACATCTCCAGTACCTCATCCAGATCCTTCGACTGCAGATCCTCTGGTAGTTTCTGATGGTACCATGCCGCAGCTGTGAAGTACGGAACCCTCAAAGAAGCTCCCAATGGTCCATCTCTTCTTCCTGTTCCGCTATGAATTCCTAGTTCTGTGGGCGAAACCAGAATCACGCCATTGAGGTACATCCATTGTCTATTTTGCAGCGCTAATGCTAATCCTGATACCCTGGTAGTTCCGTAACTCTCGCCGATCAGGTACTTGGGGGACTCCCACCGATTCATGCGGGTAACGAAAGTGTTTATCCACTCTGCGAGATAGGCAATATCCTCATTGACTCCAAAGAAAAACTCTCGATCGGTCTCCTTATCGAGAATCCGTGAATAGCCGGTGTTCACCGGATTTACAAAAACTATGTCCGCTACATCAAGAATAGAATTGGGGTTGTCTTTGACCCCATATGGTTGGATGGGAAACCCTTCATCGTCAATCTTTAAGATCTTAGGACCTGTATAGGCAAGGTGCATCCAAACTGAACCGGATCCTGGACCTCCATTAAATGAAATGAAGATGGGTCTTCTTGACCTGTCCTTTACATCTGAGCGCTCATAGTAGGTGAAGTGAACGGCGGCTATAGCTTTTCCATCCTCGTTCCAAACCGGCTGAGTGCCAGTAGTAGCTTTATAGGGCACGCTTTTCCCTTTAATAGTTACTTGATGATTTGTTGAGACAGTCTCATCAGGAACTTGCATACGGTCCTGAGAGATAACACAATATGAAACAAACAAAAGAAGGAATGGAAGTGCATTATTCATTTTAGCTCTTTTTGTAATTGGGTTAGAAATCACAGATGGCTAAAAATAAAAAGACATGCCCGATTTGGGCATGTCCTTTTTATGACTGGGTATTGTTTTATATCAATCTTGTTTCAAGCGGAGATTTCCGTATCCTGAGTCAACTTTTATGGTTTTATTCGGATCTCCTCCACCAATTTTGCCCCTATAGGTACTTTTGTTTGATTCCTTGACCTGGTAGTTAAATGTTGCGTCTACATCAGGTGATACTCTCAAATCTGCAAAGCTGAATTCTGCTTCAATATTAGCCGCAAGACCTGGCTCTAAACGAATCTCATATGATCCAAACTTTCCGTCAATATCTACCATAGTGAAGGACTTTGCTAAGCGACCGATGGTAAA
>CAYYNA010000084.1:10268-13305 GCA_964472815.1 uncultured Roseivirgaceae bacterium
CTCTTCGGTATCTCCAATACTACCACTGCCAAAAGACAATTTGATTTGTGAAGTACCTTCCACATCGCCAACTTTCATCGATCCATAGGATACATCCAAGTCCAAGTCTGCAGCATGATCACCCATGGTTACATCTCCAAAGCTGTTTTCTATGTTCAGAGGATTGCTTTTAGGCATGTAAACTGTGAAGTTGACTTCAAAACCTTCTTGGTTCTTGCTCTTATTGTTATTTGGGATCTGTGTTTTGCATGCGATTTCTGCACTACTCTCACTGAAATTCACGTCTAGATCATCCAAAATTCTTTGCGCACGTTCTTCATTTCGTCCTTTTCCGATCATTTCCACCTTAATGGAAAACTCGTCTTTGTCCCATGAATTCACCTCCACTTTTCCGAACTTATTCTCAATTCTAAGAACGGTTGATGTACCTACTTTGAATGATTTTTCAACGTACTTCTTTTTTTCCTCTTGATCTTTAGCAAAGCCAAGGGAGGTGATGGTTAGTAAAAGAATGGTTAAGCTATATTTCAATGATTGATTCAGTTTCATCTTCTTGATCTTTAATAGTTTTTAAAATTTCCAATTGTCGGTTTAGGATGTCTAATCTCAATTGCAGGTTATTGATCATAGCATCCACTACTCGCTCATTAGAAGCATTGGATTGGTAGGTTTTCTTAAGTTCTAGGTACATGGCGTCCAGTTGATTGATTTCCACAAGAAATTCTAATTCCTGTTCGGGAGTCAAACTTTCTTTAATCAACTGCTTCCGTTGATTGATCATGGTTACATAATAATCTTCGGCAGCCACAAATTCTTGGCTCAACTCTGGACCGACAGTATTACTACTGGCTCGGTCAACTAGCAAGACCGCAGTAGAGATTAAGAACAGGACCGCTGCAACTTTCCAAACAATGTGAAAATTTGACTTTTTGGTTTCCAGCCTCTCATCGATAGCATCCCAAACACCATCTGATGGTTCGGCATCATCAAACGATGATCTATTTTCAATTAGGAATTTTTCAAATTGGTCACCCATAGTTTACCTCCTGTTTTAATATCAATTTCAACTTGTCCTTTGCTCTCTTATATTGGGATTTCGAAGTTGATTCGGTTATTCCCATGATCTCACTAATTTCTTTATGATCATACCCTTCGAAGAGGTACAGCGACAACACTGTTCTAAATCCAGAAGGGAGCTGATTCATAGCACCTTTTATTTTGTCCACAGAGTATACTGGCTCTTTTTCTTCTGCCCAGTCCACTTGCGGCTCTTGTTCCTTGATCTCGTCTGCCAGCATTAGATCTTTTTTACTTTTCTGTACGTGATTCAATGCTTTGTTTACGACAATCCGTTTTAACCATGCACCGAATGTGGCATCTTCGCGATAGCTATTCAGGTTTTGAAAGGCACTGACAAATGCATCCTGCAGTACATCTTCAGCATCCGTACTTTCCCCAGTGATACGCAAAGCAGTATTGAACATCGCTTTCTTGTACAGTTGATATATTTCAAACTGTGCAGCTCGGTCCTGCTTTTTGCACCTTCGGATCAAATCCGCATGAATGTTTACCGTTCCTGATGCCAATTCTTTGAGGTTAATCGTACTAAAGACTTTGAAGATAGTCCTTGGTTGCACGATGTTGTTAATTTTATCTAAGAAGTTGAAAACATGAAGAAACTCTTCGGCCTATTGGTATTCTTCTCCACTGCTTTGTTTTCCCAGGACCTTGATACGCTAATGGTGGATTCCATTGCAATGGATAGCCTAGGGATAGATTCTGTGGAGAAGGAACCTCCACCTTTTTATGGGGCAATCTACCTAACTGGAGAGGTGAGAATTGCTCCGCATTTTAATGGTGTAAATGGAGCAACCGCGCTCGGAGTGGGCTTTCAATACAATAGGTGGCAGCTAGGGTTCAACATCTATGATTTTCAGGGAACGATTGAGTCACTGATAATCTTTCCAAATGTTTTTTCTCTCGACTATCGGTATGCAGGTCCCACCTTGGGATTTGAGCTTTACGACGATGATTGGTTTAGCCTAGACATGGCCGCCTCGTTTGGACACGGCGATATGATTTGGAGGGATGTTAGAAACGATACTGACTTTTTTAGAGATGAGTTCAGTATTCTTTCGATTGGTCTCAGTGCAGATTTGGATCGAGTCAGGTACGTGAAACCATACTTTACGCTGGGATATCAGCAAACAAACAATTTAGTCCTCGAAAGAGTAGAGAATAACGAATTTACAGGTGTGTTTTTTGTTTTTGGAATCCGATTAGGCTACTTTAATCAATAACTTATTTATTGTTAGGGGTTTAAGGTATTTTAATTAAACTTGTACACCAATGTACACAGCTATGGCAGGCAGCAGAAGAATTCTTGCATTTTTTCTTATTTCCATTTCTTTCTTGGGTGTAAAAGCACAGAATACATACAAGATGTACATCAAGGCGGAAGAGACTTTTTTTGATGAGAGGTTTGCTGAGGCCGTTCCATTGTACGAAGCAGTACTGGAAATTGATTCAGTTTATGAAGATGTTCCTTATAGGTTAGAAATTGCTAAACTACTATCAGATAGACAGTATACTGACATCTCTCAGCTTGTTGCTTACGAGACAGTCATGTCAAAACAGGATAAATTCTATTATTACTGGAAAGGAAGAGTATTACTTACTGAATATAAGTTTGAAGAAGCCATCTCCTCTTTCAATACATTTATAAAGAGGCCTGAGAAAAAAAGCCCCCTAATCATAAAAGAAGCAGAAAAGTGGATTCAGAATGCAAAGACAGCAAAGAATCTTTTTGATAATCCGGAAGATTATGAAATACACCTGCTACAGAAAGGGGTTAACACAGCGAGCGCTGAATTGAGTCCTGTTTTTTTTGCCGATAAGGAGGAGTTGCTATTTCTGTCAAATAGAGATGAAAGCAAACCCGATGAGTTCCTCATTTACCACACTCGTCATGAAGGTAACAGAGCATGGTCTGAGCCATCTGTCGTTTATAATGTAGGAAAGTTCACCCGTGACAATG
>CAYYNA010000085.1:0-13225 GCA_964472815.1 uncultured Roseivirgaceae bacterium
AGTGAGAGTATCTTCATGCTAGAACTGGTAGATATAGCTAATGCTTAAAACACTATCTCGCGTAAGTCCGTCAGGATTGAAATCTCTGTCCGTGACCTTTATGCCTTGAATAATCTTGACACTGTTATTCACATCAAATTGATAACCAAAGCTGGCTAATACCGATAATGCCATGCCTGTAGTACCGGGCAATTTTTGTCGCTCAGTTTCCCCCGCTGGTATTGCTTCATCTTTAGTAATTCGGATAATTGGTAATGCACCCAATGAAAAATTGTAGTTTACAAATCTCCAGTTCCTCTCTGCTCTAAACATGATATCAACCCCTCTCTTTAAGTTTTTCCCCACATCGTAATTATCTAGATACTCCGGGGATGGGTAGTTTGGAAAATCCAATGGGTCAAACTGATTCTTATTTTCCGTTAAAGCAACCTGAATACCAGTGGCAAAAAGCCAATCACTGCTTATGGCTGATATTCCAGCAATTGCGTCAAATGAACCTAAACTATTTTGGTAGTACATGTGCATCGGTACGTCTCTTCCGTCCGTGAATTCATTGTTAATGGTTTTGTTCCCATCTCCAGATGGTAGCTTGGTGCCTAGTGTCCCGTTGATGTTCCATTTGGGTGTCACTTTTAATGACCTAGTATAGCTCAAGGATATGTCGCCCAAACCTCCGATCCTACCAAGGTTTCCTTTGGACCACTGATAAGGTAGTTTCACCTGAAATGAGGAAAGGTCATTTATTCCGATCGTAAAATCGACAGTGGCAGCAAAAATCTTGGGAGAGGTAAGGCTCTTGCCTCTGTAGTAATTGATCTCTAGTGACCTAAGCTTGATATCAATACGTTTATTGTACGTCTGATCTGGCTTCATAGCACCCATTGTGCAAAAACCGGCATCACTGCAACCTTGACCAAATGCGTTCAAAACCGACGCAAACGTAAGTAGTAGGAGTAGGTATCTCATTTTTCGAATTAGGTCTGTACAATATTACGAAATCAACAAATCACATTTTTTACATTTTTTTTCTTTTCGATTAAACCTTCGTCGGAAGATGCAGTCAAAGGGCCAAACAATTCAGAAAAACAGTAAAAAATAAATATGAGAATTATGAAAAAGCTATTATTTATCCCTGCGATTTTAATGACGATGTTTTTCTCTTCATGTTCTGAAGAAGGAGAAAACCAAGCGGATTTGGAGACTCAGTTTGATCTTGAGTCGGAAGCAACAATTGATGCGAACTACGAAGATGTAGATGACATTGTAGATGCAAGCTTTGCGTCCTTATCAGAAAATGGTAGGGTGGCAGAAGATGAGATGCTGGATGGAGCTACGGTCACCCATGATAGGGATAACAATATTATCACGATCGATTATGGAACTGGAGTAGAAGGTCCAGGTGGAAGGATTAGAAAAGGTGTGATTGTGATTACTTATTCTGACTTACGATGGATTCCTGGGGCGTTTCGTCAGGTGACGTTTGAAGACTTTTCCATTGATGACGTGAAAGTAGAAGGAACTCGTAGGTTGGAAAATACTGCAGAAACTACGGAAGATAACCCTGAATTTACCGTGACTTTAGTCGGAGGAATGTTAACATTCACGGACAGCACCACCGCAACACGCGAGGTAAATAAGGTGAGAACCTGGAACCGTGCCGCGAATCCAATTAATGATGAGGTATCTGTCACAGGTACAGCCGGAGGTAGTAGAAGAGACGGAGCTACTTATAGTGTTGAGATTCTTGAGCCTATTGTATACAAAAGAGATTGCCGAAGAGCTAGAGTTTTCATTCCAGTTTCAGGAATTAAGCAGATAACGTCTGGGGAGAACGTAATGATTGTTGACTATGGAGATGGCGAGTGTGACAATGTTGCAACCATTACCATCAATGGTGGCGAGCCCCAAGATAGAGACTTGAGACTAAGAGGCAGAAGATAGTAGTAGTAAGGTTAGTTAGTACTTTCTTTCAGGTAGGTAAAGCCTCGTGATTCGCAAGATGATCGAGGTTTTCACTTTTATTGCACTTCCGTAAATACATAGGAAATGATATTTGCACCCATTTTTAGTGCTTCTATTCTGATTTCCTGCGGGTCGTTATAGATGGATTGATCTTCCCAACCATTCCCTAGATCTGATTCGTACGAAAAGAAGCAAACAAGACGCCCTTCGTAGATAATGCCTAGTCCCTGAGAAGGTTTTCCGTCATGTTCGTGAATTTTAGGTAGGCCTTCTTCAAAATCAAATTTTTGATGATAGATAGGGTGATCAAATGGGATCTCAACGAACTCTAACTCAGGAAAAACCTTTTTCATCTCAATGCGGATGAATGGCTCCAACCCATAGTTGTCATCCACATGCAGAAATCCACCTGAAACCAGGTAGCTTCTCAAATTTGCGGCTTCAGAGTTGCTAAAAACGACGTTTCCATGTCCCGTCATATAAACGTACGGATATAAGAAAATATCCGGACTACCAACATCCACTACATCCTCAGCCAGTGCCAGGTTAGTGTTGAGTACTTCATTGCAAAACTCAATGAGATTTGGCAGGGCAGTTTTGTTGGAATACCAGTCTCCACCTCCTCCATACTTCAATTTAGCAATACTAAGTTCTTGAGCAGAGCCAGACAGAGCAAGAACCGTAATTGAGAGGGAAAGCAGATACTTCATGAAGCTAATACTTGATTTATGATGTCTAAGTTCAATTGAGTGAAATTATCCACGATCAAATCTGCCTCAAGTTCTTCTCTTTTATGGGAGGTGGCAAGAGCAATTACGCTAGCGCCAGCCGACTTGCCTGCTTTGATTCCCGATACGGCATCTTCAAAAACAATGCAATTGGCAGGGTCTCGGTCAATCATTTTCGCGCAGTTCAAATAAACCTCTGGGTCCGGCTTGCCTTTAGTCACGGCACGGTCATCGATTACACCTTTAAAATAGGACCTTATATTTAGACCATCCAGCGTAAATTCCACATTGTCGACTGGAGCAGAGGTACCAACCACCATGGGAATGTCCTTAGCTTTCGCTTCTTCAAGGAAAGCCATAAGCCCATCCGTTGGTTTTAGGTGTTCTTTATACAGGTCCCTATAGATTCTTTCTTTTTCGTAAGCGATTTCCTTTGCTTTGCTAATAGGCATCTCTTCATTGAAAACTACTTCAATGATGCCACTAAAAGTTCTTCCGTTCATCTGAGTACGATAAAACTCTTCAGTGATGGGGATATTATGCTGTTCGGCAAGTTTTTGCCATGAAAGGAAGTGATATTGATGGTTATCCACAATCACTCCGTCCATATCAAATAGCAAACCTATTTTATTCATTATCAAATAGTTCTTTAAGTGGTAATCCAGTACACGAGCTTGGTAGAGAAATGTCCAGCAGCATGGAAAGGGTAGGGGCGATATCCGTTACGGCTACTTTGCGAACCGAAGTTCCTTTCCTTATGTGAGATCCAAAAAAAATAATCGGGACATGCGTATCATAAGTATAGCCTGATCCATGTGTTGTACCTGCCTTCCCATATCCAGAGTCGATTAAATATCCTGGGGTCAGGCTTATTGCCAAATCTCCAGACATCTTCATATTAAACCCATTTTCGAAGCGCTGCTTTATCATGTCTGTTGCATTCCCTTCAGTTAGTTCATCTGCAGTGTAAACGCGATTAACTCCATCTACTGTCAAGAGCAATTCTTTCAGGTACCTTCTCATCTTAAGTGGATCTATGCCCTTGTCTCTCAGTAGGTCATGATCAAGAAAAACCTGATCATTGGAAAGGCTCTTTATCCAATTACCATTTCCAAACCGATCTTTTAGCCCTTGCTTAATGGTAGCTTCTAGGTCTTTGAGATCTAGGTAGCCTCCCACCATTTTAGTATCCTCCAAAAACAATGGGACCTCTACCACGCCATGATCAGCTGAAAGAAACAACATGTAATCGTTCCCAAATCTTTCGTCTAGATAATCCAATAATCTCTTTATTTCCAAGTCTAGTCTCAAATACGTATCCTGCAGTTCGATGGAGTATGGACCAAATGCATGACCAACATAATCTGTTGAGGAAAACGAAATAGCTAAAAAATCTGTGATGCTGTCTTCGCCAAGCCCTGCTCCCTCTATGGCTGCTAAACCCATATCCAAGACCAGTTGGTTTCCGAAGGGTGTGGTCCTTATCAGGCCTACTCCATTATCCTTGGCTAGTTCAGCTAAGTCATAAGGAAAAACGGCTTTGTCTTGACCTTTGAATGGCACTTCATAGGGGGCATCATCCTGCGAACTCTCTTTGTACTTTTCAATATCTTCTAGTGTAGTCCATGTTTGACTTAAGTATTGATTAGGGAGCCTTCTTTTATTAAAGCTATCAACCCAGTCAGGTAGTTTCTCGGAGTAATACGTGCTGGTCATGAACTTCCCGGTATTACTGTCGAACCAATAGGCACCTGTCGGATTGTGACCCGCGGGCAAAATAGATCCACGATCTTTGATAGAGACACCAACTACCTTTGATCTAAAGTTGCTAGTGAGCATCAATTCGTCGGTAATTGTAGATGCCTTTAGGTTTCTGGGGGACATCCTGCCATTTCGCTCATTACCTCCAACGGCAGAGACAGTTCCATCAAAAACACAATAAGTAGTGATTTCCTTTACCTTATCAAACCAGCTATTACTTATGATCCCATGGTTAGAAGGGGTGGTGCCAGTATAGATAGAAGCGTGACCGGGGGCCGTGTAGGTGGGGATGTAGTTATAGTGTGCGTTCTTAAAACTGTACCCTTCTTTCAAAAGCCTTTTAAAGCCTCCCTCGCTAAACTTATTCTCAAATCGATAGAGATAATCCTGCCTCATTTGATCGATGACAATTCCCACGACAACTTTTGGCTTTTGTGCGAAAACTGAGATTGATAAACTAAGTAGAACAACCGAAAATGTGAGTGTTTTCATGATCTTTTGGGCCATTTTACAACCCAGCTCCAATGTTAAACACGATCTTTCAAAATCCGGTTGATCTATGTACAACTAATTTTTCATAAGCGGGTAATTTTGCGGCCATGCAAGACAAGATCCTGATTTTAGATTTCGGTTCGCAGTATACCCAACTCATTGCCAGGCGTGTAAGAGAGTTGAATGTTTACTGTGAAATTCATCCATTTAGCAAGTTCGAATTGACGGATGACGTAAAGGGAGTTATTCTTTCAGGTGGTCCTTGCTCTGTGTTGGATGAAGGGTCTCCAGATATCGACTTTGGAAACTTGAATGGACTACCAGTTCTCGGAATATGCTATGGAGCTCAACTATTAGTCAAAAAGCACGGAGGAAATGTAGCGAAATCAGACCATAGAGAATATGGTAGAGCAAATTTGAAGCATGTTGATGCTCATCACGATCTTCTTAAGGAGGTTGAAATAGGATCGCAAGTCTGGATGTCACACGGGGATACGATCACTGATTTGCCTCAACAATTTCAACTTATCGCAGATACTGAAACCATTCCTGTGGCCGCATTCAAGATTGAAGATCGCGATACTTACGGGATACAATTTCATCCTGAGGTGACTCATAGTACCCAAGGAAAAGCCATCTTAAGAAACTTTGTTGTACACATCTGTGAAGCTTCGCAAGATTGGACTCCTGACATCTTTGTGGAGGAGACTGTGGCTCAACTCAAAGAGAAGCTCGGCAATGACAAAGTTGTGTTGGGGCTTTCGGGAGGCGTTGATTCGTCCGTTGCAGCTATGCTCATCCATCATGCGATAGGCAAGAACTTGTATTGCATTTTTGTTGATAATGGATTACTTAGAAAAGATGAATTCGAGGATGTGCTTAATTCTTATGAAGGTCTAGGCCTAAATGTGAAGGGTATTGATGCAAAAAATCGCTTCTACGAAGAATTGAAAGATGAAAGCGATCCTGAAAAGAAGAGGAAAATCATCGGCAGGGTCTTCATAGAGGTTTTTGATGAAGAGGCTCACCGAATAGAGGATGTAAAATGGTTGGGGCAGGGCACAATCTATCCAGATGTTATTGAGTCTGTTTCTGTGAATGGACCTTCGGTGACTATCAAATCGCATCATAACGTTGGTGGACTTCCTGCTAAGATGAATTTGAAAGTGGTGGAACCTTTAAATACCTTATTTAAAGATGAGGTGCGAAATGTGGGTAAGACATTAGAAATACCAGACTTCATATTGGGTAGGCATCCGTTCCCTGGACCGGGTCTTGGCATCCGTATCTTGGGAGATATCACTGCCGAAAAAGTAAGAATTCTGCAGGAAGTAGATGCGATTTTTATAAATGGGTTAAAAGAAGAAGGGCTCTATGACGAAGTTTGGCAAGCTGGCGCAATGCTTCTACCGGTTCAGTCAGTTGGGGTAATGGGGGATGAGCGAACTTATGAAAGCGTGGTGACCCTTAGAGCTGTGACAAGTTTGGATGGGATGACCGCTGACTGGGTACATCTACCATATGATTTTCTGGGCAAGATTTCTAACAAAATCATCAACAGAGTAAAAGGGGTGAATCGGGTGGTCTATGACATAAGCTCGAAACCTCCTGCCACTATTGAGTGGGAATAATCGTTAGATTTGAGCCAAATATTCAATTTGTGAAATACCTCCTCTCAACAGCTCTGCTTCTACTTTTTTCCTTTGGTTTCACTCAAAATAACCAATCTGAATACTTAGAGGCCAAGCGGCAATTTGGCTTAGGAAACTATGGAGCTGCCAAGCTAGGTTTTCAAGCTCTTACAGCGGATCGAGATTTTGGAGATTACGCGTCCTTCTACTATGCCCTGTCTTCTTTCAAGGAGAGCGACATTCAGGAGGCCTACGATATGTGGAGGCAATTGCTGACTAAAAATCCAACGTGGCATCAGACGCAAGAGGTTAACTATTGGTTAGTTAAGTCTTCGTTTGCGCTTCAGCGTTATTCATCTGCTTTCAGATATTTAAATGAGCTGCCTGATGATCTCCAGAAAAGTGCTTTGCAAGAGACACTTGGGAAGATGAGTTACAGTGAGCTGGTGGACGCGTACCGGTTGAACACGGACAATGAAGAGCTAGCTACTTACTTGGCAAATGAAATCATAAAACTTCCATATAGTCAGCGGGATCGCCAGCTACTTTCAGAACTTTCTGGGAAGTTGGATGCCGAAGTTACTTTGGCTGAAGTGGATTTGCCTGTAGTTAAGAAAGACACCTATGCAGTAGCGGTAGTTCTACCATTTATGTTCGAGTCATTCGAAACTCCGCAGACTGTACTTAAAAATTCCATCATTTGGGATTTGTACAATGGAATGAAGGTTGCAGAAGATGAATTAGATGATTCAGGAATTAATCTGAAACTATTTCCATTTGACACGAAGAAAAGAGGTGATGTCTCCCAGCGAATGGTTTCTTCAGGCAAGTTAGATGGAGCTGATTTAATCATTGGACCACTATACAGCCAGCCCAATCAAGTAATTTCTAAGTACGCAGCTGATCAAAAGGTGAGCATGGTAAATCCATTGTCTTCCAATGGATCAATTACTGGAGATAATCCTTATTCTTATCTTTTCAAGCCTTCCTACGAAACTCAAGGAAGAGCAGCAGCCAACTATGCAGCTTCCAGAATAAAAGACAACAAACTGGCTTTTATCTTTTATGAGACAGACAGGGATAGTTTACTTGCCCAAGCCTACCTTGATGAAATTCAATTAGATAGTTTTTTTGTCGTTCGATTTGAACGGCTTACCAATGAAAGCGCGCAGCAGGTTCAAAAGGATTTTATCGAGAAGTACGAAATTCGGTTAGATACTGCTTTTTCGAGAGAGGAAATGGATTCGATCGGCTTAATTCCTGGGAGACTTGTTAAAAGCCGACCATTGAGAAATGAAAAGACAGGCAATATCATCAAAGACGAGGAGGGAGAAGATGTACTAGAGTACTATGAGGAACGTTTCCAGGTCAAAGAAGATAGTATTGGCCACATCCTGGTTGCATCTTCTAGCAACCTCTTGGCAAATAATTTCATTAGCTTGTCGGAGGTTAGGAATGACACAATCGAAATTATTGGCTACAAAGACTGGCTCGAGTTTTCTACAGTTTCATATAATCAACTGGAGCGGCTAGGGATTGCATTTATCAGTCCAGATTTATTCGATAAGAGTTCTAGCACCTATAAGCTGTTGGAAGAGTCATTCATTTCAAAAATTGGTCGTGAGCCAGGAGAGTATCACCTTATTGGATATGAATTAGTTTATCAGTTGGGTCAACAGCTTGATAGCCATGGCAAATACTTTCAACGAGGACTTCTTGGTTCTGAAGTGAGTCCAGGTCGCGTTATGAATGGACTAAACTATGGGACTTACCACGATAATCAGGTTGTCCCCATTACCAAACTAGACGAATTGAGATTAGTTATTCAAGAGGAAAAGGAAGAGCGTACGAGTGAACAAGATTAGGACAAGCAAAGAGCTTTTTGAGAAGGCCAAGGAGTTTATTCCGGGAGGGGTCAACTCGCCAGTTAGAGCATTTAAGGCAGTAGGGGGTGACCCTATTTTTTTTACAAAAGCAGAAGGTGCCTACCTCTATGATGAAGATGGTAATTCTTACATCGACTTGATAAATAGTTGGGGTCCCATGATCTTGGGGCATGCCAACAAAGAAGTAGAGGAGGCCATTTTGAAAGCGGTGATCGGATCACCTTCTTTTGGAGCCCCATCCCGCAAAGAGGTAGACCTTGCAGAATTGATCACTGATATGATTCCCTCCGTGGAAAAAGTACGAATGGTGAACTCGGGAACTGAAGCTGCAATGTCTGCCATCCGACTGGCAAGAGGGTTCACTAAAAGAGACAAAGTCCTAAAATTTGAGGGTTGCTACCATGGACATGCAGATTCCTTCTTGATCTCTGCGGGTAGCGGATTGGTGACTATGGGTACACCAGATAGCCCTGGCGTCACCGAAGGTACCGCGAAAGATACGTTGCTTGCTCCCTACAATAATCTTGAGAAAGTCAAGGAAGTATTAGAGGCAAATAAAGACCAGGTTGCAGCAATTATGATTGAGCCAGTGGCTGGCAATATGGGTTGTGTACTTCCTGAAAAAGGCTTTTTGGAAGGCTTAAGATCACTATGTGACGAGGAAGGTATTCTTCTCATTTTTGATGAAGTGATGACAGGCTTTAGACTTGGAAGAGGCGGAGCTCAGGAAGTCTTTGGAATAAAGCCAGATATGACGGCCTTAGGTAAAATCATAGGTGGTGGATTGCCAGTTGGAGCCTATGGCGGCAGAAAAGATGTTATGGATTATGTATCGCCACAAGGTCCTGTTTATCAAGCTGGAACTTTATCCGGGAACCCAGTAGCAATGGCGGCAGGGTATGCTCAGCTTTCGCAATTAAATGACAATCCAGGGATCTATGATGAACTAGCAAGTACTACAAGGAAGATAGCTACTGGCTATAGCAAAGCATTGAAAAAGAAAAAGCTGAAATACACACAAAACCAAATTGGTAGCATGCTCAGCCTTTTTTTCACAGAAAGGGAAGTAGTAGATTTTGAAACGGCAAAGTCATGTGATACCGAATTATTTGGTAAGTATTTTCGATTCATGCTAGAAAGAGGCGTTTACCTTGCACCATCTCAGTTCGAATCTCTTTTCATTTCTAGATCCATTGGCAAAGAAGAGGTGGAAACTATTGTTAGTAGTTTCGAAGATTTTCTTGATCAAAGCTTTTGATCAAGGTTTATCTATTCTTCTCCTGATTTTGGTTTGAACTTATTGATCAAATAAGCAATTCCCCAGAGGACAAGGGCGATAACGCTATACAGGAGTTGGTCAGTATTTGATCTTAATGAAAAGAAGAGAAAAACAAATGCCAGAATGGTGAAAATCCAGATAAGTGTGGGGAAGAGTTTCATTTGACCTCTTTGACTTTAAGACTAGTACCCTCATCAGAAATCACCTCAACTGCGACTCCTTCCTCTATGAAGTTTCCTCTAGTAAATGCGTCATAAATGATTCCGTCAATTTCTATTCTTCCACTTGGCCTCAAGCGTGTATAAGCTATCCCTTTCATGCCTATCATGGATTTTTTCTTATAAACAGTGGATGTATAACCTTGATCTCTGTCTTGGACCTCTTGGAGAGCAACCCTTTTAAAAACATTGCTATTTAGAAGCCTTGCCCCTCCGAAGAACATGATAACAACTGAACCTAGCAGTCCTGCGATCACGACTGCTGAAGACACGAAAATTTCGCTTACAGGAACAAAGGAAAAGTCAAACATATCGTTATTCAGCATGACTAATACTAAGGACCCTAAGGTGCAGACAAGGCCCAGGACTCCTGCGACACCAAACCCGGGGATAACGAAGACTTCCAGGGCTATCAAAATGACTCCAACCACAAAAAGTAAAATCTCCCAATTTTCGGCAAGTCCATTCAGATAGTTCGGAACGAAATACAGAATTACCGCAATGATTGACGCAAGTATCGGAAAACCAACACCTGGAGTCTGTAGCTCAAAGTAGATTCCTCCAATAATGATCAAGATCAAAATGCCGCTAACAAATGGATTCAGAAACAGAGATATAATTCTCTCTGTTGCATCCAGTTCATATTCCTCAATTTCATACTCTTCAATTCCAGACCTTCTCATGATTTCTTCAATATCAGAAACCTCAGCTTCGCAAAAGCCAAATCTGATTGCTTCACTGGTAGATAGTGTTAGAATTTTCCCTTCGGTTGCGATGCTATCCAAATCTATGTCCTCGTCAACCATTGCTTCAGCCATTCGGGGATCTCTGCCTTTTGCCTCTGCAGTAGATCGCATGATGGATCGCATATAAGACTGGTACTTGTCAGGAGCTGCTGCCCCATCTTGCGTCACAACCGTGGCTGCCCCAATGCTGGATCCTTTGGCCATGTAAATACTATCGCAAGCTATTGAAATGAGTGCTCCAGCAGATGCTGCATCTTTATTGATGAAGGCATATACGGGAATTTCGAAATTCAGAATTCTAGTCCTGATATCATCAGCGTCATTCAATGCTCCACCGTATGTGTCTAATTCAAGGATTACATAGTCTGCTTCTATTTCCAAAGCTCTTTCCAGTCCAAGTTCGGAGTATCGATTGGTTCTAGGGTCTATAGCATCTCCAATTTTGAGATGTAGAACTTGAACCCCAGTGCTGTCTTGTGAAAATCCAAGGAAGGATAGAAGAAGCAGTCCCAAACACGCTATTCTTTTCATTCCCATAAAAATAAGTTCCATCTTTGATACGCTCATAAATTTTATTACTTCTCCGTCCAGAATATGAACGCAGAATTACCCGATAACATTCGATCTAAGGTGTTTGAATATCCTATTTGGACTCTATTGTACCACGAATTAAATGAGTCATTGCTTGTTGATTGCAGAGGTAGCAAGGATAACGAAGCGGATTTATTCGAAGTGAATCTTACCTCGTTAGAGGCAAGCAAGCTAAAATTAGAACTTCCGTGGTATGAAAAGATGATCGGTTTAGCTGGAGATGATTTATATACAATTGAGTATCAAGATGAAAATGATCCTTCAGCTTTCCTGCTCAAGCGGACATCAATATCAAAAAAATCGGTTGAAAGCGTTGATGAACTGCCTGAACTTAATGTTCAGATAAGAGAACCTAGCCTATTTGAGTTGGGGACAGAGTACCATCAGATGGTTGCATATTTTTTATCTCTGGAGCTATCTCTCTCGTGCGAATATTTAGAGTGGAAGGAATTTATCATAATCAGCTACTATCTTCGTTCTGGAGAAGGGTTTGATCGTTTTTTGTTGCTGATCAAGGAGGGTGAGAAAATCTGGAAAATCCAGCAAGATGATGGCATGAAAGGGTTTTCTAGTGGATCGTTTTTTGTGGTCAAGGACCAATTGGTTTTCGTTAAAGACAGAAATGAGGTTTGTACTTATTCTTTATAGTATCCTGTTTAGCTATGTAGCAGCCGACGCTCGACTACTTCCTGCCGACAGCCTTAGACTTGAAATAAGAGAGGAGGGTTCCTTCGTGATCCATCAAGTAGATGAAGAGGAGACGCTGTATTCTATTGCTCGAAGATATAAGAGCTCAGTAAGCTCAATCATTGAGTACAATCAGATTGTTGATAATCGCATTGAGATAGGCCAAGTGCTGGAGGTTTTGATAAAGGATGCTGAGAAGGCAAGCATAGAACTTCCGATTGATTCGGATGTTACTGGCATTCACAGTGTAGAGGAAGGCGAGACGCTTTACAGCATTTCTCGGAAGTATGGAATAAAGGTGAGAACGCTAAAGAACTGGAATGATTTGGAGGGAAATGCTATTTCACCAGGAATGTCCCTCCGAGTATCAAATATCTCCATTGCTAAGCCTGGAATTAATGAAGAAGCAGAAAGTGTCAAAGTTGATGAATCGACCTCAGAAGGGATGCTGAAAGTGGACAGTGCCAAGTCTGATGTATCCGAAAGTTTTGAAAAATACCTTGTACAAACAGGAGAGACATTAAGCTCAATTGCTACGAAAATTGGCGTTCAATTAGATAGCTTGAGATTATGGAACGAATTGAGATCTGATTATTTGAAAATCGGCCAATCCTTACTTTTTAGAAGTGATGCTGCCGAGAAGGAGCTGTCTTTGGTTAAACCCACTGAGGAAAGGACGGTGAGAATTGATGAAGATGGCTTTGAAAGGATATATGAAGAGGGGACAACATCAGTCATCGAATCTATGAAGACGACCAGGTACCTTGCGCTGCATCGAACTTTGCCAATCGGCACTGATCTGGAAGTCAGGAGCTTGATGAATAACCGAATTGTACACGTTAAGGTCGTTGGCAGGCTTCCAGATACTGGCCTCAACAAAAATCTACTACTCCGGTTGTCAAGATCTGCCTACGATCAATTAGGAATACTTGATTCCAAATCAAAAGTGGAAGTTTCTTACTACAAGAAGTGAAGAGAGCTGATCTCAAGTCTTTCCTGGATAGCAAGGTAGAAGAATACAATCGACCAGGGTTCATTGATTCCGATCCTGTATCTATCCCACATGAATACGAAAAGAAGCAAGATATTGAGATAGCCGGGTTGATGGCCTCCGTTTTTGCTTGGGGCCAGAGGAAAACGATCATGAATAAGACCCGGGAGTTCCTGAAATTGATGGGGAATGAGCCACATCGCTTTGTTTTGGAGCACTCGGAAGATGATCTAAGGGCATTTGGTGATTTTAA
>CAYYNA010000086.1:0-8367 GCA_964472815.1 uncultured Roseivirgaceae bacterium
TTATTCTCGCTTTCTCTCCAATCCCAGTAAATCTTCTGAAGCTCCTCAGGTCTTGGTCCCCAGCTAAAAAGCACATTTAGATCATCGTCAAGCGCGATCAGTTTCGGAATAGACTTCCCTCCTTTAGTCAGAAACTGATTCATTAGCTCTGGCTGTTCGTCTCTGAGAACAATACGTAGGTTTACTTCCGGCTTTAATTCCGCCAATTTTTCAATGATAGGTACACTATTCGCTGCATCTCCACACCAGGTCTCCGTGATAAGGAGCCAAGTTTGCTTCTGCAATGCGGCTATTTGGTCAGAAAGCTCTGAAGTTAAAGAAGTCGTTTTGGTAATGCGCTTGGAACGCTGTGCATTTAGTTTGGTGTAATATATGAGATCCTCTTTCTGTTCTCCTGAGGTCTTCCCCTCTTTCGCGTATGATTGCAGTAGTTCGTCATATTCACTTGGTGAAATGGATTGCTCAAGTGCGTTTTGGATTATACTTCTTAAGTTCATACAAGCTTTACAAAATTCTACCCTTCAGAGTTTTACAAATCTCCAGTAAAATCACAAAAAGTTTCCTGAGAGACGTTTCAGATCAGACTCTAAAATCGTCGATAGCCTCTACGAATCTGAGCATATCAGCAGGCTTGCCAATACTTATTCTAATATGGTCGTACATATCAGGCCATTTGGTAATTAAGATTCCTACCGCTTCGAGGTACGCCACCACATGTTTCTCAAAATGCTCTTGCTTAGCGTAAATGAAATTTGTGGAGCTTGGATTGTATGCTACCCCCCATTCATCAAATGCACGATAAACAATTTCTCTACCTTCCTGATTCTTCGTCAAGCAGCTATTGAGGAAGTTCTTATCGTCAAGCGCTGCTTCCGCTGCTGCCAATGGGGGCCACCCAGTTGAAACTTCAAAACCGAGATGCCTTCTACTCAAGGCACTAATATTAGCAGCATTTGACATGACATAGCCGAGTCTTAAACCAGCCAAGCCGTAGGCCTTCGAGAAAGTGCGAACCACCAAAAGATTAGGCAACTCCGAGATCAGCGAAACCATACTTCCAGCTAACCCTGCGTTAGAATACTCGATATAAGCCTCGTCTATACAAACCAGGACATCTTCCGGAACCTGCCTGCAAAAGCTCTTAAGGTCCTCTGTCTTCACTTCCGTGCCGGTGGGATTATTGGGATTACAAATAAAGACTAGCGAAGTTTTAGAAGAGATGTTGTCTATTGTCTGATCAAAATCAATTCGATCATTATCGCCTAATGGAACTTTCTGAATCTTGGCACCAAAGCGTTCTCCGAACTCTAGCGCCGTAGGGAATGTAGGATAAGGAGTGACAATTTCTCCTTTCTGCAGGCCGGCATGCTGACCCAACAGACTGAGGACTTCTGTAGAGCCGGAGGTGAGAAGTACATTTTCTGATTTAAGTCCGTTAATCCCCGCTATCTTTTCTTTGAGACTTTTAATCAACTCATCTGGGTACCGATTAGCCTTTTCCATACAATCATTGACCGCCTTCACAGCAGACGCTGGTGGTCCATATGGGTTCTCATTCCAATTGAGAAGAAGTAGGTCTTCGCTAAGTGGCAGTTCGGAAGACCTTCGCTCACTCGCACATCCTTTGGCTATTGGAGCGCCAGCCAAAAGTACAGTGGCAGATGCGAGCAGGCTTTGCTTCATCCAAGTTCTTCTATCGATATTCATGAGTATGGGGTTAGACATAGTAATTTACTGATTAGCAAACTATCTTCGAAACTCACTTTTCGGTATGAAGAAACTATATTATCTCTCCACTTGCAGCACCTGCAAAAGAATCATGGATGAATTGGGATCGCTCATCGCTGATTTCGAATTGCAAGACATCAAAACGGAAAAAATGACGCTGGATCAAATCGATGAGATGCAAAGTAGAAGTGCCTCATTCGAAGCGCTCTTTTCAAGAAAAGCAATGAAGTATCGCTCTATGGGATTAGGAGAAAAGGACCTTTCGGAAAATGATTACCGTCAACTCATCCATGAAGAATATACTTTCCTAAAGCGTCCTGTCTTTATTGTAGATGAAAAGATCTTCATTGGAAATTCCAAAAAGAACATCGAGGAACTCACCAAAGTGCTAAACGCCTGAATAGGCGAATCGATTGTTTTGCTCCTCCAGCACTTAAAGTAATACTTTAAGTGGAGACCTCAATAGATGAATAATAATAATACTTATAAGTAATTGGGTAATTATATCAGATAATCCTTGGTATTGCGGGCCATAGCTTTGTAATTCCAAAAAACCCTAAATACTATGTCAATTGTATCATCAATATTTCGCTCTAGCGTTTTGGCTGTCCTGACAGCAAGCACAATTAGTGCAACAGCGCTTGGTGCAGAGGAAGATAAGGTCGCCAAGGGCTCCTCAATAATGACGGAGGTGTTCCATAGATTTCATATCAACTATGAAATGAGTAGGACGCACAAAGTAGGTTACTACCAAGAAGCCATGGAGAATACTGAAGGCATTCACTACCTGGCTGAAAGTATTGTGGATATCTACGTTCCGCATAATATTAGTTCCAAGTCTCACGCATCAATTAAGCCATTAAGAGCAAGGAAAGTGGTATTTGAAGATGTAAACGCAGAAAACGTACTTTTCGGAAATGCCAGTGACATGGCTAGATGCTCTATTTGGAGACCCAACTCATTTTTGAGCGAAAAGAACCGAGATAACTACACCTTCAGATTTAAGGATGACTCTTTATTTCATAGATTCAAAGTGCACGTAATAGAATTCAAACCTGTCAATTCAAAAGGAAATGTCTCCGGAACTATATTAGTCGATCAGTCAAGCTTAGCAATTCTTCACATAGACTATAAGCCAGATGCCACTGCGTCGAAACTATGGAAAGAAGTGACCTGGACCGAAGAGTGGTATTTTACCGAAGGAAAATACGAACTCAGCAAGGTTAAATTCGAAGGACTTAGTTCCAAAAATAGAAACGAATACAGTGCTACGTTGGTCATGCAGCACGTAAAAGTCTTAAGCCAGATTCCCGAAAGTGATAGTTTCCTAGATGCTGATGCATCAATTTTTGAACATGCCAAAGAGTATTCAAATGAAACCTTCTGGAAAGGTTATCAGGATCTCAAGCATGACGTGGAGGTAGAACATGTGGTACATCTAGCGGCAAAATAGTTTATCCTCTTCATCATTAAGTTATTTGTGATTTCAAAATCCAAGTCGAAAGACTTGGATTTTTTTTGTTTTTTATTGTAATAAACTCACATTATCAATTGATAATATTTAGATATCCCCCTATATTTGACTTCTCACCCCATCATGAAGAAGTTAACCACCATTTTGTTTTTCATGACTTTATGTTGCTTGGTTCAAGCTCAGTACGAACCAGTAATCATAAAAGGAATCATCAAGGACAAGCAGACGCAAGACTTTATTCCCTTCGCCCATGTAATCTTGGGAAACAAAGTGACCATTTCTAACATCAATGGAGAATTCTCTATCCCCATTGAAAATCCTACACAAAAGCTGGAGCTCACCATTTCCTACCTTGGTTTTGAGACATACACGGAGAAAATAGAAAACTATCAGAAATACTATGAAGTCTTTATTGCTCCTTCCACCACTCAGCTTCAGGATGTCACAGTTCGCTCCGGACCTCAGATTATGCGAAGGGCTTTCAATAACTTCCACCTCAATTATGTGATGGAGCCGCAGCAGCTAGAAGGCTACTACAAGGAGTCTATGAAAGATAGCGCAAGCTATTGCTACGTTACTGAGGGAATAATGGAAATCTTCACACCAAGCAATATCGACAAATACAAGACGCCTATTGTTTCTCCTAAAAGATCCAGAAAGAAAATCTATAAGCAAGTAGATGAAGAAGACTTTCTATCAGGAAATGCAAGCGACATGGCACACTCTTCCATTTGGAGGCCAAATTCGTTTCTAAGCAAAAAGAACCGTAAGAATTATGATTACTACTACGATGGAGTATCGCAAATAGGAAATCACACAATTCTGGTGGTTGATTTTGAACCAAAGAATAGAAGAGGAAAAACTTCGGGAAGACTCTACATTGACGACATCACTTACGCGATTCTTAGAATTGAATATGCACCTAATACCAGCCGATCGAATTTTTGGGACAAAGTTTCTTGGACAGAAGAGTATGAGTTAAATAAGGGAAGCTTTCAACTAGTCAGTGTAGCCTATGATGGCGTTGCTTCTCAAGGCCAAAAGAATTACTCCGCAGTTTTAGTAGTAAATGATGCCAGTGTGCAGTACGAGCTTCCGTCGGATGCGCAATTCATTGGTATTGATGACTCATTTATTGAGGAAGCTAATTACGAGAATACACAGGTGGCATTTTGGGAAGGATTTCATGCCATCAAATTAAATGACCGTGTGGCTGCCCAAATCAAAAACGTGAATTACGACTACTGATTCAGCTCGTCTAAGCCTATATTTTCTTAAATTTCTTCTATGAATCGTATTGATAGGCTAAATGCTTTGCTTATTCATCTACAGGGAAAATCAAGGGTGACATTAAGTGAACTAGAGGATCGATTTGAAATCGGACGAAGGACTGTCTTTCGAGATATTCGATCGCTCCTTGAGGCAGGCGTCCCGATCGGAGGAGATGCAGGCGAAGGGTACTTTATTGTAGATGGTTATCACCTCCCTCCGGTGGTATTCAATAGAGAGGAAGCTAGCGCCCTTTTAATGGGAGCAAAATTCATTGAAAGCGGTGCAGATGCTGATACAATTGGAACTTATGAAAAGGCCATGGAAAAGGTGAAGGCGGTACTAAAGTATTCTGACAAAGAGTTTCTGGAGAATCTCGAAGAAAGAGTTTCCATCAGACCAAGTCCCATTCCAAAAGAGTTTCCCGATTCACATATCGCAACGATTCAACTCGCTGTGGCGACCAATAAGTTGATCTCTATGACTTATTATTCCCATTACTCTGATCAAACTACCCAAAGAGAAGTGGAACCACTTGGCATGGTCTTTTATACTGGAAGATGGCATTTAATTGCTTTTTGCAGACTTAGGCAAGATCTCCGGGACTTTAGGGCAGACAGAATTCAAAAAGTTGAGATTCTTACGGAATCAATAGACCCTTCCAAACACCCTAACTATCTAAACTTTCTAAATGATGCCCTTATTGGCACGGATGCGAAAGAAGCAATCATTTCTTGTTCTAGCATGGCAGCAAGATTCATGGGCGAGCAGAAGTACTACATGGGTTTTGTGGAAGAAAAGAAGTTGGAAAATGATCGGTTTGAAATGAAATTCGTTACTCCCTATTACGATTATCTGGCAAGGTGGCTGATGATGTTTGGTGAGGAGATTGAAATCGTGAGTCCATCAGAACTGCAAGGATTAGCAGCAACGATAGCCAAGGATTTGTTAGCCCACCACAGTCGGGTATTTACACAACCTACTTTGACCAATGTATAAGACGCTTTCCATAATACTACTCGCTTTCTCCCAATTAGTGCTTGCGCAAAGTGCTCAAGAAGAAATAGACGCACAAGTTTGGATGCCCTTCACAAAGGCATGGGAAACCAATGACGGAGAACTTTACAACAGCGTTCACAGCCACGATGTATGGAGAATAAATCCTGGAAGGCTTTTGGTTGGAGATGAGTATCGAACGAGAAACCTGGAAAGAATGAAAGGCCAGGACAAGAACAGCATCATAGAGTTTACCTTCGAAACCAGAACTAGTAACGGAGATAATGCCTACGAAGTGGGCTACTACCGGATCACTAATAATACGGAAGCTACTCCAGTTTACTACGTGGGCAGGTTTCATGTAGCCTTGAAAAGGACTGCTGGTGTCTGGAAGATCACCCAGGATTGGGATACCGGAGAGATCAATGGCACTAAAATCACCCCAGAAAGTCTAGAAAAGAGAGATTTTAGGCATTTCAAATAATTTTTCATTTCCTGTGACATTAGTGACATAAGGCTGTCACTCACCTGAATTCCTTTGCTTTTATGAAATGGATGTTAAATCTGCTGACAGTCCTGGCAGTTCTGGGATGTCATGCACAAGCAAACTCAAAAATGGAACAGGCAGCAACAATTGAAGTAGTCACATTCAACGTGAAACCAGGGGTGCAAATCGAGCAAGCAAAAGAAAAGCTTACGCTACTCAATGAATGTGTCCAAGCATTTGACGGATTTATCTACCGAAGCTTTTCTGTAAACGAAGAAGGACAATGGATTGATATTGTCTACTGGACCTCAAAGGAAGCAGCGCTGAAAGCGGGAGAACAGGTGATGAATGATCCTAAAGCGCAGGAAGTTTTTGCCATCATAGATGAAAGCTCAATGCAAATGAATCACTATTCTTTACTGGACACTTTTAACAACTAATACTATGGAAGCGACTATTGAAAAACTGGACCTACGGAAAGCTGATCCGAACTACTACAGCGCCAAGAAAAATCCCGAGCTCAAAGATCTGGATAGCTACTACTATCTGTCACTACAAGGAAAGGGAGATCCCCAAGGAGACGAATTCCTTAATGCAATAGATCAGCTATATGCAGTGGCCTATGCAGTAAAATTTAACTGCAAAGCACAAGATATGGATTTCATCGTCCCAAAAATGGAGGGTTTTTGGTGGATAGAAGGGGGACTCGCCGCACAGCATAAGTTTGCAGAGACTCCTGCTGATGAGTGGTACTGGAAGATCGTAATCCGAATGCCAGACTTTGTGGAGAAAGAACACTACCAGAGAGCAGTGGCGAAACTCCAAATGAAAAACCCTTCCATAAAGTCAGAGGAAGTGAAACTTGAACTGATTCATGAAGGGCTCTGCGTGCAAGGACTGCATATCGGAAGCTTCTACGAAGAGGAAAAAACTATTGAGCGCATCATGGAATTTATTGATGAAAACGATCTGGAAGTAAATGGTTATCATCATGAGATATATTTGAGCGACCCTAGAAGGACCGCAGAAGAAAAACTGAAAACGATCTTGAGGTATGCTGTGAAAAAGAAATGAATACTATTGAAAACTATATTCTGGGACTCGGTGGTCAGCAAAAGGCCATCGTTTCTTTTTTTCATCAGCATATCAAGCACCACCATGACCTACTGCCTCGCATAAAATGGAATATTCCAACCTACCATCGAAGAAGCATGATCTGCTACTTGAATCCAATAAAGAATGATGGGGTGGAGTTGGCCTTTTTTAGAGGATCACAGCTTTCTAACGAGCAAGGAATTTTAACCAGTAAGGGCAGAAAACTGGTGGCAGGAATCGAGATTTTTGACTTAGAAAGCATAGATACTAGAATGGTAGATGAAATAATTCAAGAAGCCATTATTTTAGACGACCACCCCAATGTGAAATAAAGGAGTGCTTTTTTACTAACTTTGAGAATAACTCTTTGAAGACAAGAAACCAGCAACTAATTGGAGTTATCTCATACTGAAACTAAAGACAAGATTCATTCCTTGCTTGATCAGGCCTATGAGCTCAGGATCAAAAACTTGGAAAAAAGTATGTCATTAGCTGAAGAAGCTCTTGATCTAGCCAAGAAAATAGAGGATGAACCCTGCATAGCAAAAGCACTTTCATTTCTTGCCCTTTTCCATATGATCATCGGAGATTTTGATCTTTCGATCAATATCGCGTCTGAGGCACTAGATTATTTCGAAAAACTAGAAGACGAAAAAGGGATTGCCAATGCCAAATACACCATTGCCGGAGCATACTACAAACGTGATGATTACTACAAAGGGCTTAATTATTTGCTGGAGTGCATTCCTACCTATAAGAAGTTTGGAGACTACCACAATCTGTCCAGGGTCCAAAAATCTCTTGGTACTATCTATGAATACCTTGGAGATATAGAAAGCGCCACAAAAATATATCTCGAGGCGGTGGATTCAGGAGAAAAAGCGAACGACCCCAACCTGCAGTCCAATGCCTTTAATCCACTTTCTGGGATTTACTTAAACCAAGGACAAGTAAAAAAAGCACTAGAAATCATCGAGAAGTCCATTGAGCTAAAAGAGCAAACTGGAGATATTCGAGGACTCGCTTTTGCTCTTTATGGACGAGGTAAAGTATACACCGAAATAGACCGCTTTGAACAAGCAGAAAAAGACCTTCTTAGATCCATAAAGATTCACGAGGAAATGGGTGAGATTCTTGGTTGGGCTATGAGCCACCACAAGTTGGGCGCACTCTATCTCAAAATGGGCAAGCTTGAAAAGGCCAAAGAAACACTGATTACGGCGCTGGAGTATAGCAACAAAAACAAGATCATTTTAATCAAATTCAAGTCGAACCTACTTCTCCATGAAATAGCCAAAAAAGAAGGTGATTTCGAACT
>CAYYNA010000086.1:8467-12910 GCA_964472815.1 uncultured Roseivirgaceae bacterium
TCAGGCAACCAGACTTAGCAACATTCTAAACGAACTGCTAAAGCTCACAAGAATTTCTTATGATTCTGACAAAAAAGAGAAGATCGACTTTACCCAGATTGTCAGCGATTGCATCTCCTCCTATAAATACCTAGAAAATTTTGATAAGATCAGTTTCGAGCTGGATATTAAGGATGTCAGCTACAAAGCAGAGTGGTCATTGATCAATTCGATCCTTCAAAACCTGATCGAAAACGGTATCAAGTACGCCAGAATCGAAAACAACGAGCCTAGCATATCAGTAAAAATCCATTCACTAAAAAATGAAGTGGTAATTGCCGTCGAAGACAATGGTATTGGGATGACCGAAGAGGACGTAGATAAAATCTTCAAAATGTTCTTCCGGGCAAATAGAACTATTGAAGGGACAGGGCTTGGGCTTCACATCTTAAAACGCGCAGTAGATCGCCTCAAGGGAAAAGTGGAAGTCGCTAGCAAAATAGGTAAGGGAACCACATTTACCGTATGGCTCCCTAAATGATTATAAATGTATTGGCCTGTTTTCTGTAGCTGCCAGTGCAGCTTCTTTGAATGCCTCCATGTAAGTTGGGTGGGCATGCGACATTCTGGCAATATCTTCAGCCGAAGCTCGGTATTCCATGGCGGTGACACCTGCAGCTATCATATCTGCAGCTCTGGCTCCACATATATGAACGCCTAAAACTTCGTCTGTTTGCTTATCCGCAAGGATTTTAACCAGTCCTTCGGTATCCATACTAGCTCTAGCTCTACCCAGCGCCTTATATGGAAACTTACCTGCCTTATATTGTCTACCTTGTTCTTTGAGCTGCTCCTCGGAATACCCGACAGAAGCAACCTCTGGCCAGGTATATACCACCCCTGGAATCAAATTATAATTGATGTGTGGCTTTTGGCCAGCAATTGACTCAGCAACGAAAACTCCTTCTTCCTCTGCTTTGTGTGCAAGCATTGCTCCTTTTACCACATCGCCGATTGCATAAATATTATCCACATTGGTTCTTAAGTGATCGTCTACCTCCACTCTTCCTCTGTCGTCCATCTTTACCCCAGCTTTATCTAGTGCAAGTCCGTCAGTGTATGGTCTTCTTCCTATTGAAACTAGGCAGTAATCTCCTTTTACCTCTACCACGTCTCCCTTTTTACTTTCTGCCTTGACGGTGACATTTTTTCCGGATTTCTTCACCTCTGTCACTTTATGGCCCAAATGGAAATCAAACCCGAGTCCCTTCAAAGACTTTTGAAGTTCCTTGCCCATGGTCGCATCCATTCCCGGTATGATCCGATCTAAAAACTCAATCACTGTAACCTTAGCTCCAAGTCTACCATACACAGACCCTAGCTCCATCCCAATCACTCCACCACCGATTATGATGAGGTGCTTTGGAACTTCTTTCAACTCAAGCGCTTCTGTGCTTGTAATAATTCGCTCCTTGTCGAGCTCAATGAACGGGAGGTTTGCTGGTTTTGATCCTGTAGCTATGATGACTTTCTCCGCAGTAATCGTCTTCTTTTCCTTGCCCTCAACCAGAATCGTATTCTTGTCAACGAAACTTCCTAAGCCATGAAGTATATCTATCTTGTTTTTCTTCATTAGATAGTCGACCCCATCCACATTCTGCTTCACCACATCAGCTTTGCGATCAATCATCTGCTTCAAGTTCACCTTCGGCTTATTTATGTCAATCCCGTGCTCCTTGAAAGTATGCTCAGCGGCATGAAAATGCTCCGACGAATCCAACAAGGCCTTGGATGGTATGCAACCAACGTTGAGACACGTACCACCTAGCGTATCATACTTTTCAATAATTGCCGTCTTCATGCCTAGCTGTGCGCATCGAATTGCTGCTACATATCCGCCGGGCCCAGAACCAATTACTACTACTTGATAATCCATATTAGAATTTTTTGATAGATCTAAAATTTAGCTTAAACCCCCAGAAGCAACCTTGTAGGGTCTTCCAGAAGCTGCTTCACCCTGACTAGGAAACTTACAGATTCTCTTCCGTCAATGATTCTATGATCGTATGAAAGCGCGACGTACATCATCGGTCTAACCACAACTTCGCCACTTTCTACCACTGCCCGTTCAACTATATTATGCATTCCCAGAATAGCAGATTGCGGAGCGTTTATGATTGGAGTAGACATCATGGAGCCAAAGACACCTCCATTGGTGATGGTGAATGTACCTCCTTCCATCTCTGGAATACTCAATTTGTTGTCTCTAGCTTTGGTGGCAAGTCTCACAACCTCTTTCTCTATCTGATCGAAACTCAAAGACTCAGCATTTCTTATGACAGGAACTACTAATCCCTTTGGAGCTGAAACAGCTATTGAGATATCACAATAATCATTGAAAACCATCTCATTTCCATCAATCATGGCATTTACAGCTGGCCATTCCTTCAGGGCTACACAAACAGCCTTTGTGAAGAAGGACATAAAACCTAAACCGACCTCATGCTTTTCTTTGAACTGCTCTTTGTATTTCTTTCGTAAGTCCATGATAGGCTTCATGTTCACCTCATTGAAAGTGGTGAGCATGGCCGTTTCATTTTTTACAGATACCAACCGTTTGGAGACGGTCTTTCTAAGAGAGGACATCTTTTCCCTTCGTTGATCTCTGGAAATCCCACTTGAGATGACTGGAGCCTCAAATTGAGGTTTCGGCGGAGTGGTGGGTTCAGCTACTGGTTTGGCTGCTTTTTCTGCATTTACCGCATCCTCTTTTGTGATTCTTCCATCTTTCCCAGTCCCCTTCACATCACTGGCAGAAATACCTTTTTCCTCAAGTATTTTAGAGGCAGCAGGTGAAGCATGTCCTGTCGCATAAGTCTCATTTCCAGTAATTGCGGCTGCTGCACTACTTGCCTCTGCTTGTGAAGTAGTTGTTGAATCTGCGGCGGGAGTTCCTCCTTCGGTAACCTCAATCTTGCAGATCAAAGCGCCAATCTCTAACGTGTCTCCTTCTTGGGCTACAATTTGCAGCTTACCTTGTGCTTCCGCAGTTAAGTCAAATGTTGCTTTGTCGGATTCAATTTCGGCGATTACTTCGTCAAGTTCCACAAAATCACCATCACTTTTTGACCAATTTGAGATAGTCACTTCAGTGATTGACTCCCCTACTGCTGGGACTTTCATTTCCATGACTTCCCCTGTGGCCTTACCTTCCTGAGTACCAGTATCACTTCCGCTTGGGGCAGCATTTTCAGGAGAAATTGAAGGTGCTGCCGAAGAAGCAGCAGCTCCAGCAACACTATCATCGATCTGACAGAGAACGGCTCCAATCTCGAGTGTGTCACCCTCTTGGGCTTTTATTGAGAGCTTTCCGGCAGCTTCAGCCGTCACTTCAAATGTTGCTTTGTCAGATTCCAGCTCACAAATTACTTCATCCATCTCCACCATGTCACCATCAGCTTTGGTCCATGATGCCACGGTTACTTCGGTGATCGACTCACCTACCGCTGGGACTTTCATTTCAAGACTCATTATTCTTTTGTTTTAAATTTTTTGATTGGATCAATTCTATAGTTCAAAGGATCTCTTAACAAGGTCTGCTTGCTCTTCTTTGTGGATACTAGCAAAGCCTGTCGCCGGAGAGGCGCTGACTTTTCGAGCGACCACCTCAAAATCCATTTCTACCAGTGTTCTGATGTATCCCCATGCACCCATGTTTCTTGGCTCTTCTTGTGTCCAAACCAATTTTGGATTACTGTATTTTTTCAGGATCGCATCGATTTGTTTTTGAGGCCATGGATATAGCTGCTCCACCCTGATGACAGCAATATCTTTTGCTTTTCGTTTCTTCTGTTCTTCAAGAAGGTCAAAGTAGACTTTTCCTGTGCAGAAGATCGCTTTCTTAACTTCCTTATTGGTCACATAGGAGTCACCTATTACTTCCTGGAATTTCCCGGAGGTAAAATCTTTCATTGGTGACGCCACTCCAGGGTGCCTCAAGAGCGACTTAGGTGAGAACACAACCGCAGGTTTTCTAAACTGCCAAGCCACTTGCCTCCTCATCAAATGAAAAATATTGGCGGAAGTAGAGAGGTTAGCGATGATGATATTCTCATTCGCACACATTTGTAAAAATCGTTCCATCCTGGCGCTGGAATGCTCTGGCCCTTGACCCTCGTACCCATGAGGAAGCAACATAACCAGCCCATTCATCCTTTGCCATTTGCTTTCCGCACTCGCAATAAATTGGTCGATCATGATTTGAGCCCCATTTGCAAAATCTCCAAATTGTGCTTCCCAAACCATCAAGGCATTCGGTGTAGCCATTGCATATCCGTACTCAAACCCTAAAACACCGTATTCGGAAAGGAGTGAGTTGTAAATTCTAAGTGGATGCTTCTGATCCGCTTGAATGTGATCAAGCCCACAATAAGGCTCATTTGTATTTGAATCAAAAAGGTAAGC
>CAYYNA010000087.1:0-11671 GCA_964472815.1 uncultured Roseivirgaceae bacterium
TGGAAATTACCAGAATACTTGGAGTGATTCTCACTTATTTCAAGGATCTGGAAGTTTATCCTAACCCATCCACAGATAGATTAAATATCCAGTACAGGCATTTAAAATCTGCAGATGTCACGGCTGAACTAGTTGACCTTACAGGTCAGACAAAGTGGAGCCAAGAACTTCAGAATGGATACAATGGAAACTTGACCATTGATGTCTCGGAATATCCGGCTGGTATCTACATCCTTCGCTTCTACGATCGAACAAGTAGAAATGAAAATGTGGTGAGCTACAGGGTAATTAAGAAGTAAAGTCTATGCAGTTCGCGAATGTCGCTGAACTGCTTTATATGATTCTTCTCAAGAAGAATTTCTTCTTGATCTTTTCGCCATCTCTAAGGATCTTCAATTTGATTTTTCGTCCATCCCTGGATCTTAGCAGAGAATAAATATCTGAAAGCCGGTGGGTCTTTAAGCTTTTTCCATTGATGGAGTGGATGATGTCACCTCTTCTGATGTCCGCTTGCGCTGCTGGGCTATTCTTATCAATCAACACCACCTGAATGGTATCCAGATTAAAGCCCACCGCATTTACGGTCATGCCACTCATATCATGCTCAAACTTCTGTTTGAATTCGTCTCCTTTTCGCAGATAGACTTGCTTGTTGGGGTAGTCAAAAGTCACCTTGAATCGAGTAAGTAAATCTCCACCGAAAGTGCCAATGCGCGCTCCTCTCTTTATTACCTTGTTGTAGGCTCCTTCAAAGGGTGCCGAAACCAACATTCTATCAAAGCCAAAACAATCGATTTTTACAGAATCCATCCTACCGACATAACCGGGAATTTCGCCTGCTATGCCTCTCCCAAGTCGTGTCACGATTCGTTCTTCCGGAATGTTGATACCATCAACATTTTGATAGTCAAGCAGCGCCGCATGACTTGCTCCCGTGTCAATCATAATATCCAGATTTGCTTTTTGATCCTTCTGCTTAATTGTAGCTTGGATAAATGGCTTGGAGCGGTACAAATAAATCGGGACGGCAACCTCCTTTTTATTCTTTTTGAACTTCTCAGGAGTGTGCAATGTCAGGATATTGTCATCGTAATTGATCTCAACCACAAATCGACTGAAGATATCATATCCAATTATTCCATGAACATCATCGCCTATGTTCTCAGACAATTGGAGGTAATCTTCTTTTAGCACCAGCATGTTCATGTTTTGGCCGATGATACCACCTGGTAAACCAAACGTTGCTTGGTTGGCGACATACGCTTGCACTGAATCAATAATTCCCGGGCCGGCTATGGTAATCTCCCTCATGTAATTGATGTCTAAGACATCCGCATACAGCTTCTCGGTAAGAATGGCCGTCTCCACTCCAGTATCAAGAATGAACTTAAGTGTAAGAAATCGATTGATAGTGACGGGTATTACGATCAGGTTGTTATGTTGCTCGAAGGGAATCTCTATTCTTTTCTTCCCGTCCGGCATTTTAAACCCAAACTCTCTCTGCCCATTGGCTTTGGAGCAAAGACAAGTATTGATCATGAGCATGTAGCAAATCAGACTTACGATCGGGTTTCTCATAAACGACTTTATGAAATTGGTTGTACCCATTTTAACAACAAGAATAAAATCCTACCCTTATTAAGGATTTAGAATTTAATCAAATAGCTCTTGAATATCGTTTTGAGAGAGTCCTTTTACAAAACTTTCTTCCACCGTGATGAGATCAGAGGCAAGTTTCTGTTTGTGTTCCTGCAGCTTGATGATCTTTTCTTCTATTGTGTCTTTGGTAACAAACTTGTACGCAAAGACCTTTTTCGTCTGACCGATCCTGTGGGCTCTATCAATTGCTTGAGCTTCTACTGCAGGGTTCCACCAGGGATCTAGCAAAAAGACATAATCTGCTTTGGTGAGATTCAAGCCCGTTCCACCGGCCTTTAGCGAAATAAGGAAAACCGAAACGCTTTCATCATTCTGAAATTTTTCTACCTGCGCTTGTCGATCTTTGGTAGTCCCATCCAGGTAGGCAAAGTCGATGTTCTTTTCACTGACGTAATCGGCAACTATCTTCAAGTGCTTTACAAACTGACTAAAAATAAGCACCTTGTGACCCTTAGAAACAGAGTTTTCCATCATGTAAGTTACCTCTTCCAGCTTACCAGAAAGTCCATCATATTCGGGCTGCACCATTTTAGGGTGATTTGCGATTTGCCTCAGCTGGGTCAATCCTTGGAGAAGAATCATATGCGATTTCGCGATTCCGTCAGATTCAATGACATCCATGATCTTGCTCCTGAAGGCATTCTTTTCATCTTCGTACAAAGCCTTCTGATCCTCACTCATGGTGCAATAACGAACATTAATCACCTTTTCCGGGAGGTCATTTGCGACCTGACCCTTCTCTCTTCTTAGAAGGAATGGCTTTATTATCGCATTAAGCTTGTTCGTTTTTAGCTCATCTCTTTTCTTCTCGATCGGAATCAAGTATTCCTTCCGAAAATAGGTTTCATTCCCAAGCAAGCCAGGATTCAGGAAGCTCATTTGAGACCACAAGTCAAGGGTGCTATTCTCAATCGGAGTTCCAGTGAGAACTAATTTTCTTCTCGACTTCAGGTGTCTAACTTTCTTGGATATCAGAGAGTCTGGATTCTTGATCGCTTGCGACTCATCCAATATGATGTAATTGAAATAAAACTCCGAAAGAATTTCTGTATCCACACGGGTGGTGCCGTAGCTGGTAATGATCAGGTCGTACTTCGCAAATTGCTCACTGTTCTTGTTCCGGTTGATACCTGTGTAGTTTAGAATCTTCAGCTTGGGAGTGAACTTTCTTGCTTCCATTTCCCAGTTATACAAGAGAGAAGTAGGCATTACCAATAAGCTGGTACTATCTGGATTTTCGCATTTTTGTTGTTGCAAAAGGGCCAACGCTTGGATGGTTTTTCCTAAACCCATATCATCGGCTAAGCATCCACCAAAATTGTACTGGTCAAGAAATCTTAGCCAGTTGTAACCGGCTAACTGGTAAGGCCGAAGTTGACCCTTGAACTCTTCAGGTGTTTGATAATCTTCAATTCCGTCAAAGGACAAAAGCTTTTCCAGCTTTCGATCCATGGTCACCTTTGCCAGGTCTCCCTCTTTCAGCTCATGCACTAGAGAAACATGGATTTTGTTAAGCAAAATTCCTTCTTCCGTCTGATTCGAAAAAGCAAATAAATCCTTGTAGCGAATGATCCAGGACTCAGGAATCACACCAATTTCTCCGTTTGGTAAAGTGATTTCCGTTTTACCCTTTAGGATACACTTTCTTATCTCCGCAAAGGGTATTTCAAACTCCCCAAACTTTATGCGCGCCTTCAGGTCAAACCAATCTACCCCCTCGGTTACTTCTAAATCGATTGTAGACTCTCCAAGAAAGAACTTTTTGTCCTTCTGGTTTTGATTGATCACAAAATCCGCAAGCAGCTGATGGTTCCTGCCGATCCAATCAAATGCTTGAATCTTGGGTAGGGTAATCCTGGAATTACGGAGCGGAAGACCTTTTTCAGACAGTGTATGAATAATATTTTTCTCCCCCTCATGATCTCTGGTGATTCGATGAAAAACGTACTTGTCTTCCATTTGCTCCATTGAAACACTTACCTTGCTAAGCTTGTCCGCATTGAAGTTGTGCTTACCGTAATCAAAAGATAGCTCCATGAGCATCTTCTCACTTCTATTTCCATTCCCGTTTTGACCGGGTTGATCAAATAAAGAACTTGATTCCACGGTCTGAAGCTCGCTGACCGTAATCTTGGGTGTTGGTTTTGGCTTATGCGTGATGATGTCAAATCCCTTGGCATACACATCAAACTCAGATATCAACGGGGCAACAAATTTTCTGTAATAGGTTTCCTCAATATCCTTCGGTATAAGGATAAATTTCTTTTTGAGAAAGGGCTTGAGCTTCCCTCCGCTTATTGACTTCTGAAAAGTAAAAAGTCGATCCTCGGAAACCAGCCAGGCTGGCTCCTTACATAGCAAGTAGCTTTCGTTATTGAGGAAATTGACCTTTTCTCCCTTCAGTTTTATGGTGGGGAAGTAATGAGTATTATCATCGTTTTTTCGGAAATGAAAAAGAATCGTGGCTTTCTCATCCATAATTTCCAGCTCCTTCCACGTAGGTTCACCGTCCTTCCCCATCTCGAACAATCGCTTCCCGTGGATTAGCTCAAGAATCTGAGACCTTCTTCTCTCCACATAGCCGTTAATCTCGTTCTGTAGGGCTTCATCACCGACTGTCTTATCAAAAGTCTTAAGAAAGAACTCTTCCGGTTTTAGCCTCTTCTTCTGAAACTTGTGTGCCACCTTATCTTGCTGTATTTCGTCCATCAGCTTGATAATCTGGTAGTCATTATCGTCTAAACCTGAGGAAAACTCAGCGGCATTTTTTGCGGAGATGTTTTGATGAGAGAAAGTGAGATTCCCCTTGTCATTCAGCTGGACCACAAAAGACTCAAACAGAAAGCCCAAGTACTCATGTTCGTACAAAGAGTAGATTAATTCAAACGGTTCATCAGGGGAGACTTTCACAAAATCTAAAATTAGGTCAACTTCGAAACTACAAAATTTTCAAAGAAACCCACTACGTTTTTTGTGAACGTGCTGTTGTTTTATTGTAATGTTTTCAAAGCAAAAGATTTGCTTGCTTTCAAGGCAGGTTGAATGGATGCTAAGATCGTGATGGTTATAATTGCAATTACTGTAATAACAACATCTCCTAACTGAATTTTCACTGGATAATTGTTCACAATGGCGGACTGCATCCCCATCCCGATTATTCCAAATTCCTGCTGAATCCAGCTGATTGCCAACCCCAGAAGCAAACCCAAACCTGCCCCCGTAAATGCTACAATGCAACCTTCATAGAGAAAAATTAGCCTAATAAGTTTGCTTGAAGCTCCTTGCGAGATAAGTACGGAAATGTCCTTCTTCTTCTCAATGACCAGCATGGTAAGCGAAAAGAAGATATTGATTGAAGCAATCGCAATGATGGAGGTTAGTATTAGGAAAACAAAAAGCTTTTCGATCTGCAAAACTTTGAACAAGTCGCTATGCAATTCCTCTCCGAACTTGATCGAAAAATCGTCACCTAAAAGCACCCCCAGTTCTTGCTTCACGTTATTGCCGTCAATATCAGGGTCGAGGTACAACTCGTAAGAGGTGAGCCTTTCCCCATAGTTGAGAAGTTGCCTGGCAAACTCAACTGGCACGAAAACATAGTTTTCATCGTAATACTTCTCGATCGCAAAAATGCCACCCGGAATAATATTTAGCACATTGTACATCTTATCAGGGTTCATAACTCCTGGTCCAATGTCTCTAGGGTAATAAATCTGTAGGGTGTAAAAGTCATTTTGCAGATTGATTGAAAGGTCGTACTGGATTCCTCTTCCAATCAACGCATAACCAACACTATCCTTAACCAATGGGAATTCTCCTGATACCAGCACATTTCGTATACCGCTATATTCGTCAAATGCCCTACTTACTCCCTTCATTCTTACCACTCTTTGCGACTGCTTGTACCTCAGCAAGACATTATCCTCTATGACTTCTGTGACTGCTTTGACGCCCTCTATCTCCTCGATTTGATCAAATAAGGTACTATCAGGAATGAAGGACTTACCCTTAGATGCGGTCACAACTATGTCTGGGTCAAAATTTCCATACATAGTCTTCAGCAGTCCTCCAAGACCATTGAATACGGAAAGTGCAATGATCAAACAAGCAGTTCCAATGGCCACCACCGTCATGGAAATAGTGGAAATGACGTTGATGAAGTTCTTTTTCTTTTTTGAGAGGAAGTACCTTCTAGCTATGAAAAAAGGCAGATTCATTCTTCTTCGGACGGAGGGATTTCCAGGCCATCTATGAGTTTATCTAGTTTTTGCGCTTTCTCCTCTGTATCATCATGGAAGAAAGCCAATTCCGGCACAATCCTCACGCTATTCTTAATTCTCTTGCCTAGGGTATGCCGAATTTCGCTTTTGATTTCATTAAGGTGCGAAAAGACTTCATCAGCTAAATTGATCGGGAACACGCTGATATACACCCTGACCAAACCCAAGTCCGGTGATACGTTCACATGCACGATGGTGCCAAGTGCTGACTTGAAATAGTAGTTGGGGTCTTTCTGAAAAATTTCGGCCAGATCCTTCTGGATCTGTTTGGCATATTTTATTTGTCTTTGACTTTCCATAAATGATGCAAATATCCAAATATTATGACGAAGTGGTTCATTCAATTATCTATTTTCGAAACGTAAACAAGAGCTAACCGAATACATCATTGCTTCGCTTTTTCAGAATAAACGATCCTTACAGGCTAGTTGTCATTTTCCTGATTCTAGTTATCGTTAGGTTAATCCAAGGATACTTTATCTCTGACTACTCTTACTACGAACTAAAATGGTTGCTACTAGGTGAGTGGCTGGCAAAGGGATTCAACATGTATACCGAAACCTTTGATTATACCGGGCCATTTGCAGCGGTTATTTACAAATCACTTGATCTACTATTAGGCAGAACACCATTTTCATTTTACATCTTTAGCACTTTACTGATAATTCTTCATGCCAGCATATTTAACTCTCTCCTGCTGAAGAATAAAGTATACAATGAAAATAGCTACTTGCCTGCCTTCCTGTACGTTCTGCTGATAGTAAGCATTCCGGATTTTATGACCTTATCACCGCAGCTCATGAGCTTAACGTTTGTGCTTTTGACCTTGCGGAATGTTTTAAGGAGAATTGACAACCAAGTAACTGACGAGCTATTCTTAACGAGTGGCATTTACATCGGAATAGCCTCCATGCTCTACTTGCCCTCAGCGGTTTTTTTCCTAGTTTTTCTGTTCTCGCTGATCCTATTCACGACAGCCATTTTCAGAAGGCTAGCGCTCTACTTTTTCGGATTTATACTCGTTTTTTCACTCTGCTGGGTGTATTACTATTTCATGGACTCTGCTCCTCTTTTCCTTGAAAGATTTCTCATTGATGGCTTACTCGCAAATTCAAGCAAATCAACTCCCATCATGGATCTGCTCTTGATCGCGGGACCTCTAGGACTGATCTTTCTGTTTTCTGTATTCAAGACTTTAGGATCTGCGCGATTGACAAACTTCCAGCAGAAAGTGCAACAAGTCTTCTGGATATTTCTCGTAGGGGCATTAGTTACTTTTACCCTGTCAATCGAAAAATCAGTATTTGAACTTCTCTTTCTAGTACCAGTAATAGCCTACTTCTTAACCCATTATTTCATCCTAATCCGAAAGAGAATAGCTGTGGCCATCATGCCTGGGTTGGTGATTTTCGGTTTGCTTAGTTTCTCCATTTACAGCTACCAAGACTTAACAAAATCATTGACCCTTGATAGTACCATTCCTTCAAAAGAAGGTATTATGGTATTGGGAGAAAAATTAGAAGTCTACAGCGAGGCTGAAATGCTTACGCCGTGCTTTAGTCATTACGTTTCAAAGAGGGCGTTAGGGAGAATAGACTATTATACTGATGCTACTTTATTTTACGACCTTCTGATACAGTCAGATCCTGAAATAATAGTGGATGAGTTAGAAATAATGACTAAGCTAAAATTCAGGTTTCCCTATCTAGAAGAGAACTATACCAAAGTTGACGAAAAGACATACCGCAAAATCAACAATTAATCTTGTTGACTCGACGCTCATGTCTTCCTCCTTCAAAGTCCGTTTCCAAAAAGATCTTGACTAAGGATTCGGCATATTCGTAAGCGATGAATCGAGCCGGGAGGCAAATGACATTCGCATTGTTATGTTGTCTTGCAAGGGAAGCAATCTCACCAACCCAACAAAGCGCAGCTCTTACATTTTCATGCTTATTGGCGGTGATCGCAACACCGTTACCACTCCCGCAGATTAATATGCCAAAATCATGGTCTTCTGCAGCGATGGATGACGCCAGTGGGTGAACGTGATCTGGATAGTCTACAGATTCATCTGATCCTGGTCCAAAATCATCTATTTCATGACCCATCCCTTCCAAAAAGGAAATTAGTCGTTTCTTATACTGAAATCCGGCATGATCGCCACCTATAGCTATTCTCATTTTGTCAGTGCTTGCTCAGCTTTTGCTTCTCTTTTTTCAATTCTTCTTGCTATGAAGATACTCATTTGATACAATGTCATCAAAGGAAGCGCAATCAAAACCTGACTAAAAGGATCAGGAGGGGTGATCATCGCGCCCAAGACAAGAATGACTATGATGGCGTGCTTTCTGTACTTTTTCATAAGTGATGAGCTGATTAATCCAGCTTTGGTGAGAAAGAAAACGACAACAGGAAGCTGGAACAGTAGCCCACTACCTAGCACGATCATGGTCACCGTTGTGATGTAGGAGGACAAATCAAACAGGTTTTGCAGCGACTCTGAGATCTGATAGGTAGCAAAAAATCGAACCGAAATTGGGGATATAACAAAGTACCCGAAAAGTACTCCAAAAATGAAAAGGACGCTCACGGAAAAGGTAGCCCCCCTGGAAGCTCTTCTTTCTTTTGGGTGAAGGCCCGGTTTAATGAACCTCCAGATTTCCCAAAATAGGTATGGGAACCCAATGATTAATCCCACAACAAAAGAGACAGTGATGTGAGTCATGAACTGACTACTAAGCTTTCTACTCACTAACTCAAACGTAAGTTCATCGATGCATAATGCAGGCGTATTGATTAAATCAGCCAGCTCACAAAGCTTTCTGTAGGTCCAAAAGTCGGTCCTGGAAGGGCCCAAAATAACGGTATCAATGACAAGGCTTTTAGCAACGAATGCGGCAATAGTAAAGATCACTATTGCGATCAAAGACCTGATAATATGCCATCTCAGTTCTTCGAGATGGTCCAGAAAGGACATCTCCTTTTCCTCAGGGATTTGGTCAAGCGGCATTTACGCTTTGAATAATGGAATATCAGACATCCAGTTGTTCACATCTGCTTTAACTGCCAATAGCTCCTCATCATTTTCATGATTGGTGATTGTTCGGTCGATAAGATCCACAACCATGGTCATATCCGTTTCCTTCAAGCCTCTTGTGGTAATTGCTGGAGTACCTAAGCGAATTCCAGAAGTTACAAATGGGCTCTTATCGTCAAATGGAACCATGTTCTTATTGACCGTAATATCAGCTTTGCCAAGTGCTTCTTCGGCTTGCTTTCCTGTGATGTCCTTGGATCGTAAGTCAATTAGCATCAAATGATTATCTGTTCCTTTTGTAATCAAGTCATAGCCTTTATCTACAAAAGCCTGAGCCATCACCTCTGCATTCTTTTTCACCTGCAGAATGTAACTCATGAAGTCATCCGAAAGCGCTTCTCCAAATGCAATTGCTTTCGCGGCAATAATATGTTCTAATGGTCCACCTTGAGTACCTGGAAATACGCCGGAATCCAACAATGAACTCAACTTTCTTACGATTCCCTTTGGTGTCTTAATTCCCCATGGGTTTTCGATATCATCTCTAACCAAAATCAGACCTCCACGAGGACCTCTTAGTGTTTTGTGCGTAGTAGTTGTAACAATGTGGCAGTACTCCAAGGGATCATTCAAAAGTCCACGAGCAATCAGTCCAGAAGGATGAGAAATATCTGCCAAAAGAATTGCTCCAACCTCATCCGCAATGGCTCTAAATCTGGCATAATCCCAGTCTCTGCTGTAAGCAGATGCACCACAAATGATCATTTTTGGCTTCTTTTCTCGAGCCGTCTTTTCTAACTGATCATAATCAAGCAGTCCACTTTCTTTCTCAACCCCATAAAATGTTGGGTTATAAAGCTTACCAGACATATTTACGGGTGAACCGTGGGACAAGTGCCCCCCGTGCGACAAGTCAAAGCCTAGAATAGTATCACCTGCATTTAGACAAGCAAGCATTACTGCAGCATTAGCCTGCGCTCCAGAATGTGGCTGAACGTTTGCCCAACTTGCGCCAAATAGCTCCTTTACTCGCTCTCGAGCTAAGTCTTCAATTTCATCTACCACAGCGCATCCACCATAGTACCTTTTACCGGGTAATCCTTCGGCATACTTATTCGTGAGCACGCTCCCTGCAGCTTCCTGAACTTGAGCGGAAACAATGTTCTCGGAGGCTATCAACTCAATCCCTTCTACCTGCCTCTTTCTTTCTCCTTCTATTAAGTCAAAAACTTTCAGATCTCTATTCATGGTCGCAAAAATAAGCTGAATATTCCATGTCTTTCAAGAATTAATGTTTGATTCAGCGAGAGAAAAATGGACTATTTAAATTCGCTAAATTTCTCTGAGTTAATGGCCAAAACCAAAACAGTATTCTATTGTCAAAACTGCGGGGCAGAATCTGCTAAATGGATCGGAAAGTGCCCCTCTTGCGGAGAATGGAATACGTATGTGGAAGAAGTTGTCTCAAAATCTGCTGCCAGCAATTCAAGCGATTTTCTTGAGGTAAAAAGTGAGCCAGTTAATCTCAACGAAGCAAACACCAACATTTCGGCTGAGCGGATTTCCACCACAATTCAAGAGCTAGACAGAGTATTAGGTGGTGGCATTGTTTTGGGGTCTCTAGTATTGGTGGGGGGCGAGCCTGGTATTGGCAAATCTACGATTATGCTTCAATCGGCTGTTCGGATTAATAGGAAAACACTGTACGTTTCTGGCGAAGAAAGTACCGAGCAAATCAAGATGAGGGCGGAAAGAATCGGATCCAAATCTGAACAGTGCTATCTGTACGCCGAAACAAGTTTGTCAGAAGTAATCAGACAGACAGAGAAGCTTCAGCCAGAAATTCTCATCATCGATTCGATTCAAACGCTACACTCTGATCGAGTAGAATCTGCAGTGGGATCTATCTCACAGGTGAAGGAATGTACTAGCCAATTGATGCAATATGCAAAGCAGAAGAATATTCCTATCTTTCTTATTGGTCATGTCAACAAAGATGGCGCGATTGCCGGACCCAAAGTGCTGGAACACATGGTTGACACAGTGCTACAATTTGAAGGGGATCGTCATTTATCCTACAGAATTTTGAGAACCATCAAAAATCGATTCGGTTCAACTTCTGAGCTGGGCATGTTTGAGATGAATGCAAATGGTTTGAGAGAAGTGACCAATCCTTCGGAAGTACTGATCTCTCCAAGAGAACCAGGATTAAGTGGTATCGCACTGGGTGGCACCTTGGAAGGAAATAGGCCGCTTATCCTAGAGGCTCAGGCACTTGTGAGTCCAACGAGCTATGGAAACCCTCAAAGAAGCACCACGGGGTATGATTACAAAAGACTGACTATGCTTCTGGCTGTGGTCGAGAAAAGGCTGGGCGTTCGTCTCAGCAGCCAAGATGTATTCTTGAATATTGCCGGCGGTTTGAAGGTTCAGGATACAGCGCTTGATCTTGCGATTTGCGCTGCTATATTCTCTTCCTTCGAAGATGTTCCCATTCCTGAGGACATATGCTTCTCGGGAGAGGTCGGCTTGGGAGGAGAAATAAGACCGATCAATCGAATAGAAAACAGAATCAATGAAGCAGAAAAGCTAGGCTTTAAAGAAATCTACATTTCGAAGCATAACCTTAAAGCTCCGGACTCCAAAAAATTCAAGATTGTTGTGAAGTCATTTTCTAAGCTAAGTGATGTTTTCA
>CAYYNA010000087.1:11771-12834 GCA_964472815.1 uncultured Roseivirgaceae bacterium
ATGATGGAATAGATTCCTTCCCTCTTCTTAGTTTTTACTTGTTTACCTAAGAAGACATTTGTGTCTAGTCCTTTTGCCTTAGGTTTTTGAGGCCTTCTACTCAATCCGCCACTGCCACCAGAGTCTTCATTTCGATTAAGCACTACGTTTATCCCAAAGCGGAAGTCAAAAGCCTTGGCATCTGGCACAGAAAAATTTATCACCTGATCTGCTGCCATGTAAAGCTGTACAGGCCCTCCATCAACCGCAAAAGCTGCACCCACATTGAAGAACTGCTGAGGGAGTTTCGTGCCCGACAGAGATGCAGTGAGAATATTACCAAACCTGTGCGTTACTCCTACACCATAAAGCATCTTCAGCTCTCTTTGGATATATCTGGCACCTCCAGAAACGTAGAAATCTGTGTTTTGGCTGTAGTGATATATCCAACTTCCGTAGGCCCTGGTGGGTAACCATGAGGTATAAGCATCAAAATTCTCTCTAGGCTCAAATTTGTCCAGCAAAGAATCCTCAATCGTTTCTCTGATCGACCCTAAGTCGTCAAGCTGGACTCCATCATAGGTAAATGTGGTATCGTTTAGTGTTTCATTGTGAATGTCTTCCTTCCACCCAATGAACCCGACATCTAGGATGGACCCTGTAATGGTATAGTATCGGTTAAGGTGATAAGTCGCTCCGACATCAAGTGCGGCACCTAGATTTTGATTCATGATCAGGTGCGAGCCTAAACTTCCTTCCTCTCCCTCATAGATATCCAGACCGGATCTACGAAGAGCAAAGTTTTCCCAATTAGCATCTAACTGGAATGCCTCTCCGTTGGTGTTCAAGGTAGATTTAAAATTGTTGGGAGTGCTTACATCGGCAAAGCCAATAAGAAACTTTCCTCTCAGACCCACAGTCAATCGCTCATTCACTGGGGTAGCGTACCCTAATCCAAACTCGCGAAAGTGTGTTCCCCTTGCTCCAGCTTTTGAAACATCAATATCTTGGTTTGTGAACTGCTCATTACCGTTCCAGGTAAAATCGACTAGCTGTTTTGAATACAATACATCTGCTTCGATTC
>CAYYNA010000088.1:0-12814 GCA_964472815.1 uncultured Roseivirgaceae bacterium
GAAGTACATCACTTTGCAACTCTTATAGGCTATGGCGCAAGTGCGGTGATGCCCTATTTGGCGTTTAGTCAAATGAAAGCGTACGCTGAGAAAGAAAACCTGGATTTCGATGAGCTTTCTGACAATTATGCGCAGGCAATCGGAAAAGGATTACTGAAGATCATGTCTAAAATGGGCATCTCTACATTACAGTCATATCAAGCCGCCCAGATCTTCGAGATCATAGGATTAGATAGTAAAGTAGTTGCCAAGTGCTTCAAAGGGACCATTTCGAGAATAAATGGTAACTCTTTCTCCCACTTCGAAGAAAGTATTCGGGAGAATCATGCCAAAGCTTTCCAGAAAGATTCCTACATATCCCACGGGGGGGTTTACGCATGGAGAAGAGATGGGGAAAGGCATTTAATTGATCCGGAAGCAGTCTCTATGCTTCAAAAAGCAACGAAGCTGAACGACTACCAACTTTTTAGGCAGTATTCGGATCGGATTAACAATCCTTCATCACCGTTCTATTTACGTCATTTACTGGAGTTTAAGAAAGCAACTCCCATTTCTATAGATCTGGTAGAACCAGTAGATAAGATTCTCAAGCGCTTCGCCACGGGAGCCATGTCTTTTGGATCCATTTCACATGAAGCACACAGCACCTTAGCTATTGCAATGAACCGCATTGGTGGTAAAAGTAATAGCGGTGAGGGAGGAGAGGATGCAATTCGATACAAGACGAAAGAAAATGGTGATTCCGAAAGATCAAGAATCAAACAAGTCGCTTCCGGAAGATTTGGAGTTACATCGCACTATTTGAATAATGCGGATGAAATTCAAATCAAAATCGCGCAAGGAGCTAAACCCGGAGAAGGAGGCCAATTACCTGGGCACAAGGTAGATAAATGGATCGCTAAGGTCCGAATGTCCACACCAGGGGTGGACTTAATTTCTCCACCTCCGCACCACGATATTTATTCTATTGAGGACTTGTCTCAACTTATTTTTGATTTAAAAAATGCAAACCCTCAAGCAAGAGTCAATGTCAAATTGGTTTCTCAAGCAGGGGTGGGCACGATTGCCGCTGGTGTAGCAAAAGGTTTCGCGGATGCGATATTAATATCAGGAGCTGATGGAGGTACTGGGGCCTCTCCTTTGAGCTCCATACGACATGCAGGCTTGCCTTGGGAAATGGGTCTAGCCGAGGCGCAGCAGACACTGGTAAAAAATCGCTTACGTAGCAGAGTTGTCTTGCAGTCAGATGGCAAGATGATGACTGGAAGAGATATCGCTATTGCAACACTGCTAGGCGCAGAAGAATGGGGAGTTTCTACCGCAGCACTTATCGCCGAAGGATGTATCATGATGCGTAAATGTCACCTGAATACTTGTCCTGTGGGAATCGCAACGCAAAGAGAAGAGCTACGGGAGCTGTTCACAGGAGATCCAGAGCACGTTATCAATATGTTCCGTTTCATGGCTCAAGAATTACGTGAAATTATGGCCCAGCTTGGATTCAAGACTATAAATGAAATGGTGGGCCAAAGTCATCTCCTAAAGCAGACGAAAAAGGTTGATGCGAAAGGTTTAGACCTTTCCAATATCACCTCTTTCGAGGATACAAATGACACGAGATATAATTCTCGTAAGCAGCAAGAATTATTGTCTGATGCGCTTGACTATCGCATATGGCACGACTTGGAAGATGAGATTGCGAATAATTCGGTAGCAGCATATGATTATCCGATTTACAACACCGATCGCTCTACCGGGGCAATTCTTTCCAGTATCATTTCACAGAAATTTGGAGCCGATGGATTACCAGGAAACTTGATCAAGACAAAGTTCAAGGGATCTGCTGGTCAAAGCTTTGGAGCATTTCTAGCCAAAGGAATCAAATTTACACTGGAAGGAGACGCCAATGATTACGTTGGCAAAGGCCTATCCGGGGGTAGAATAATTATACACCCTCAACGAAATGTGAGATTTCATGCCCGTGAAAATACCATCATAGGGAATGTCGCCCTGTATGGTGCGACGAGCGGTGAATGCTACATCAATGGAATTGCCGGTGAGCGATTTGCAGTGAGAAATTCTGGAGCTGTTGCAGTCGTAGAAGGCGTAGGCGACCATGGATGTGAGTACATGACAGGCGGTTCTGTCCTGATCTTAGGAGATACGGGTAAAAACTTTGCTGCAGGTATGAGTGGTGGAATTGCCTATGTTCTTGACCTCTCGGGAAGTCTGAGGGATAATTGCAACAAAGAGATGGTTGTATTTGATTCTTTGGATCAAGACGACATCCAGAAGATTAGGCGACTCATCGTTAATCATCTGAGGCACACGTCAAGTAGCCTTGCACAAGAAATATTACTGGACTGGGAAAGACACCTGAATTACATGGTGAAAGTGATTCCTGTGAAGTATAAATCGATCCTCGATGAGGCCAAGTCCAAAATTCCAATGACACCTATTTATTGATTTAGTTATGGGTAAACCAACAGGATTCTTAGAGTATACCAGGGAACTTCCTTCTAAGGAAGCACCAGAAAATAGAATTGAAAACTACGAAGAGTTTGAGCTGAACTTCCCCGAAGAAAAGACGACCAAGCAGGCAGCACGCTGCATGGACTGTGGAGTTCCTTTTTGTCATTCCGGGTGTCCGCTTGGAAATAACATTCCTGATTTCAATGATGCTGTCTACAGAGGTGAGTGGGAAGAAGCTTGGAGCATTTTGAAATCTACCAACAACTTCCCAGAGTTCACAGGTCGTATTTGTCCGGCCCCATGCGAGGGGTCTTGCGTATTAGGCATCAACCAGCCACCTGTAGCGATAGAACACATTGAAAAGTCTATTGCGGAAAAGGCTTTTGATCTAGGGCTCGAGAAAGTCAAAAAACCAGGAAGGAAGACAGGCAAAAAGGTAGCTGTTGTAGGATCAGGACCAGCAGGTATGGCCGCTGCAGATCAATTGAATCAAGCTGGACATGCAGTAACCGTTTTTGAAAGAGATACAGAAATCGGAGGTCTCCTGAGATATGGAATACCGGATTTCAAACTCAGCAAAGAAGTGGTTATGCGCCGAGTGGACTTATTGAAGCAAGAGGGAATTACTTTCAAAACCAGCGTAAATGTTGGTCAGGATATCACCGCAGAAGAGCTAAACACGCAATTTGACGCGATTGTGCTGTGTGGAGGAAGTACTATTCCCAGGGACCTACCCATTCCAGGCAGAGATTTGGAAGGAATCCATTTTGCCATGGACTTCTTAACGCAGCAAAACAGAGACGTGGCAGGAAACCTATCCACTGAAAATAGAGTGCTAGCGACAGATAAGGATGTGGTAGTGATTGGTGGTGGTGACACTGGATCTGATTGTGTCGGAACCAGCAATAGACAAAAAGCTAAGTCCATTACGCAAATAGAAATTATGGATAAGCCACCCATCGATCGTGCAGAAAACAACCCATGGCCAGAATGGCCAATGATCCTACGCACCTCTACTTCTCACGAGGAAGGTTGCGAACGTAAATGGGCTTTGATGACCAAAGAGTTTGTAGGTGAAAATGGAAAACTCAGTGGTCTCAAAGTAGTAGATATCTCTTTTGAAGACGGGAAACTGATCGAAAGGCCAGATTCTGAGAGGATTATCCCAGCTCAGCTAGCTCTAATTGCTGCAGGCTTTCTGCATCCACAGAAAGAAGGACTCCTAGACCAGTTACAACTTGATTTGGATAAAAGAGGAAACGTATCCACAACAAATTTCAAGTCTAGTGCAGACAAAGTATTTGCTGCAGGAGATATGCGCAGAGGCCAGTCTTTGGTCGTATGGGCTATTGCCGAAGGAAGGGAGGCGGCCAAAGCTGTAGATGAGTTCCTTATGGCCTAAATTAACTAGATGAAAAATGTCTTTCAGTTCCTTAAATCATTAGAAGCAAATAACAACAGAGAATGGTTCAACGAACATAAGCCGCAATTCAAATCAGCAGAAGAGTCATTTAAGCACTTAGTAGCTGAGATTGAGGGTGGGTTAAGTGATCAAGATGAGATCGATCGTGAGTCCACTAAGATCTTCCGGATCTACCGCGATGTTCGGTTTTCTCAGAATAAAACGCCATACAATATTCACAGAAGTGCAAGCTTCAAGCGAGCAACAGAAAAGCTGCGAGGTGGCTACTACTTAAGAATAGAAAGGGGAGCCTCAGTTATTGTCGGCGGTTTCTTTGGGCCGTCATCCGCTGATATGCTGCATATCCGTAGGCAAATCCAGCAAGAGCCCGAACGATTGAGAGAAATCATATCTTCATCCGACATTACTAATTATTTTGGAGGGCTTCAAGGTGAGCAAGTAAAAAGTGCACCCAGAGGTTTTACGAAAGAAGACCCAGCTATTGATCTCCTCAAACACAAACAACTTCTTCTGAAAAAGTCCTTTACGGATGCAGAAGTGCAATCAGCAGATTTTGCTCAACAAGCCAGCGAAGGATACGGCAAAATGCGACCCTTCTTTGACTACATGAGCGAAATTCTGACTACCGATTTGAATGGAGAGTCGCTGATTTAGTCTTCAGGTTTTCATTTGCGCCAAAAAGAAACAGCGCCTCTGGTGAAGTATTTAGCATTTAAGGCCTCTCTCTCACCTACGGAAAATTTCACATTCCACCGCCCAGTGGATTCCAATATATTCTACTTTTGAAAGCAATAGCTTGCAAGGGTGAACAAAGGAGAAGAAATAGCAAAAAAACGTTCCAGTAAGGGGTGGACACAGCAAAAGCTTGCGGAAGAATCAGGGCTTTCTCTGCGAACAATTCAGCGAATAGAGAATAATCAAGGCACTCCACAGCTACACACTTTGGCCAGACTTCAGGATATTCTCGAGATATCCTCACTGTTTGAAGACGAAGAAAATGAGAGCGAACTCAACTATAGAGTTATTACGCTGATGAGTGTAAGTAGCCTCTTGGTTATCGTCCCAGTTATTGGAAACCTGATACTTCCTTTGGTTATACTTCTTTCCATGTCTAAGGCAAAAAAAACTAGGCGAATTGGCGGTGCTTTTCTCGTCGTTCAGACGCTTTGGTCCATACTTCTCGTGATTGTTGGCTTTGCAGCTTTGAATGTAACGATCTTGATTTGGGGCGAAACGAACCCGGGAAAATTTAGTCCAGTCACGATGACCTTTATCCTTTTTTGGACGATAAACTTAGCCCTTTTGACTATGGTAGTTCTTCAAGCAAAAAGTGGTAAAAATCGCTTTCTGCAACGATTCCCATCTGTTTTCTAGTAGATGGCGTAAAGATGGCGTGCTGAAGTCACACCTATTCATCAGCCTTTTTGAAGCAACATGTTTCCCTTTGGGAAAAACTCAAAGGACATGAAACCAATAATCAAGTTGATCATCTTGGCCATTCTAGTGGCCGGATGCTCCTCCTCTAAAACACCAGTCGCAGAACTTTATGAAGCGTTTGAGCAAAAGGGCCATCGGATGAAGTTAGGTACTCCCTACAGTGGTGTTATCTTAGTCGCTGTTGACGATTCCATTCAACTCCATGAGGCGTACGGTTTTGAAGATTGGAAACTCAAAACCCCTCACCAACTCAACGGTGAATTTCCGATAGGCTCCATTACCAAGCAATTTACAGCCATGCTTACAATGATCTGCGTGGAGAAAAACCTGATAGACCTTCATCAATCCATCAGCGCTTATCTTCCATCGCTTGAGAACAGGAAACTGAGAAATGCTACGATGCATCAGCTCTTAAACCATAGCTCTGGGCTCCCTCATTACGAAGGATTGGTATCTCTGGGTTATAGCTACTCAAAATACGCAACATCTAGCTACACACCAGAGGAATTAGTTGGCATGATTGACCAATGCTCCATGCGATTTAAACCTGGAGAGGGCACATACTATAGCAGTCTTGGATATATGCTTGTTGGAGCTATTCTTGAAAAGGTGACTGGCCAAACCTACGCTGAACTGCTATCTACATACATCACTGAACCACTGGAAATGAGTAACACTGCTTTTGGCACTAATGATTATGTCCAAAAAAATGTGGTGAAGGGTTTTAGGTATAAGGAATTGTACGGATTGGATTGGATTAAGTCTGACTATGGGGGATCGATTCAACTTGCAGGTTTTCGCGATCAATCGGGTAAGTATGCAGCAGGTGGCATACATTCTACTGTATCCGATTTATGGAAGTGGAGTAAAGCCATTCGTCAGCAAAAATTGATCTCCGCATCCTCTTATGATCTGATGTTCAGGCCAAATCAAGGTGGTTTTGGTTACGGTTGGATCATCAACTGGGACGATTTAGTGGAGAGGAACACATTAGTTCAAATGATTATGCATGGCGGTGCGCTTCCAGGATACAAATCCGCAATTGCCCTATATGAAGATGGAACTACCATAATTAGCCTTTCAAATATTCAAACTACACGCGACAAAGATCTACTTCACCAAACTTACCTTGCCGCACATGACTTAAATGATGAGCACAGCTTAGAAGGGTATCCCGAATGGCCTTCAATTAAAAAATTCAATGACAATGGTGGTTTTCAAGCTTTAAACCAATACTTCGATCGACTTAGTGATTTAGTCGGATATCCGGTCAAACCGTCAGCGAGTTCTTTGTTGAGGATAGGGGTGAAAATGTTAGATGTAGATGAAGAAGCAAAAGCTGACAGTATCTTTTCGCACGTACTTTCTACCTATGAAATAAACAGCAATTCAATCAATGAGATGGGTTATCGATTGCTGGAAATGAACCAATGTGAAAGAGCAAAAAAATTCTTTTCCTACAATCTCCATAAAGACTCCCTATCCGCCAACAACTGGGATAGTATGGGTGACGCCTACAAAATGTGCGAAGAAAAGGAGCTAGCTAAACAGTCTTATATGTACGCTATAGATAGGGCGAAAGCAGTTGGAGATAAGAGTTTAAACGTTTTTGAAGAGAACCTTGCTTCTCTTACTGATTAGCAAAAAAAGAGGAGCTTTTGCCTTCAAAAGCTCCTCCATGTTTTCCTAGTATATATTATGCCGTATAAAGCAAATCATAGTACTCCTCGAGCATACGTTTCACAGCGAACTGGTCTTTCGTACTGAGGATACTAGCTTTCATCATCTCAACCCACTTGTCATGATTGTCATAGTAAGTTGGAATAACTTCGTTCAGAAGTACGTCATACAAAGCATTCACGTCGTGCTTGTCCTGCTTCTTCACTCCCTTACTCTCAAATCCATCTCCAAATTGCCATCCGTTTACTCCATGATCGCAAGCTTCAGGCCACCATCCATCAAGAATACTAAGATTCAGCGAACCATTCATAGCAGCTTTCATTCCGGATGTACCACTTGCTTCTTTTGGTCTTCGAGGGTTGTTGAGCCAAACATCTGAACCCCCAGTTAGTAATGCTCCAACCTCCATGCTGTAGTTCTGTAGAAAGACCACAGAGTTAGGATATTCTTTAGATAGATCAACAATCGTCTCAATGGTCGCTTTCCCGGCATCATCTAATGGATGCGCTCTTCCTGAGAAGATGATTTGAAGCTTCCCTTTTTTCAACAATGGAGCAATTACGCTTCGTTTGGTGAAGATCAAATCACTGCGCTTGTAAGCAACTGCCCGTCTGGAGAAGCCAATCGTTAGCACATCTGGGTCAAGAGTTACCCCGTTGTTTTCCTCCACGTATGCGAATAATCTCTTCTTGTTCTCCATATGAGTTGCCCAAAGGTCTCCACCTTCTTCTGCAACTTTGATCATTTGCTCATCCACCCAAGTCGGAATATGGATACCGTTGGTAATGCCGATGATCTCTGCGCGGTTGTCCACCTTAGACCACATTTGATTGGCTGTCTCGTTGTGAAGCTGAGCCACCGCATTTGCTTTCTTAGATAGACGAAGTGCAGCCACTGTCATATTAAAAGGACTTCCACCAAGAGCTCTCAACTGAGACCTTGAGAAAACCTTATTGTCTGCGCCCATGTACATCAGTCTGTCAATAGGATGCGACTCATTTCCCTGAACCACAGGCGTGTGTGTTGTGAAAGCAATTTCATTTTTGGTTGATTCCATCGCTTCTTCGTGAGTCTTCCCAGCTTCCATCTTTTCACGCATCAGCTCGAAACCTGCGAATAATGCATGTCCTTCGTTGAAGTGATATACATCGATATCTATGCCCAGCTCTCTCAGCGCCCTAACGCCACCAATCCCAAGGATCATCTCCTGGGCCACACGCTCCTCTTCAAACCATCCATATAGCTGCCCGGTGATCCAAGCATCGTTGTTTCCTTCTATGTTGGTATCCAACAAATACAAGTCGGCGTTACCAAACTCCGTGCATTTCCAGACCTTGGCCCGTACTTTTCGCTTTCTGATCAGGACCTCCACTTCCACTCCGGTATCTTCCAGAAAATCGTACGAATAATTGTGATACGTATCGTATGGTTTTCCTTCTTCATCCAAGACCTGATCTGTGTATCCCTGCTTCCAAAGCAGGCCAATCCCAATCACGGGAAAATCATGGTCTTTGGCTCCTTTTAGGTAATCTCCAGCCAGGATGCCTAGGCCTCCCGCATACTGCTTGAAGTTTGTTTCTAGGGCATATTCCATACAGAAATAGGCCACCTTCGGTTGGTTACTATTTGTTGACATAGTCTTCTTTTTTGCGGATGCAAAACTGAGAAATTGCAGTCGGGATAAAAAGCATATGGGTGAGTATTATTAAGAAGTTTTACCCATCGCCATATTGCCCGAAATCAGCTCAGCAATAACTTTTGTATTCCGAAACTGCTCTGCCAATATTTTTAAGAACACAGTGATCGGAATGGACATGATGAGTCCGGGGATGCCCCATACAAAACCCCAAAGCATCAGCATGATCAAGATAGTGATTACGTTGATGGAAAACGACTTCCCCATGAAGATGGGTTCTAACACACCACCAAAAAGTGCTTGGATTGCTGACGTAGTTAAGGTGAATAAAAAAAGTATGGAGAGCGCTTCTATCTCCACAAAAGCAAAGATTGCCAGAAAAACCACCGTAATTACTGATCCTATCATTTGTAAAAAATTGATGGCAAAGGCAAAAAGACCCCAGAAAATGGGAAAGCTGACACCAAATGCCCAGCAAGCAACTCCAATGCTCAGACCAGTCAAAAAGCTGATGATAAACTTTACTTTAATGAACTTGATTAAATCCTTTTCTACCTTCATAAAGGTTTTCACCGAAGAATAATGTTGTTTCAGGATAGTGCTGTTTAGCAGCTTCTGCATGTCGATGGAGCCTGCTAAAAGGAGTACCACAAAAAAGACGGTAGTCAAGGTTTTGGAAACCGTATTTGAAATAAAGCCCAAGGTAGGTGCAAAGTTTTTGATCACTGTTTCTTTCTGGATGAATGAGCCTAGCAAATCCTCTCCTTGCAAAAAGGATACACCGAAAAAAGCTTCTACTGAAATCAGTAGAGTTGTGAGCTTTTCTTCAGCCTTCTCAAAAAAGGCATTATCAGTTGCAAGTATCTCCCGACTGGAAAGCTGAATGAGCTCACCACTCAACTTAAAAAACGCTCCGATAATCAACACCACGATCATGATGCTCAGAACTTTTGGCACGCCCTTCTTTTTTAGCCAGCGCATGAGAGGCAAAAAGAGCAATGCAATGAACATGGATGAAAAAAGTGGAATGAAGATGAAAGAGAGGGTCTTTAGTAAATAAAAGACCAGCGGCACCACTAAGATGAGTAGTAAGATATTGGTTGTTCTTCTTTCGTTCATTTAGGGCGAATTAAAACGAAGCGCAAAGAGAAGTAAGTCCTACAAATACACGCCGAGACAATTCATGAAAATTCGTAATGGTAGACATCATGGTTTTTTATGCCAATGATGGGTTGTGAATGGCAGATTAAACCGTAAACAAGGTCACCGTTTGCTTTTTACCCCTTAGTTCAATACTTCCAATCTCTTCAGGCTGGAATTGATTTAGTGGAGCTATCAAGTCAATCAGTGATTTGGAAGTCAAAATGTTCACGCCTAGCTCATTACATTTCGCCTGTATTCTAGCCGCAGTATTAAGCACATCGCCGGAAAAGGCGATCTCTCTTTTTACAATGCCAATCTCCCCTGCCATCACATGACCATAGTGAACCCCGGCCTTGAACTCGGGCTGATGTCCGTAAGTACTTAGAAAGTACTCCCTCTTTTCATTTAGTGCTTGCTGAATGTCAAAGAAGCAATGGATGCAATGGCCGTCTCTTTTCCCCTTTTCCAGCTCCCAACTAATCACGATCTCATCACCAACATACTGGTAGATCTCTCCCTCGTTTTGCAGTATCGCGGGTGTTGAAAATTTGAAGACATCTCTCAAAAAGGAAAAGTATCGCTCCTCTCCCAATTCTTCAGCGATGGTGGTAGACGAGCGGAGATCCAAAAACATGAATATCCGCTCCTCTCTACTGGGATTGAAGTAGCGACCAAGCAAAAACTTCCTGAAGACTCCTGGACCGTACTTGTCATTGACCAGCATAGCAATCACGGTGAGCACTGAGACAAAGAGCCAGGTAAAGAATGGGACAAGTGTGGTCGGACTCACCATTCGTTCCACTACGTTACTCAGCACCTCAGCTCTATACACTGGCAAACCCATCCTTTGGCTTTGAAAGAAGCAAGTAGTGACAAACGAGACGAAGGTAAAAATGAGACTAAAGGTGATTAATGTGTTTCTTAGCGTCCAACCGTAAGGTCGTGACCTAAGCCACTTCTCCCACAAGAACACCGTAGCGCCACCCCCAAGAATACCCGCCATAATTCCAGTAATCAAGCTGGCCTTGAATGGTATCATCACATCGACCTGGCTCGCAAATCCATACTCTACCAGCACCCCGTATCTAATGAAATACTCAAATAAGGAGATGATGGTCCAAGCAAGGGTGATCCATGCAATTTTGGTAAGCTGTGAACGGGAAACCTTCATTGGTCCTGCTCCGCTATTAATTTACCCATCGATGGGAGCATCGATTCATTCTTTTCGTCAAAGCGTTCCATATCTGATAAGATTTTGTTCAAAAGGCTAATGGCTCGGTTGATGTAAATGCCTTTGTTTAGCATCACACAGTCCGCTTTTAGCGAGGTAGTCGCATCCGTAATCTCCGCCCTGGAGGGTAGTCCTTTTTTTGCCATATTTTCAAAGACCTGAGTAGCCCAAACAACCGGTATGTGAGCTGCATTGCACAGGCCCAAGATCTCTTTTTGCACCCATCCGATCTTATCCCAACCTGTTTCCACGGCCAAATCTCCGCGAGCTATCATAACACCTACATAGGGCATTTTCATAGCAGTCAGCAGAATTTCAGCAAGGTTGTCATATGCTTTTTGGGTCTCTATCTTCAGGATCACGTCCACTTTCCCAAGACCGCTCAAGGCCTCAAGTTCACGATGCAATTCTTCTACATCTTCTTTTGTATTGACGAAGGAAAAATTGACGATATCTGCGTACTCAACAACGAACCTAAGATCTTCTTTGTCCTTTTCTGTTAGCCCACTGATAGACAAATCCGAGCTAGGGAAGTTAATTCCCTTTTCCGCTTTCAGCTTGGCTCCTGGCTCTTTTGCCCGGGTAATCTCAACATCAAACGCTTGTGGAGTATGGCTGATAATATGACCTTCAATCTTACCATCATCAAATAGAACCGGCTCTCCCTTCTTTACTCCCGCAAATATTTCCGGCATCTGACAGGATATGTGTGCGTTGCTCAAGGCTGCACCCTTTTCATCAAAAGTCGCTGGTTCACCAATCCCCTCCCGATGGACGGTCAATATATCTCCGGTTCTTAAGAACAAGGATTGTTCGACCGGAGGCTGCTCACCCACCATAGAAGATCCATTATGCTCACTATAAATGACAGTTCCTGTCTCCACATAAACAGTATCCGAGCAACTCACCAATACCTCATCGGTCTCAGTAGCAACTACCTTCAACAAACGTTCTTTTCCCCTCGTATCTGTCAAGTTTAATTTATCACCCTTTCTGAGTGCTGAAAGCCATTGACTATTCAGAGGCAGAAAATCTTCCTCCTCCTGCACCTGTGCAATTGATTCGTCAATCAATCGTATAAAAGCCGGCTTGATCACATTGCCTAAATCATCTCTTACCGGCGAGAATTTTCTAACTTTTGGTCCTGCCTTGATTTCACCTGTCCTGATTTTTGGGCCTGCTAGATCCATTGCAATCTTCACATTTCGACCCAATTCTTTTGAAGCCTTTTTTACATTGTCAATGATCCTCTTCCAAACCTCCGGACTATCGTGCGCACAGTTTACCCGTGCACAATTCATCCCATTCCTGACCATTTCAAGTACCATTTCATAATCCTCCGCAGTATCGGTGGGCTGAGTCACCATAATTCTTACTCGGCGAGACTTGGAACGAAAGCCCAGCAGTTCCTTGGCAAACCTGTTCTGCCTTTTTATCCCGTTCTTGATAGATAATCCTGACTTTGGCGGCTGCTCAGGTGCCTCACCAATAAGACTTTCTAAAAGATATTTGGTGTTGAGCAAACTGGCCTTGACGTGCCCTGATGAATTGGCCAATCGGGATAGTCCAAGGTTCCTCAGTTTCTTCTGCAGTCCACGAATGTCATGTTTACGCAGTTCGTTATAGTGAAGGAGATTTCTGGCGCTTTTGAAGTAGTCCTTCGAAACACTATTGAGTAGCGTCTCATGACTTTTCTCGGATTCCCTTAGCCCTTGCAATAGACCATCTATTTGGCCGATCAGTTCGGAAATACTTTCTTCTCTAAGATTCATTCTTTTTGGCTTAGCCAATT
>CAYYNA010000089.1:0-11478 GCA_964472815.1 uncultured Roseivirgaceae bacterium
TCCTCTTAGATTAGACAATAAAGAATAGGAATCACCTTCTGGTACAATTCTTACGGTTCCTTCGATGGTAAGGAAGTCCTTTAAGAAGTCTGGGTTTGTCTCCTGTACAAATGCTCGTTCTGCCTGAGGGGCATAACTGAAGCTCCCAGTTCCAACCAAAGGCTCCAAGTCTTCAAAGGTGAGGTTGTTGTTCTCCACGCTAAGGCTAGCAATCACAGTTCCGGAGAAATCAATCAAACCTGTCAGATTATTATCTGCTGCATTGAATGTAGTAAGAGCCGAAAGACCATTATCGGTGGTAACCAAAGCAGAGAATGGGTTAGGTAGGTCACCCGTAGCTTCAGAACTGCTGATATCTATACCCGCTACTCTGGTGCTAGCGGCATCTAATGTGACACCTGTCCAATCTTTTAGTCGAGCACCTGTATCCCAATTTAGCCCCTGTGGGTTCACTGCAGCAAGTATCTCAACCAAGGCTAGTGAATCGGCAATCGTTTCATCGTCAATGATCGTTTTCAAGGCGACCACATTACTATTATCAGATACTACACTATTTGTATTGGTAAATCGCACCCTATAGTGATAAGTGGTGCTGAAGTTTAGTCCTGTTACTTCGAAGCTGGTTTGATCTGCTGCAATGTCCAGCGCTTCAAATCCGGGAACAAAGGAGCTGAAGTCAGATGCTATAGAAACGTCCAGCGTATAATTCTGCACATCTTCAGCTTGGGTCCAGCTAGCAACAAAACTGGTGGAGGTGATACCGGTAGCATCAAAACTGATCACATTTTGCGATACGGTTAATTCATCGATAGTGCCATCAGCACCTACATTACCAGCTGCATCAGTTGCTGCTGCAACTACATCATAGGTTCCTTCTCCGAGTGGAGGACTAATGAGCCCAGCTGCTAGCATCCAAGAGCCATCGCCGTTATTGATAGGGGAATAATTTGATCCGTCAACGACTAGCTCTAATGAGGCTGTAGGGTCATCTACTGTCCCGCTAATTGCTGGACTGGAAATGGAAGTCACAAGTAGATCAATGGTCACTTGGGGAGCAGTGAGGTCTATTTCCAGTTCGTCACTGCTTGCATCTGATCCGATATTACCGGCCAGATCAGTTGCTTCAGCCGTCACATCGAAGGTTCCTTCCAAAAGACCTGGTGTAATCGAACCAGCCGATAATGTCCATGTACCATCTCCGTTGTTGGTGGCGGGATAGCCCGTCCCATCAACCATGACTTCAACGGTGGCAGCATTATCATCAACAGTACCAGATAGAGCCGTACTTACCAAGTTGGTGATTAATGCATCTACTGTGACAACAGGCGCGGTAACATCTATTTCCAATTCATCAGTGCTCGCGTCGGTTCCAATATTGCCTGCCAAGTCTGTGACATCTAGTTCTACGTCATATATGCCTTCTGCTAAATCCGGCGTAATCGTACCTGCTGCCAAGGTCCACGTGCCATCGCTGTTGTTTACTCCAGTATAACTTGAGCCTGCTACCGTTACTTCGATCGTTGCATCATTATCATCCACCGTGCCTTCTAGCTGCGGACTTATCGCATTCGTAGTTAAAGAAGTAAGGGTGATTGTTGGAGAAATTTGATCGAGCGCAGTACTTTCTACTGCCTGGGTTGCCGAATTACCTGCTAGATCATCCACGTCCGCAGTAATCGTAATAGTACCGTCATTCAATCCTGAAATATCTGCTGGTGAGGCAATCCAGCCTCCGCCAGCAACCGTTCCTGTTGTCTCAACGATCGTATTTACTCCATCATCAAAACTCACCATAACAACCTGACCATCTTCTGCATCCGTCATGCCACTTACCTCTACATCCACCGCTTCTAAGGCATTCACTAAGCCATCCCCCTCCAGAGGGGTATCTATGGAGAGTAAGGGTGGAGTTATGTCTCCTGATATGGTAAAAGTATTGCCAGATGTAACGCCAGCATCTATCTTATTCTTAGGGTCAAGAATCTCAAAATTGTCCAAGGAAGGAAGTACCACGTTGAAGGTATTACCAACTATAGCATTGGCATTTATATCAGCAGTAACGTAGAAGAAAATGGTTTCAAGATCCGATACTGGGAGACTCAGGGGAAACCCAATGCCTCCTACTATCTGTACATCATAGGTACTTGTGCCAAGAGAGGTTGCTGCACTTATATCATCAGTCCCAAGAGTAAACAAAAGTTCAAAACCATCTGTATTGAAGTCTATTCCATTAGCAGTTCCTCCAAGTTCAAGTCCAAATCCCTCAAACGTGACATCTCCGCCCGCCACAGCCGCTTGGAGCTTGTAAATGAGTACATCGGTTTCCCCTAATGAGACCTCTGCGTCAGTAAGGTCGATAGTAGTGAATGTGACGTCAGGAATAGCTAAGCCATCTCCTGTTATTATCCATTCATTAGGTGCATTCACTAAAACACTTCTAGCGATTTCTCCTGCCTCATCATATTCCAATCCATCAGCACCAAGAGGTACTCCGTTCTGCACTGTTTGAGCAGACCAGCCGGCAAGGGTGCTACTATAATTTGCTACCGAAAGACCGGAATTTGATAGCATATTGGACATATCAGATACTAAGCCAATTTGCCAGCTACCAAGATCTTGATCAAAACTGGAGGCATTTTGAAACATATCGATCATATCAGTCACCTGAGAAACATCCCATGAAGAAATGTCCTGATTGAATGCTGTTGCGCCTTCAAACATGGAGCGAGTCCGATCAGCATTTGTGATCTGCCAGCTAGAAATATCCTGATTGAATGCCACAGCATCCCGGAACATGAATCCAAAATCAGTAGCATTGCTCACTCCTGTAGCCCAACCACTTAAATCCTGATTGAAAGAAGAGGCTCCCGAAAACATAGATGTGAAATCATCAACGGATGATACATCCCAGTTACTTATATCACTATTGAAAACCGGTGAAGGCGCGAATGAGTCACCAAACATGAACCTTATATCACTCACACTGCTTACATTCCAATCACTAATGTCTCCGTTAAACGAATCGGCATCCCTAAACATAAACGCCATACTCGTGACATTGCTTACGTCCCATGAGTTTAAGGATTGATTGAATGATGTAGCAAGATTAAACATGCTAGGCATAGAAGTAATTGTAGAGACATCCCAATGATCAATCGGATCATCAAAGGAGGTACACGAGCGAAACATGGAGGCAAGGGATGTTACTAAGGATAAGTCAGGAGCATCTGTTGCGGGAACTGCTAGATTTACACAGCCATGGAATGCGTCACTAAAGTCCTGCCATGGAATAGTTCCCCATTGCTCAATGGTCTGGATCTTGTTTTTGTCACCTGTATTGTTGAAGTAGATCTGAGGGAAATCTCCGGATATAGAAACTGTGTGTGTACCTGGTGAAAGATAGGTATGCGTAAATGGTACATCAGCATCTGTCAACGGTTCAATAGTTCCATCTCCCCAGTCAATTGTAAAGTTGTAACCAGTTCCATTGTGGGGGATGGTGATAGACTCACTAGCTACGGTCGTTTCCCAGGTAGTCACAAACGAGCTAGTAGGGTCTACACCTGCATCTGCAATGACCCAATTATTTGGAGAATTGGTAAGAATATCTCTTGCAGCCAGCGCTACAGACGAATAGCTTAATCCGGTAGCACCTAAACTAACACTTGGTTGTACTGTTTGACCTGCCCATCCAATAAGCGTCGCATCATAATTTGCAATGGACAAGGTCGTATTGGAGAGCATATTACTCATCTCCGTTACTAAACTGACATCCCACGCCCCCAAGTCCTGATCAAATGCTGCTGCGTTAAAAAAGGTCTGACTCATATCTGAAGCGGAGGAAGTGACCCAACTGCTTATGTCCTGATTAAAGACAGATGCCCCATTAAACATGGAAGACATATTTGCAACATTGCTAACATCCCATGTACTGATGTCCTGATTAAAAGAAGTGGCATTTCTGAACAGGTTTACCATATTCGCTACTGCGCCAGTTCCGCTTCCGGTATTCCAAAGTAATGGTTGACCACCATTGTTAAAGCTGGTAGCGTTGAAAAACATGGAGTTCATTTGTAAAACTCCGCTGACGTTCCAGCTACTGATGTCTTGATCGAAATTGGTTGCTCCTTGAAACATTTCGGCCATATCAGTGACTGAACTCACATCCCACGTTGCTAGATCACTATTAAAGGAGATTGCGTCCCTAAATGTTCTTTGCATGGTGGAAACACTGCTGACATCCCATGAACTTAGATCCTGATTAAATGCTGATGCCCCTCTGAACGCACTGAATAAATTGGTGACAGCACTCACATTCCATGTTCCAATTGGCTGATCGAAGCTACTCGCATCTCTGAATATTTCATTCATATTACCAACAGAGGCAGTGTTCCAGCCACTAATATCTTGGTTAAACATGGTAGCACCTTCGAACATTTGGCTCATTGTACCGACCGAGCTCACATCCCAACTTCCAATGTCTTGATTAAATGATGTAGCAAAGGAGAACATCTGTGACATGGTTGTTACAGCACTGACGTTCCATGAACCGATCGCTTGATTAAATGCAGGAGCCTCAAAAAACATCGCATTCATGGCGGTTACAGCAGCCGTTCCAGTTCCAGCTGTCCACGTCAATGGTTGTCCTCCATTATTGTAGACATCAGCTCGCAAAAACATTTGAGGCATCAAGGTGACCGAACTTACGTTCCAACCTCCAATATCCTGATTAAAGGCAGCTGCATCAGCAAACATCAAGCTCATGTCTGTAACACCACTCACATCCCAACTTCCAATTGGCTGATTGAATGCGGCCGTAAATTCAAACATTCGAAGCATGGTGTTAACAGATGAAGTATTCCAGGTAGAAATATCTTGATTAAAAGCATCTGCACTTCTAAACATGAAAGACATATCCGTCACAGCACCAACATCCCAACTTCCGATTGGCTGATTGAATGCCTCTGCATTAAGAAACATTGCACTCATGTTATTCACCGAAGACGTATTGCTCCCCCATGTAAGAGGTGCTCCCCCATTGTTGAAAGCTGTAGCTCCTGAGAACATGGCGTTCATGCTAGTAATACCATTTACAGCCCAACCAGATATATCTTGATCGAAGGCCGTTGCATCCTGAAACATTCCGTTCATGGCCGTGCCGCTGCTCACATCCCAGCCAGAAATATCTTGATTAAAGTTGGTGCATCCACGAAAAACTTGTGTGAAAAAAACAACACTGCCAACATCCCAACTAGAAAGGTTCTGATTGAAAGCTGCTGCATTCATAAAAGTTGAATTCATGGTATTGACATTGGCAACCGACCAGGAGCTAATATTTCCATTGAAAGCTGAAGCTCCGTTGAAAAGGCTATTCATGTTTTCTACCGCACTCACATCCCAACTATCCAAGTCGCCATCAAACGAAACTGCATTTTGGAACATTTGACTGAGGTCGGTCACAGAGGATAAATCGGGTGCATCTGCTGCATTGTAAGTCAAGTCAGAGCAGCCATAAAAAGCTCGATTCATACTAGTCCATGCAATATCGCCCCATTGTTCAATGGATTGTATTTTGTTTTTATCTCCCGTATTGTTGAAATAGATTCTGGGGAAATCTCCTGTGATCTCAACTCTATAGCTGCTTGAGTTCTCCAATCCAGATATAAAGGCATCACCTGTCTGAGAAGAAAGTGCTCCCTCTGCTGTCCCGGGATTAGTCTCATTGAACCAGGAAACCTCGTAGTTGTAGCCGGATCCGGTAGTTGGAATGGTGATCTGCCCATCTGAGGTGATCCAGGTGGTTACAAAGGGTAATGGAAGCTGTACAGCCTCACTGAATTCTGAGGTTCCTCCAAAAACGGGCCCTGTGCTGAATGGTGTGGCTGTTGCTGTAATGTATGCACCTGCGGCTATCGAAACTGCTAGGTTGGCATCAAAATTAGCATCCCCCAACCCATCAGTTGTCGCATTAACAAAGCCAAGGTAAATCTCCCCTTCTCCAAATCCTGATGGGTCTACATTGACGTTGCTAAAAAATTCGATGCGATAGTCGGTAGCAGGTGTGCTCTGTAGTGTCCCCTGAACATTGAGGTTACTTCCCGTTGAACTTACGCTGGAGATGATTGGGTAATTCTGCACTTCATCAGGCTCTTCAAATCCATCGTTTGGGGTAACACCAAGAGGTGAACCATTGTAGTTGTAATCAATGCCTAATCCAGCATTGTTATAAATGGAGTTCCCTAAAATGGCTGGTTGCGAAACCCGGTCATTGTAATCCCAAACACCTCTCACTGCATTGGCAATAATGTTGCCCTCATCAGGAAGTATCCCGCCGATGGTTACCATTCCAGGGTTGGTATAGATATCTACACCCTGACTTTGTTCTCCTTCCTGAGGTGTAACCCCGTCTGGTTGAACGCCCACATAATTCCCTATTACACCTACATCCGAGGCATCAGTAATCCGAATTTCTCCGACGATGTTACGCTCAGCAGGAGAGGTCCCTCCAAACTTAACTCCAGCAGAATTATTATCGATGTTGACTGAGCCTCCAAACATATTAGTAATGCCATCGGGAGAAACTCCCAAATAATTCCCGACGATCGTTGCGTTGTTTCCATTGATCACCCTTAGCCCGTACAATCCATTAAACTCAGGGGTATGTGCAGAAATGCCTGTGATCGTAATGTTATCTCCGTTGATCTCAAGGCAATTCGCTACCCCAGGGTTTGATCCGATGATCTCAATGACGATGGTTGCAGGAACTCCCAAAGTTGCTTCTGCAGCGCCAGCCTGAGAATATCCGTCTAAGGTTGTTCCCTCACCGAAGATTATAGGTAAGGAAGTTGTCGGCATAATTGTCCATACGCCAGGAAAATTCACTTCGTAATTAGGGTCACTAGTAGGGATGTTGAACGTTATGGTCGTCCCTGGAGTACCATTGGCAATTTCAATGGCTTCCCTAAGAGAACCTGGACCCGAGTCATCTGTGCTTGTAACAACTTGCCCAAACGAAGAAGTAAAAAAGAATAGCGAAAAAATAACAGCTACCTGCGAAGCGCTGGTTTTCAAAAGGCTCATAGTGGTGGTTTTTAGAAAGATCCAATATAGAAAAAAACTGTTTTATCAAACAGTCTTTTTTGTTCATTATGATTCCTTGAAGGTAGTTATTGACCTTTTTAGATTCTTCTATTTGACTATTACCCTGTAACTCACCACATTTTCATTTCTACTATTTCGATCGTAGAAGCGAAGGATGTAGATACCAGCTGGATATTCGGAGACATCAATGGTCAAGTTTCCATTGTATCCATTTTGAAGTTCTTGGCCCCACTTTTCTTGACCGGTAAGGTCGACTAGTTCGGCCGTGACATCTGTAGATTTTAAATGCCTGTACTGGATATTTAATCTATCTGTGGATGGGTTAGGATACACTTCCAGATCCTTGAAATAAGTGAGAATCACTCCAAGTATTCTGGTAATTTCCACTTCCACACCCTCTTCAGATGCAAAAGCACTCAAGGAGAACTCCGTGTCGGAAATACCTTGCTCGCCCACCTCAAATTGTACCTCGGCATCTGGATCTAGCGGAATACCTGGATATTCCACGAAGAAGCGATAGACGCCTTCAGGTAAGAATCCAAACTGGAACTCACCATTGTCATCCGTCTCGCCATAGGCATATAATTCGAACTCATCATCTTGCCTTCCACCTGTTCTTCTTCGCCTCAGACCACACTTCCTGCGCTTAGCCCTTCTTCTGGTATTGACTCTGGCTTCCTCATCATCCCCAAAATCCTCCTCAATGACAATATCCAGTATTCCCTCTCCGACTAGAGGCGGATCCGGATCCTCTGTCATTTGGATGGACAGGGTCACATCACTTCTAATTTCTGCTGTGTCAGCTTCTACCCATTCGAAGGCATCTCCAAAATAGGTTGGAACAAATGCCTCTCGATTTTGGGGATCAATTCCAGATAAATAGTCTCCCAAGATCACATCAGTGAAAACAAAGTTGGAAGAAGTATTAGTGGCTATTTCCAGCGTATCATAACTTCCTCCTTCTGAATTGATGCCAAGGAGAGCAGCATCGAAGCGCTCCGAACCATCCAATAAAGCATCACTGAAATCGGTCAATCTGATTTCAACATCCGCTGTGGCAAAAATCAGTTCAGGCAAAAAGGTTAGCGTCAAGTCTGGCAAGTCTGTGTTGGTCACCGTCAGTCCGAATAATCCCATGTTGTCCTGGGCAATACTGTTTATCGTAAGGAAGGATCCAGCGAAGGTGTATCTCTCCCCTGAGATAACTACTCCCTCTCGAGTCCAATTGTACTCATTGGCCACTCCTCTTAGATTAGACAATAAAGAATAGGAATCACCTTCTGGTACAATTCTTACGTTCCCTTCAATGGTAAGGAAGTCCTTTAGGAAGTCTGGGTTTGTCTCTGCTACAAATGTTCGGTCTGCCTGGGGAGCATAACTGAAGGTTGTAGTTCCAGCCAAAGGCTCCAAATCTTCAAAGGTGAGGTTGTTGTTCTCCACGCTAAGGGTAGCAATCACAGTTCCGGAGAAATCAATCAAACCTGTAAGATCATTATCTGCCGCATTGAATGCAGTAAGGACAGAAAGACCATTATCGGCAGTAACCAAAGCAGAGAATGGATTAGGTAGGTCACCCGTAGCTTCAGAACTGCTGATGTCTATACCCGCAACTCTGGTGCTAGCGGCATCTAATGTAACACCCGTCCAATCTCTTAGTCGAGCACCTGTATCCCAGTTTAGCCCTTGTGGGTTCACTGCAGCAAGTATCTCAACCAAGGCTAGTGAATCAGCAACAGTCTCCGGATCGATGATCGTTTTCAAGGCGACCACATTGCTATTATCAGATTCTACGGCATTGGTATTAGTAAATCGCACCCTATAGTGATAGGTGGTACTGAAGTTTAGTCCCGTCACTTCAAAGCTGGTTTGATCTGCAGCAACACTGACCGCCTCAAATCCGGGAACAAAGGAGCTGAAGTCAGATGCTATAGAAACGTCCAGCGTATAATTCTGCACATCTTCAGCTTGGGTCCAGCTAGCAACAAAACTGGTGGAGGTGATACCGGTAGCATCAAAACTGATCACATTTTGCGATACGGTTAATTCATCGATAGTGCCATCAGCACCTACATTACCAGCTGCATCAGTTGCTGCTGCAACTACATCATAGGTTCCTTCTCCGAGTGGAGGACTAATGAGCCCAGCTGCTAGCATCCAAGAGCCATCACCACTGTTGGTGGCGATGTAGTTAGTACCATCAATTGTCACGTCAATAACCGCAGCGAGATCGTCGACTGTTCCCGACACAGCTGGACTCGTAATAGATGTAACCAGATTATCAACGGTGATTGTTGGTGTTGTTAAATCTACTTCCAGCTCGTCAGTTGTAGCATCAGCTCCAACATTTCCTACTGCATCCGTGGCAGTTACAACTACATCGTATGTTCCTTCAATTAGATCAGGAACTATGATTCCCGGAGATAGAAACCATGTGCCATCTCCATTATTGGCTGGTATATAGTTGTTCCCATCTACTTCTAAGGAAAGGCTGGCAGAAAGATCATCGATGCTTCCTGAAATAGCTGGACTTGCAATTCCGGTAATAAGTTCATCAATGGTCAACGTGGGACTCGTTAAGTCGATTGTTATTTCGTTGGTCGAAGCATCTGTTCCTGAGTTTCCTGCCAAATCGGTTGCTTCGGCAGTAACTTCAAAGACGCCTTCGGTGAGGTCGGGAGCAATAGTCCCTTGAGCTAATGTCCAGGTACCGTCTCCGTTATTGGTTGCTGCATAAGATGTCCCTTCAACTGTTACCTCTACCGATGCGCTGTTATCATCCGTTGTTCCTGTCAACTCGGGGCTCACGACATTGGTTGCAATGACATCTACAGTGATCGTAGGTGAAGTGAGATCTACTTCAAGTTCATCGGTAGTCGCGTCTGATCCTACATTTCCCGCATCGTCGGTGGCTGCAGCTATCACATCAAAGGTACCTTCTACCAGCGGTGGGTCAATTAATCCTGCAGCCAATGTCCAAGTGCCATCACCATTGTTGGTAGCGACATAATTTGTACCATCAACCGTTATATCAATGGAGGCCGACAGGTCATCGACTGTTCCCGTAAGTTCAGGGCTTGATAACGCAGTGATCAGCGCATCGACTGAAATGACTGGTTGTGTTAGATCGATCTCCAATTCATCCACAGAGCCATCTGTTCCTGTATTGCCTGCAGCGTCTGTTGCGTTTGCAGTTATATTAAAGGTTCCTTCGGTGAGATCAGGAGCAATCGTTCCTTGGGGCAATGTCCATGTGCCATCTGCATTGTTGGTGGCTGGATAATTCGTCCCTTCTACAGTTACTTCGATTGTGGCCGAATTATCATCAATGGTACCGGTTATTTCAGGACTCAAATCATTAGCGAGCTGACTATCAACTGTCATGATTGGTGCTGTTTGATCTAGGGTCACAGCCTCTGTAGCTGGAGTTGCTGAATTGCCCGCTAGATCGTCTACATCGGCGCTAATGGAGATAGATCCGTCTGTTAGAATGGAAATGTCTGCTGGATCTGACGTCCATACACCTCCTGCAACAGTCCCTGTTTCTTGAACAATAGGATTGATCGAATCATCAAAAGTGACTGTGACTACTTGTCCATCTTCGGCATCTGTTGTTCCTGCTATGACCACATCTAAAGCCTCTCCCGCATTTACGAAATTGTCTCCCTCAATCGGAGTATCAATTGCAATAACGGGAGGGGTCACATCACTCATATCGTCGGTCGTGATTTCCACAAGCGTCGGAAGTAATTGACGATTGCTAGTGAAGTCTTCCAACACAAAATACACGTCGTAATCAGTTCCAGCACTTAGCGCTCCGCCGATCCGTGTGACAACCGAAGCACTCAACGCTGAAGCAAATGTTTCAGCACCAGTACCATTGACAATATCGTCCACAGTCGGTGTTGCTCCGTCCGCATATACTGCTACGAATAGAAGCCCTGCTTCATTAGCATCGCTGTTTATTTGAAAGTCATTTTCGGTTATATCATCAATGAACGGGAATCCACTTGAGAAAATGGGAGGGAATGCATCCAACAAAGTCGCAGTAGATAGCGTGTAGGTAGGATCTCCAATCAGTAGACCATCACCTGTTATTCCGGTCAGATCAACCAGATCACCACTTGTTTGATCTGCAACATAGCTACCAATAAGGTTAGTCACGCTTGTCAGGACGATGTTGGCATTATCAATAATGTCCTCCTGAGACCGTGCGATATTCCAAACTCGGATGTTGTCAAACTCAGCGTTGGAGAAGAATCTAGGAGCGGTAATGTCATTATTCACACCAAGGTGCATGGAAAGCCCAGTATTGTTCACATCACCAGCGCCTGTCGCTGAATCCATTAATTCGCCATTCTGATAGAAGCGGATTTCGGA
>CAYYNA010000089.1:11578-12812 GCA_964472815.1 uncultured Roseivirgaceae bacterium
AGCCACAAAGTAACTGAGCTACCATCTGCAGCACCTGGTGTTGTGACAGTAGCTTCGGTTAAGGTCATATCTGTGATGGTGGGCTGTGAAGTCTGCGGAGGCGTGTTTTGAAAGCCTAGTCCTCCTAGCACGTTGCATGCATACAAGTTCACTCCAAGTGTTGTGGTTAGCGTATTATCATTCACAAAGTAGATTCCATACTCTCCATTATTCGAAATGAAATTTTGAAGGTTTGTTCCGATCGTAACTAAGGAAGCGTCCGGTCGAACATTTATGCCCTGACTTCCATTTCCAAGGGCAGAGCTACCGTCTCCCTGCAACCCAATGAAGTTTCCGTCGATGGTTACACCATCCGCGTCACCAACTCGAATGCCCGAGTTTTCATTTCCGGAAATGATATTGAGTTCGGTACTTGTGCTACCGCCTATCACCACATTTGTGAGTGCTCCATTAGACCCTCCGTTCAACCAAATCCCTCCAGAATTCGGAATGGCTGTACTTCCATCCACGCCCACACCAATGCTATTTCCAGAGATCTTAGTATTATCTCCTTTGGTGACCGTAAGCCCGTAACTGTTGATGCCGGTATGACCAACCAGCACATTCCCTTCTCCGAGCGCAAAATCACCTCCAACTATCAGATCATCCACTACTCCAAAAGTTCCACCTCCTACAGCTCGAATTCCATATTGTCCATTCGGTGAGGCAGTTAGTCCATCCAAGGTGCCAATCCAATTTCCCTGAACGGTGGCTTGGTCTGTATCGCTGATGTAAACCCCGATGTTGCCAGTGTTGCCATGAATGATATTTCCCTTATTGGCAGCTCCAAAGATTGCTCCATGAGCGTTGTTGTCAGTTTTGATCGCACCTGTGAAAGAGCCTCCTTCAAATCCGGTGAAAATTAATCCGTAGATCTCGTTGTTCTCTGCACCATCTACGTAGATTCCGTTTACTCCCGAACCTGCGGAGCTTCCGTTGAGGATGACCATGGCATTTGCATCTCCGAATGTCCAGCCCGGTTGCGTAGTTCCATCTATGATCACATTGCTAGTGGTAACGGATGGTAGCTCACTTGCAAGATCAATTTGCCAAGGTCCACCTCCGGCGATGTTAAAATCAATGATGCCACCGAAGGATGAAGCATTTGCATCGATGATTGCCTGTCGCAACGATCCAGCACCTGCATCGTTGGTATTGGTTACCGAAAGGAAAGCAGTTCCTGATAAAGCTCCAG
>CAYYNA010000090.1:0-12759 GCA_964472815.1 uncultured Roseivirgaceae bacterium
TTTGATGTGGAGCTTGGAGATTTTGATCTAGATGGGCTGTTAGATATTGTTTGCTCAAACAATCAAAGCAATAGTGTCTCCTTCTTCTTGAATACAAGTGCTGGAGGTATCTCATTTGCATCAAAATCTGATGTGGCAGTTGGTGCTGGACCTTTTGGTCTATCGGCGGGTGACCTTAATAATGATGGAAAACCAGATTTGGCAGTAACCAGTACTAGTTCAAATGTGGTATCTATAAGAATCAACACAAGCACAGGTGACGGTGTTCTAAGCTTTGAGGAAAGTGATGATTTAGTTGTCTCAGGTTCTTCGGCGGATGTAAAGATTGCTGACTTGTCTGGCTTAAGCAGTTCGGATGCAGATGGTAAAGCGGATATTATTGTTACAGATCCAAATGTGAATCAGGCATCAGTTTTTATTAATACCACTTCGTCTACATTAAGCTTTGCGCCAAGAGTAGACGTTACCACTTCCACCGCCCCGGGAAATATTGAAGTGGGATACATAGATAGCGATGCGTTGCTTGATGTGATGGTAGTCAGTACGTCATCAAGTAACTTGACGATTTTGAGGAATTCGGGTATAGATGTTGGAACTTCGACTATTACATTTGATCGACAAGATATCTCCATTGAAAGTGCTGCCAGTGGCGTGGATGTTGGAGATATCAATGGAGATGGTCTTTCAGACATAGTTACTGCAAACAATACATCCAATACCAGATCGGTCTTGATTAACAGAGGCGGGGATTTTGATGCTGCAATCATTGAGTCAACAATTAATTTGACCGGGACAAATGCCCCAGGAGTAGTGCGAATTGTAGACTTGAATAATGACGGTGCACCAGAAATCATCAGCTCTAATGAGCCCGAGAATACCATGTCTATCTTTAGAAGTACAGTCGCGGATGAGCCAGCAGGTTTGGTTGCATACTATCCCTTTAGCGGTAATGTGGAAGATCAAAGTGGGAATGGGAATGATTTAGTGCTTGGAGATAATTCCACGACCTCACTTTTCCCAGTGTTGACAACTGATAGATTGGATGTTGCAGACAGAGCCTATGCCTTTGATGGAGTAGATGACTACATGGCGTTAAATACCTTTCCATCAACCATAACTCAAGACTTTACTGTTTCTGGTTGGATCAAGATTAAGCCTAGCTCAACTGGTCCAAGACCTATTATTGAGTTTCAGGCGCCGAGTTCTTTGGTTTTCCAATTTCAGGAACAAGATCAATCATTGGATTTTGTAAAGACGAATTCAGACGGAACAGAAACGGTACGCACAAGTAGCACGATGTTGCCAACCGATGAATGGATACAGGTTGCGGTTACGAATCAAGGGACTTCAACCAACCTCTTCTTCAATGGAGCATTAATCGACTCTTTTGTAAACACTGACAATATTAGAACTGACGCAGATGCGATTATTGTTGGTGGCAATGCGCAAGATGAGTCGTTTAACGGAGACTTGGATGAGATCAGAATTTACGATCAAGCGCTGACCGCAGATGAGATCCTGGCCATTTACAACCTCGAAAGACCTGCGCCTAATAATACTCCAGCAGACATCACGCTCTCAAATGATGAAATCAGTGAAGGGCTACCCGTAAACACTGTGATTGGCCAATTTAGTACTGTGGATCCTGATGTTAACGATACTCATATCTATAATCTGGTCAGTGGAACTGGTGATACGGATAATGCAAGCTTTGACTTGACTGCAGAAGGTGAGCTATCATCTGGAGAAATATTTGATTCCATGACCAAGAGTTCATACACTATTCGTGTGCAGACCGATGATCAGCGAGAGAATGGAACTTTTGAAAAGTCGTTTACAATCACAATACTAGAATCTATGGGTAACGCGCCCACAGAGATTTCAATTACCTCAAATAGTATCGATGAGAACAATGCACTAGATGCAGTCATTGGCAGTTTATCAACAACGGACCCAGATGATCCAGAAGGTGACGACACTTATACCTATTCACTGGTTGCTGGAGATACGGAGGATTTTGCGATTGACGGAACTAACCTAATTGCTAAGTCCGTATTCAATTTTGAAGATATTCCATCCTATACGTTGACCATCCGAACGTTGGATGACGGAAACAATCCATACGACTCGGTTGATTTCATGGTAAACATCAATGATGTGAACGAAGCTCCAGTATTAGCGTCATTTACCGGAACGGTTGCCGAGAATGCAGCACAAGGAACCGTAATCGGAACTGTCTCTGCGACTGATCCCGATGGCGATGCTAACCTGACATTTAGTATGGTCGATAATGCATCGAACTTCGAATTTGCTGCAGTTGATGGTACGTCAGCCAACCTGGTTGTATTAGACAATGCGATTCTGGATTATGAAAGCAGACAATCATTAGATGTGCAAGTGAAAGTAGCGGATGCAGGTTCATTGGAAGATAGTCAGACCATCTCATTTGCTATTACCAATGTCAACCCGCGGGTCAGTGATCTGATCCTGTCAAATACAACGATCATTGAGGGAGCCCCAGATGGCACATCTATTGGAAATCTTTCCATCGCAGGTGAGGAAGCTAAATCTTCCTTTACCTTTAGCCTAGCCGATGGGTCCAGCGAGGGTTTTTTGATAGATGGAAATACGATAAAATTGGACAACCTGACCGGAGGTGGAGGAACTTACAGTCTAATAATCGATGCAACGAATGATGTTGGAGCTAGTGGAATCACGGCTGATCAGGTAAGCAATACCTTTACCATAGAAGTGACCAATGTGAATACCGAAAGCCAGGTGAGCTTTGGTACAAACGTCGCTAATTACCGTATCATAGGGATTCCAACGGGATCAGCACAAGTCAGCCAGGTATTTCCTGAATTACAAAGTGCAGATCAAGGTGATAAATGGAGAGTTGTTTCATATGCAAACGGCAATATCTCAGATTTAGCTACTAATAGTAGTATGACCGCAGGGAGGGGCTATTGGTTCTTATCTTCTGAGAGCACCACCATCTCACTAGGGGGGCTACCTCCGGTTCAGGATGCCGAATTTAATATTCAACTAGGCACAGAGTGGAACTTGATTTCGAATCCTTTCCTAGAATCATTAAATGTTTCAGATGCGATAGCCTACAATGTCAGTCAAGGATTTATTGCAGATGGTGATGTGAGCAGTCTTTTCGCCTACAATGAAAATGTGATCAATTCACTGGATGTCTTCCAGGGCGGTTGGATCCGAAATACCACCGGCAGCACCTTATCTCTTATCCTCCCTAACCCGTCCTCTAATGCTTTTGGTAGATTGGTAGACGTTGGTCAAACAGTGGAGGACTCCTGGTTTGCGGATGAAGAAAACTGGCAACTGATCCTCTACATGCAAGACGGGGAACGGATTTCAAACTTGAGTGCGGTAGGTATGCGATCAGATGCTTTGCAAGGCCTGGATAGAAATGACTTGCTTGCTCCGCCGCTGATTTCCGATGAACTGTCATTTAGAATGAGTGAAGAAAATGGACTGGTTAGAAACTTTAAGCCTTTGGCCAGTGGACATGCCTGGAGCTATCAGATTACCGCTCCATTACACGATCGCGTCCTGCTTTCATGGGATGCGGCAGTGGTCTCTCAGTTAGGAAAGGGTTTGTATATCTACGACCCGGTACGTAAGGTATCCTACGATATGTCCATAGTCAATGCAGTAGAGTTGTCAGCAGGAGCTTCGTTTGAGGTGCTCTACGGAGATGAAATCAGCACCCAATCCATAAGAGTTCCTTTGACGATCTATCCGAACCCAGCAGTAGAGGAGGTAGCGGTTCAGTTTTACGTAGAAAGTGAAAATGAGGAAATAAGTGCAAAATTGACGATCTTTGATATAGACGGAAAAGAAATCATGGAGGTGGAAGAGTCATTCTCCAATCGTTCGGTAGCAACTTTTGAAATCGACGAGTTGAATCTCTCCTCAGGAACCTATATGATTCAAGTGGGTTATGATGGGAAAAATAGCCATACAGAAAAATTGATTGTAAGATGAAAAAGCTAGCATTCACCACATTATTGATTGCTTTTGTTTCACTTTCAGTGGAAGCCCAAACAGCTGAAGCCCTTACGGAAGTAGTCGATGTAAAATTTGAGAAGCCCAATAGCCCACTGATGGTTCGAATTACTGAGCCGCAAGGACTGAACACGGCGGATAAATCGAGGGGCTTTAAGTTGAAAAAGACAAAGACCATTGTGAAGGGCTACATAACCGATGGTGATGGATTACAAGATGCAACAATCAATGGTAAGACTGTCGCACTAGCATCAGATGGATACTTTGCAATCAATCTGGATTTTTCTCCAGGTGAGAATGAATTACGCATTAGCGCAAGGGACAGTAAAGGAAACCAGGAGTTTAAGTCCTACTTCTTTGAAGCAGAAGGTGAGGATATTCGGGCTAGCCCACTCCTAGCAGTAGGTGACTATCATGCGTTGATCATCGGAGTAAACGAATATCAAGATCAGCGAATTGTGGATCTGGATAAGCCGATAATAGATGCCAAATCGTTGATGAACGTGTTGATCAACAATTATACCTTCAATCCAGACAATGTGACTTTACTGGAGAATGCTACTCGTAGAGACATTATAGATGCACTGGATAACCTTGGCAAGCGTGTCACCGAAGCAGACAATGTATTGATTTTCTATGCCGGACATGGTTATTGGGATACAAATAATGAGATTGGTTATTGGATCCCGTCTGACGCAAGAAAGAGTAGCACAGCAGATTGGTTCAGGAACAGTACGTTGACAGATCAGATTCGATCGATACGGTCAAAGCATACTTTGCTCATTGCGGATGCGTGTTTCTCTGGAGCAATATTCAAAGCCCGAGCGGCTTTCTTGGATGCAGATAAAGCTATAAATCTGAAATATAGCTTGCCAAGTAGAAAAGCGATGACTAGTGGTACCTTGACAGAGGTGCCAGACCGAAGCGCATTCATAAAATACCTAGTGAAGAGGCTGGGAGACAACTCTCAAAAGTACTTGGCAGCAAATGATTTGTTTTTCAGTATGGAAGCAGCTGTTATTAATAATAGTGATGCCGATGTAAAACCGCAATATGGGACCATCCAGAAAGTTGGTGATGAAGGTGGAGACTTTATTTTCATTCGGAGAGAATAAGGGAGGACTATGAAAGATGCTGAAATTGTCAGCGAGCTGAAACGAGGGAATACGACAGTTTTGAAGCATTGTTATAAAAGGTCTTTAGGGCAAGTTGAACGCATGGTTTTGCAGCATGGAGGAACAGAAGAAGATGCAAAGGATCTTTTTCATGATTCATTGATTGTATTGAATAATAACTGCAAGAGTGAGGAGTTTAAGCTTACGTCTTCAATAGCTACATATTTGTTTGCTATTTGCAAATACAGTTGGCTAAATCAGAAGAGCAAGCAGAAAAGGAAGGAAGACGCTATCAAAAGTTTGTATGAGGATACCTGGGAGTTAGCCTATAAATCATCGAATGGGTTGGTGGATAACATGATGGACGCCTTGAGTAAGCTTGGAGATAATTGTAGAGAGATACTGCTGGACTATTACTACGGTAAGTGCTCTTACGAAGAAATAGCTATGAACTTGTCGTACAGTAACGGGCAGGTGGTTAGACAACAGAAATACAGATGCATAAAAAAACTGAAAGAAATTACGAATTATGTCGTCACAGAGTGATTTTTTAAACAGGCTAGAAGATTTTGAAAATGGCAAAGGCCATTTAGAAGGACAGGAAGAAAGCTGGTATAATTCTTTTACCAAAGGGCTTACTGCTATAGGAGAGCTTAAGCTGAAAGAAGAGCTTGAAGGTTATTACCAAGAGCATCAGCAAGAAAAAGGTGGCAAGGTGGTGCAGATTTGGTCTATTGTTGCAATAGCTGCCATGTTAGTGCTTGGAGGCTTCTATCTATCAACGTTGAATTCTTCCTCCGATCCTATTCAATTGCAAATGAATGAAGCGCCGATTTACTCGGATAGCGCAGTATATGATTCCTCTCAGAAAAAATTTGAAAAAAAAATAGAAGATGATGTTGACGAATGAACCTATTCCCTATAAAGTCATAAACAATCGTATTATGAAAAAGACCTACATCACGCTATTTCTCTGCATAATATTGACCTTCCTGCTTGCCTCGTTGGGAATGGCACAGACAACTTATGCTGAAGCACAGAAAGCGCTAAAAAAAGATAAAAAGGCGGTTAAGTTGGCTCGAAAGGAGTCCAAGAAATGGGAAAAAGAGGGATATATGAACCTTCCGGGAAACTTGCCTCTGGAGAAGCAATTTGAGAAATCGCTTGTCATGCAACAGATGGTTACCGAGGAGGGTGCTCCAAGGTATCTTTCTGCAAATGGGAGTGCGATCTCTGGTTCTGAGGGAGTGGCTCAGGCCAATGCGTTGGATAATACCCGCGTAACTTTGGCTGGTCAAATCCAGTCTGAGGTTACAGCCCTGATTTCAAGCAACAAAGCTAACACGGGATATACCGCAGCGGATGTAGAAACCATCGATGAATTTGTAGCATCTAGTAAGACCCTTATCCAAAATGAAATTGGTGCGATAGATCCCGTCATTGAGATGGTGAGAAAAGTTCAGGACAAGTTTGAGTACCGCTTCATCGTGCTTTACGATATTAATTCAGCGAAAGTCGTCGCGAAAAATGTGATCAAGAAGGAGTTGAGAGAAAAGGTGAGTCAGAATGAAGATGAATTAAATAAGCTTCTTGGTCTTTAGGCAATGACCACCATCTACATCCTACTATTTACTTTATTCGGAGTTGAAAACTCACCTGACTGGTTGGATCATAACCATCGGAAGAATAACTACCCAAAGGATGAATTCTATCAGGGTTTCGTTTCTAGGAGCTTTGCTTCTGATGAGAATCGGCTACAGGTAGAAAATGAAGTGGTTTCCCAGTCAAGGATTCGGCTATCTGAATCCATTCGTGTTTTCATCTCAAGTAAGTCTACTTCTACACTTTCTAATGTTAATTCGGTTGCGGATGAAAAGTTCCAGCAAAAGTCAGTGACCCGGACAGAGTTGGATGCTTCAGGCTTGGAGACGCTTACCTACTTTGACGAGCGAAAAAAGGTAGCTTACGCATTTTCTTTTATCAAAAAGAGAAAATTACAATCTTCATATTACAAGCAGTTGAAGGATCGAATGCTTTCAATTCGAGAGCGCATTAACAACTACAATGAGAAAAAACCTCCCTACGCAGTTTTGATAGAACTCTTGGATGAGCTGGATCAGGTAAAAGCGATTCAGAATACACTTTCTTCCACTGGAATGAACAACTCGATTGTTTTGATGACAACCCAGTGGAATAAAAGAAGAGACTGGGTGAATGAGCTTCTTAGCGAAATGAAAGAGAAGGAGTCAATTGACCTAGAAGAAGCGGCTGTATTCATCCGAGATGGTTTGGTAGCAGATATTACTTCGAGATCGCTCGCAGACGTGAAGGTGAATAGAATGACCTACAAGAACACTGGTATAGCCACTGAGCTTTCGGTGTTGTTTAGTGATTACTTTGATGATGTAGTGTCAGAGCGGTTTAGCGTGGTTAGTAATGACTTTGATTGGGTAATTAATAGTACTTATTGGCCGCTTAAGGATAAAATCAAAATAACGACTACCATTCACCAGATTGATGGTGGGGAGTTAGTCAAGCTAATTGCCAGTACGTCTATCAACGTAGACCGAAGCATTATCGATGACCTAGGTGTCGACTATGAGCCATTGAAAAATGAGGAAGACGTGGAGGAATACCGTGTGGTGACTCAACGTGAGGAGTCTGATGGTGAAATTATTGTAGAGATTGCGACGCAGAAGGGAAATCGGTCTTCAGTATTTATGGAAGGTGAGACTTTGAAATTACTCACTAAGGTTTCCAGGCCTTCCTATATTCAGTTGATTAATGTCTGGGCAGACGGCTCAAAATTGCTCCTGCTAGATAATTACTATGCGGATATCTCACAGACAAATTCTTATTTTGAATTGCCATTTGAATGGGAGACCGCTTGCCCTTGCGGTATTGAATATATCTACGTCATTGCGAGCTCTAAGCCTCATTCAGTCCCAGAAACCACTGATCAGGACGGGTTTCTCTTCATCGATGAGCCATTGGCTGAAGTGTTGGATAAGAAAAGAGGGTTCAAGCGCGTGTCGAGAGATGGAGTGAGCGAAGCGTCTTTGATTCTCACCACCGTTCCATTAAGTCAGTGATGAGGAAGTTTCTAGCTTCTTTATGGATGCTTCTGTCGGCAATGGTCGGTATTTCTCAGGACCTGGCTGACGAGTTCAAGCGTTTTAGATCCGATCAAGAGCAAGAGTTTTTGGAGGAGAGGAGGAAACAAGATTCCATCTTCGCCGCGGAAATAAGGAAAAACTGGAAGTCATTCGAACTTAATGAGCCTTACGAACATTTGCCTGAATATCCGAAACCTGAGGCTCAACCAGAAAATGATGAGGAGCTAATTCCAAGGAACTATCAGGCTAAGCCTCAAAACCAAAAATTAAGAACTTTTGAGCCGATCGAGTACGAACATCTGGATTACTATCCAGAGGAAGACAAGCTAGCATCATTTAACTTCTATGGGCAGGAGTGTGAATTGAACTATCCTTCAGGCTTGCTCTTCGCTTCTAATTTCGAAGCTTCTAATGATTACGTGGCAGATTTTTGGAGCTTAGCAAGTAAGAAGCCCTATCAGAAGGTAGTCAACGACCTGATTGTCTTAAAGAAGGAGCTAAATATCCCAGGTTACGGGTTTAGTATCCTTATCGATGATTTTGCAAAAAACTTAGATGTTTCCGATAATGAGTCCAAAATGTATCACTGGTTTTTGTTGACCAAAGCAGGATACAATGCTCGAGTTGGATTCAGTAATGGCAGACCGCTCCTTATTGTCGCTTCAGAAATGAAAATTTATGGGAAGCCTTATTTTGAAGAAGAGGGAGTAACGTATTATGTCCTGGACGATCAAGCTCGTCAAATAGAAACTTACGGAAAAGTGGCCACTCAAGCTAGCTCAGCTTTGGATTTTGTCTTCGAAGAAGCTCCAGATTTACCACTTAGCCCAAAAAGCAAGCAATTTCAATTCGTGCATGGTGGGACGGAGTACAGTTGGGAGATCTACTACAATATGAATGTGGTGAATTTATTGGAGGATTTCCCTTTGGTGGAGTTGCCGGCTTACTTTAATTCAAGAGGGTCATTTTTGCTAGAAAGATCCTTGAAGAAACAGCTAAGTGAAGATCTGAAGAATATGACAGAAACAGAAGCTGTTTCTTTGATGCTTAGCTTCACACAAAAAGCATTTGAGTATCAGACAGATCAGCTTCAGTTTGGGATAGAGAAGATCATGTACCCTGATGAGTTTATCCATTTCGATAAATCAGATTGCGATGATCGTGTGGTCTTTATGAATTACCTCATCGATCTTTTTACCGATGTGAAGACAGTCGCACTTTTATTTCCACAGCATATTGCATTAGGAGCAAAGCTACCCTTACCTGCTTATGGAGAGACGGTAGATTATGCTGGAAATCGGTTTACTTTCTGCGACCCAACTTTCTACAACGCGCCTTTGGGAACAGTCATCCCGCAGGCAGATAGATCCAAAATGGAAGTCCTTAGCTTCTAAACCGCTTAGCGGTTGCCATCAACCGCTCCCTATAAAAAGCAACAATAACTTTTGGCCTCAGCGTACTTTCGAGTGTGTTAATTGACCTGAGGGTCTTCACTCAAAATGACAAATAAGATGAAAAAAGTATTGATTTTAGTAGGCCTGCTCACAGCAGCGCTGGTTTCCTTGGAAGCCAAGGAATATTCGTTTAAAGTAAAAGTATCTGGTAAAGGACAGCCAATGTTGCTTATTCCAGGACTGACCTGCGCGGGTGAAGTGTGGGAAGAAACAGTCGCCTCCTTAGGGAAGGGTTATGAATACCACGTCGTTACACTTCCTGGCTTTGCCGGACAGGCACCCATACAAACTGACAAGTATTTGACCGCTGTTGGGGATGAGCTAATCGACTATTTGCAATCTAATAAGCTTAAGGATGCGGTGGTTGTAGGTCATAGTCTTGGTGGATTTCTTAGTCTATACATTGGTTCAAAAGAGCCTGGCTTAGCTTCCAAATTAATTGTGGTGGATGGTCTTCCTTTTTTGGGTGCCCTACAAAACCCGGCAGCTACAGCGGAGAGCATGGAGGAGACAGCCACGGTAATGAAAAAGAACATGGAATTGCAAACTGCGGAGCAGTATGAAGCAATGCAGCCAATGATGCTCAAGAGCATGGTAAACAGCCAAGAGGACATTGATGTGATTATGGAGTGGGGTAGAAAGAGCGATCAAACTACCGTTGCGCAAGCGATGTATGAGCTGTATACCATTGACCTGAGAAAAGACATTGAGCGTATCAAGGTACCCACCTTGGTCTTTGGTGCTTGGATTGCTTACAAAAACTATGGCGCTACCAAGGAATCTACGGCGAGGCTTTACCATGCGCAGTTTGAAAACCTGAGTGACTATCAGCTTAAAATGACCGATAAGGGAAAGCACTTTGTGATGCTTGACGATCCAGAGTTTTTCATTGACAATGTAAAAGCGTTTCTAGATGAAAAGAGCTAATCAATTCATTATTATGGGAGTGACAGGGCTGATTATCAGCTCTGTTATTCTAATTGTCGCTACTCAGCTTGGTAGTAAGTTTGATACCTTTTCAATACTTCTTCCTTTTTTTGTCTACTTAATAATAGGATTAAGTAAACGAAGATTACATGTCAAGAAATAAGTGGTATTGGACACTGCAGATCACCGGATGGTCCTTGTATGGCCTTCTTGGTCTTGTTATTAATGGGATCTTTGAGGCTCCAAGTATTTCAGTAGTGGTCTTCGCGCTGCTGAGTGCGGCTTTTATGCTCATAGCCACACATTTTCTTCGCTATTTGATTAGAAAATACGAATGGCTAAGACTTCCATTCCTGCGCCTTTCGGTGCGATTGTTACTTACTTCCGTTGGCCTTGCTTTTTTGATCAATGTGCTCAATTCCGTATTTATTGTATACATAGCGAATTTCTTTGGCGAGGAAAAGTTCTCTGTTGCTGTCTTTTTTCTATATGTATTTCAAACCACCATCTACTTTGCCTTGTGGTTGGGTATTTATGTAGGTGTCTACTACTTCAGAAATTATAAAAGAGAAGAAATTGAAAAATGGAAGCTGCAATCCGCGGTGAAAGATGCTGAGCTAATCGCATTAAAGGCACAGATAAATCCTCATTTTCTATTTAATGCGCTGAATAATATTCGTGCCTTGATTCTGGAAGATCAAATGAAAGCCCGAGACATGGTTTCTCATTTATCCGACTTACTGCGCTATTCTATTCAATTTAACGACCAAGAAAAAGTAACGATTGCTGAGGAATTGGAGATTGTGAATAATTACCTAGAGCTGGAAAGCATCCATTATGAGAAGCGGCTTAGCTATGAGATTAATTCACCTGATCGCCTTAAGAATTACAAAATTCCTCCGATGGTGATTCAGCTGATGGTGGAGAATGCTGTTAAGCATGGTATATCTCAAGTTAAGAGTGGTGGGAATATCATTGTCAATGTTTCTCAGGAGGACATTGATCTGACCTTGTGTGTGAGTAATACGGGATCTCTCGAAAAGAAACCTGAAAAAGGCGGAATTGGTATCAGGAATGCAATTGACAGGATCAATCTATTATTTGATCAGGAGCCGGAGTTCAAACTAGAACAGCAAGGAAGAATGGTCACATCCACACTTAAATTACCAAAAGAAAAATGAAGGCTGTAATTGTTGACGATACAAGATTGGCTCGGCAAGAGCTTCAGTACCTTTTAAAAGATCACGAGACTGTCAAAGTAATAGGAGAGGCTGAAAATGTGGATGAAGCATTAGAGTTGATTGAGAAGGAAAAGCCAGGACTGATCTTCCTAGATATACAGATGCCAGGAAAAGATGGGTTTGAACTACTTGAAATGCTCGATGAAGTGCCTCAAGTGATCTTTACCACAGCTTACAGCGAATTTGCTATGAAAGCCTTCGAGTACAATGCCTTGGACTACCTCAAAAAACCAATTACTTTGGACAGGTTGTCTGAAGCTTTAAACAGAGCAAAAGACAAAGTTGACCATCGAGAAGCACCTAAAGATATTCTGACAGAGGACAGTCAGGTATTTGTAAAGGATGGAGAAAAATGCTGGTTCGTGGACTTGAAAGAAGTGAGGTTGTTTGAAATCTGGGATAATTACACACGCATTTACTTTATGGATTTTAAACCCATGATCCCGAAGACACTTCAGTACATGGAAACACGTTTGGATCCTAAAGTATTTTTTCGAGCTAATCGTCAGCAGATCATCAACATGAAATGGATTGACAAAATTGAGCCTTGGTTTAGTGGTACGATTCGTCTGTATCTTAAGGATGGAACCGAGGTGGAGGTAAGTAGGCGCCAGACTTCAAAGTTTAAGGAGTTGATGAGCTTTTGATCAACTTTTTCAATTCATTGATCGCTTTTTGATTGCTCTCAATTTTGATGTTCTCAATGACATTTCTTTTTTCCTTAGTGGTCAAATGCCAGCTAAGGGAAGCTCTTTCAATATCTGAGGAAGAATTATTTTCACCGTAGGAATCGTAGGATATCTCAATAACGTCCATGTTACCTTGAAGACGGGCTTGCATGAGCTCTTCTCTTACATTGTTATTGATGTCCTGC
>CAYYNA010000091.1:0-12725 GCA_964472815.1 uncultured Roseivirgaceae bacterium
TTGAAATAGCCCACCAATTCGGATTTTGTGAGCAACCTTAACTGGACAGGGTCCAAGCTTTCATTGATATCGATAAATTCAGTGATTAGAAGCTCTTCTTTTGCTGAATGTAGATTCGTTATTTCAGCATAGTTGATTTTGTTCAAGCGGAAGAAATTCCCTTTTCTATTTGAAAGTCTTAGGTAAAGGCATTGCGCGTCCTCTGTGAGATTTCTGAATTGTTGAATGAACAAATATTCAGGTCCAGCAAGAATGTGCTGATAGTGCTTGCTTACAAAGTTTAGCAGGTAGTCGAAGTAATCCAGGTAGTACTTTTCAGGCAATATGATCGGCTCCTTTTGCTCCATTAGGACTTGCCTTTATTGATAATTGCGATATTTGTAAAAATGATTTTCGAAAAGTAATAAGGATATGATGAGTCGCGGAGGTTTGGTGATCTTATTTTTCGGATTTTTCTCTTCTGTTTTTTCCCAAAGCTATGTTTCCTCAGGTATTCGGCATTTTGAAGCCAAAGAGTACGCGGCTGCTTTAGTAGATTTTCAAGAAGCAGAGAAGATAAAGGATGTTTTTACCAAAGACGCAATAGGTAGGTTGTACTTCTATCTCGGAATGACAAACTATCAATTATTAGCATCCGATCAACCTGAGGATCAGATAATGGTCGTTCACGATTATTTGAATCGAGCGATTACTATTGACAGCTCCTGGTCAGATCAGTCTAGCGAAGTATTTGCAGACTTAGCCTCAGGAATTATCAAAAAGGCGGACTCACAATACAAGAAGGCGTCAAAAACGAAGGACGAGCAGGCTAAAACTGATGGGCTGACGGAGTATATCCGCTTATTGACGTTATCGCTTCAGTTCCGAGCGGATGGGGAAGTGGAGCTCTTAGAGGCTTTGGCCTATCAGCAGCTAGGAGATGTGTACTTTCAAAAAACTGACGATATTATCGCATTGGATAGGGCAGGGGCCCACTACAAGAAAGCGATAGAGCTTTACGAAATCGCCAGATATAACGATCCCTATTCAAAAGACATTATCAGGAGCATTCTGGAACTTGCCATACGTATTGACGATCCAGAGAGGGTCGAAGAATACACGAAGCTATTAAAGCTAGCAGGAGGTTAATCGATTATTCTAAGCTTAGCAAAGCTTAATAAAAGCGTTTTTTCACCTGCCTTTTCAAAATCAACTTTAGCTTTTCGATTTGCGCCTTGTTCATCAATGGTAGTCACCTTACCGAATCCAAACTTGGGATGCTCTACTTCCATACCCACTTCCAAGCCAGAGGTATCGCTAGGCTCAAAATCAGCTGTTGGCGTATGATTAACTTTTGCGGCGAATTTCTTTGTGGTGTTTTCTTTCCGGAGGTTATTGACAAAGTTTTTTGTGACGTAGTTAATCCCTGGCGATACAGGGTCACTGGAAGAAAATTTCCTGTTTACTCGAATGAACTTTGGATCCACTTCTTCCAAAAAGCGACTTGGCTCACAGGTTTTTAGTCTGCCAAACCGGTAGCGGTTGAGCGCGTAGCTCATATATAATTGCTGCTTCGCTCGGGTGATTGCGACGTAGAAGAGCCGTCTTTCCTCTTCTAAATCTGCTCTACTGCTGAGCATCATTTGCGAAGGGAATAACTCTTCTTCCAGTCCCACAATGAAAACATAATTGAATTCAAGTCCTTTAGCCATATGAATAGTCATCAAGGTGACTACATCATCGCTCTTTTCATTTCTGTCCTCATCAGTGAGTAGCGCCACATCTTGAAGGAAGGCTCCCAGGCTCTTATCCTCCCTTTCTGGGTCGTCGGTGAACTCCTTGATGGCATTTAGTAACTCTTGTGTATTCTCATACCGACTCATCCCTTCGATGGTCTTGTCCTCGTAGAGTTCCTTGAGCAAGCCGGAGGTTTTGGCAATTTGTGAAGCGGTATCGTAGGCATCCTTCTTGTCGTTTGTGAGCCGAAATGACTTGATCAGGGTCGCAAAATTCTCAACCTGTGTACCACCTCGGTTGCCTACATAAGTGGACGCTTTTTCCATGATCTCCCAAAGCGATTTACTTTCTTCATTGGATGCTACGACCATCTTGTCTATGGTCCCAGGACCAATGCCTCGCTTGGGTAGGTTGATGATTCTTCTCATAGCCGCCTCATCATTTGGATTGACCACATATCGGAAATACGCTAGCAAATCCTTAATTTCTTTCCTTTGGTAGAAGGATACTCCACCTACCACTCGATAACGAATGTTGTTTCTTCTGAGCGCTTCCTCAATGGCCCTTGACTGGCTATTGGTGCGGTACAGCACAGCAAACTCTTTGTCTGAAACATGCGCTTGCATCTTCTTTTCAAAAATGGCTGAGGCTACCAGCTTGCCCTCTTCGTTATCTGAGGTAGCCTTGATCAACTCGATGAGCTCGCCATCCTGGTTGTCAGTCCAGACATTTTTCTTTAGCTGAGCAGTGTTTTTATTTATGACGGAGTTTGCTGCATTGACGATCGTCTTGGTGGATCGATAATTTTGTTCTAAACGGATCACCCGTAAATCTGGATAGTCTCTCTCAAAGTTCAAGATGTTCTGAATGTCCGCACCACGGAACGCGTAGATACTCTGCGCATCGTCACCAACAACGCAAATATTTTGACGAACGGCTGCTAGTCGTTTTGCAATCAAATACTGCGAAATGTTTGTGTCTTGAAACTCATCGATCATCACGTAGTGAAATCGCTGCTGATACTTATTCAAGACATCTGGATGCTCTTGGAACAAAATATTGGTATTGAATAGCAGATCATCGAAATCCATTGCATCTGCTGCAAAACACCTTTCAGAATAAGCCCTGTACAGTCGGCCCATCTCTGGACGCATATTTTGCGTGTCATCCTCTAAGTAAATAGGATTTTCTTGATATTCTCGCCAGGAGACTAACCTATTCTTGGCACCAGAAATTCGATTGTAGACGATATTGGGCTTATATAATTTGTCATCTAGGTTGAATTCTTTGACTATCAACTTGATTAGCGACTTTGAATCGTCAGTGTCGTAGATCGTAAAGTTGCTGGGATAACCAATCTTTGGCGCTTCAGCTCTTAGTATCCTCGCGAAGACGGAGTGGAAGGTACCCATCCAGAGATTTCTTGCTTCAGCTCCCACCATACTTTCGATTCGGTGCTGCATTTCACGAGCTGCTTTGTTGGTAAAAGTGAGCGCCATAATATTGAAAGAATCAACATGATGTTCTCGGATAAGATGAGCTATTCGATAGGTAAGGACCCGCGTTTTTCCTGACCCGGCACCTGCAATTATCATGCAAGGCCCTTCAACGTTTATGACACCTTCTTTTTGTGGGGGATTGAGCTCTTCTAAGTAGTTATCCTTCGCTTCTGCCATCTAGCAAATCTACCTAGGTGTGCAATTAAGCTTGATACTTATTTAAAAAAGTTACCAACAAAATGATGGAATTGGATTAATCAAAAGAAGTTGAAAAAGCTGTTTGCTAATATCAAAACTAGGAGGCATAGAAATATTCCAACTTCAATGAAAAGTGGAAGGTTTTTGGAAGTGGATTTCTGATCTTTCACAATTGCAAAATCTCATTAGTTTCAACTGGATAAAAATAGCTTAAATGTTAATTCAGTATTATCAATTGATTAAAAACTTATCCACAAGTTTTCTTCAATCAATCAGTTGGAGCTCTTATAATCGTAGTTTCATGAAACTTCTTAGTCCAAGATGTTCCGTCCCAAGTCCCAACAATGAAGTTGTATTCATCATCTGAGACATGTATCCAGCTATCTCTCAGCTGCAATCCCTGGTACTCATATTCGTAGTGAATGTTCCTACCCTCGATTGCAATTTTGCCTTTTGTGATTCCCCCTAGTTTGTCAAACTCATAGAATTCTAGATTTTCAGTCTCGCTATTGAAGGCCCTGACTCCTTCGTTCCGTAAGCCAAACTTCCTGGTTTGAGGATCAGTCGTGTAGGTTTTGACGTGAATAATTTGCCGGTTCAAACCCCACTCAAATTCATAAACAGTTTTTCCTTCAAATCCTCCAAGTTGCATTCCTTCCGAAACCCAGGAGCTTCCAACGAATGCTTCAAAAGGAGAAATCGGCCTTTCTTGGGCCTGAAGTGTATGAATACCTAAAAAGAGGATTGCTGTTAAAATCAATTTATTCATTGGGATAGAGTTTTCTGGGTATGGTGAGAATTGCCGATTGCCTGCCGTCTATGTATCTGACTTCCTTGCCGTCAAAGAAAGCGTCTTCCTCCAGCATAATTCTGATTTCTTTATCCCATTCTTCGAGATATACGCCCGTATTCAATTCAATAGAGTAAGCAGTGTTTTCGTATAAAGGGTAATCTCCCTTACCAGGAACACCACCTTGCTGGTCCCACAGCCCGATCGTTGGTCCAGCTCCATGGCCATGAAAACCTATGGGATGCGTGTAGATCACCCCTTTCAGCCCCTCGGCTTTACATTGATCAAGAGTCGCTTTAAGAATTTCATTGCCACTTCTACCTGTTTCAAAATTTGAGGTGAGAATATCCTGAACTCTATTACCTTTTTTAAATGCCTTCTTTAGAAAATCAGGCACCTCTTTTTCACCCGATCTCAAAACGTAGGCATGTTGCTGAGTGTCTGTGTTTAATCTCAAATACGTGATCCCAAAATCTACATGGAGTAGATCCCCTGGGTATATGAGTTCTTGCTCAGGACGTTCAGAAAAAGATCTCAGATGCTCAGACGACTCAGGGTCTTTCCTCTGTAGAGAAACGGAAGGGTGGAACCAGGCTGTGAAGCCCAATTCTCGTATTCGGTCTCTGTACCACCACATTACGTCATCAGTGGTGGTGATTCCAGGCTGTATTACTTTCTCCGAAAATCCTTCCGCAATGATTTGGTGAGCTAGTCTGACAATGTTCTGGTAAACAATCATTTCATTTTCGGTCCGACTCTCTAACCATCCGATAGCAAGGTCTTCTGCATTGGTTACTCTCTTTTGGTACTTCTCTGGAAGCACGTCCATCAGCTGATCGTAATGCGTTGAAGAAATCCCGTCAGCCAGCGCGAAGGTTTCTGATTTGTTGATTCCAATCTTTTTTGGATCTTTCGCAATAATCATATCTGCAAGGGCTTGCCATTGGTCCGGCTGCTCCTCCTTGTTCCAGATGGTTTTGAATAGCTCACCTGTGTTGTACCTAGACATACCGAAAGTCTGAATTGGCTGGTTATCACCTGGATCGTAAGCAATTAACATCGTTGTTCTTCGGGCAGATTGCCACGTAGCGGGAAGCAACGTCTTAATGATGGGGTCTTCATTGTATTCTCTAGCAATGATGATCCACATGTCTATTTCAGTTCTTCTCATCAAGTCCGGAAGTACCGTTTCAATACGCTCTTCCAGCCAGCTATCAATTACTTCGGCACGCTCTTTCATACTGAGGATTTTTGGTACATATGGATTTTGAGCAAGGGTCAGAAAGCAGGTAATGACAAGAAGTGCGGATATGAGTTTTCGCATGGATTAAGTTTTAATGTAGATCGAAGATATTCGAATTCTAATTGGCAAATTAATCATCTCTCCTTTGTCCTTTTATCTACCTTTGCAAAACATTTTATAACCCAAAAGATGAAATACCTAAACAACTTGACGGAAGGCATTGGAAACACGCCGCTGCTTAAACTAAATAGTGTAAACAAAGGAATAAAAGGGACGATCCTGGTGAAAGTAGAGTACTTCAACCCTGGAAACTCTGTGAAAGATCGTATCGCTTTGAAAATGATCGAAGATGCTGAGAGCGAGGGTATTCTTAAGCCAGGAGGGACGATCATTGAGGGTACTTCAGGTAATACGGGTATGGGTTTGGCTTTGGTGGCCATAGCAAAAGGCTACAAGTGTATTTTCACGTTGGCGGACAAACAAAGCAAGGAGAAGATTGACATTTTACGAGCAGTGGGAGCTGAGGTAATAGTGTGCCCAACGAACGTACCTCCAGATGATCCTAAATCTTACTATTCGGTGGCCAAAAAGTTAAATGAAGATATTCCTAATTCCTTTTATCCTAATCAGTACGACAATGTTTCAAATACTGCTGCGCACTATGAAACCACAGGCCCGGAGATTTGGAAAGACACGGAAGGTAAAATAACCCACTACGCGGCAGGAATGGGGACTGGTGGTACCATCAGCGGTACTTCGAGATATTTGAAAGAGCAAAATGCGGATGTTATTACTGTTGGAATTGACTCCTACGGTTCGGTCTTTAAGAAGTACAAAGAGACAGGCATTTTTGATGAAAAGGAGATCTATCCGTACTTGACTGAAGGGATCGGCGAAGATATCCTTCCAAAGAATGTCAATTTTGATTTAGTGGATCATATTGAAAAAGTGACGGATAAGGACGCAGCTATCATGACCAGAAGACTGGCTCGAGAAGAAGGACTCTTTATCGGATGGTCTTGTGGATCAGCTGTGCATGGAGCACTAGAGTACGCCAAAGATCACCTGAAGGATGATGATGTAATGGTAGTGATCCTACCTGATCATGGCACGAGGTACCTTGGAAAGGTGTACAACGATGATTGGATGAAAGATCATGGATTTTTAGAGGAAAGAAAGTATGCTACTGCCAGCGATATTATCCTGCACAGAAATGGGTCTTCACAACTAGTCACCATTGATCAAGACCTTCGCATAGGAGACGCAATTAAGCAGATGAATGAGAAAGGAATTGACCAAGCTCCGGTAATCCATAAGGATCAGTTTGTCGGAAGTATTTCTGATAGCAAGATTCTTTCAAGTTTGATCGACAGTCCAGATATGAAAGATAAGTCTGTCGCTGAGGTCATGGACCACTCATTTCAGTTTGTGTCACCACATGAAACTATTGATGTAATGTCGTCCATGCTTGGAAAGGATAGAAAGGCTGTATTGGTTCGTGATGAGAAAAATAGTGTGCACATTATTACGCAATCTGATCTTTTGGTAGCAATGACGAATTGATTAGCTTTGAAATAGTACAATAAATTTCGAACTCTTTACTTGCAGTCCCGACCAAATGCGTCGGGATTTTTTTATATGCAATCGCATCATCCCATCGGAATATTTGACAGTGGAATTGGAGGGCTCACTGTTGCTCGAGCGGTACAAGAGCAGCTTCCAAATGAGTCCATCATCTACTTTGGAGACACTGCGCACCTTCCTTATGGAGATAAGTCCACTGCAGCCATCCAAGCCTACTCAGTCAGAATTGCGGACTTTCTCATCAAGAAGAAATGCAAGGTTGTTTTGATTGCGTGCAATTCCGCTTCTTCAGCAGCCTACGATTTAGTGGTCGAGTTTGTGGGTAGGAAGACGAAAGTATTTGACGTGATAAACCCAACGATAGACTACATAAGGGAAAATCACAGCGACGATAAAATCGGTCTTATTGGTACAAAGCAAACGGTTTCTACAGGTGTTTATGGAAAGAAAATTGATGATTTGAAACACAATATTCAGTTTGTGGCTTTACCAACGCCACTACTAGTTCCCATGATTGAGGAAGGCATATACGCTGATGACATCAGCAAAAGCATCATTAAAAAATATCTCTCTGATGAAACGCTTGCGGATATAGATAGTCTGATTCTTGGATGCACACACTACCCGATAATTAAAAAACAAATCTCTTCATTTTATCAATCAGGTAATCAAAATGTAGAAGTCATAGACTCTGCAGAGACTGTGGCAAAGGCGCTAAAGTCTTATTTAGAATACCACCAGCTTAGTGCAAAAAGCAAGACAAGTGCAGATGAGTTTTATGTTTCAGATTTTACAAAAGCATTTGAAAGCACGACAAGACTATTTTTCGGGGAGCAGGTTCACCTTGAGCGCATTCAGATTTGGGATGAATTCAACTAATATTACAGCATGAAGTGGGCTAGACTAATAACTATTCTTTTTGTAATGGCTGGGTGCTCAGTCAATAAAAGTTCAAAAACGATTCATCCATACCTGGGCAATTCTATTGGTTGCGGTGATTTTATTGTCTATAAGCTGGAAGAAGACAACACTGGATTTGTTTCTATTGCCTTCAATGCAAAGAGTGTAGACCTGCAAAGGTTCCAAGCTTATGGTGTTGGCAAGACAGATATCCTCGAAATCAAAAAGAAGAAATATAAAGGGTCTATAAGTGCCTCCATCTGTAACGACGTAATGACGGAGAAGCCTGAGCTCGTTTTGGAGGAATCACCAAGACAGGGAGTTGTGGAGATTTTGATCGCAGAGGACCAGATTGAAAAAGCCAAGAATAATGAAGGCTATAAAGTAACTATTGTGCTGAAGAAAGTGTTGTTTGAGAAGTCAGCGATTGACTATTTAAGAATCGAAGATGTTTATGTAGGTTGGTTGCCTGGATAGAATGACCTAAGCGTGTGATAACATTCCTTTTCTACCTTGCTTTTTTACTTCTCTTTGTCGTTGTTGCAGTCTATGTAGAGCGGAAAACAGCAGCATTTATTCAAAATAGGCTAGGACCGATGGTAGTAGGTCCAAAGGGAGTGCTGCAAACCATTGCTGACTTATTGAAAATGCTTCAGAAGGAAGACATTAGAGCCACCGCAGTAGATAAGATTCCTTTTTTGATAGCACCTCTTATTGTATTCGCTGCAGTTTTTGCGGGGTATTCTGTGCTTCCTATGAATGGAGAAATCTCAGGGTCTGAGATATCTTCCGGATTGTTCTTTCTCCTGGCAATTATATCCTTAGACGTTTTAGGCATTTTGATGGCAGGTTGGGCTTCAAATAATAAGTACAGCCTATTCGGAGCGATGCGCTCTGTAGCGCAAATTGTTAGTTATGAAGTCCCACTTGGACTCAGTGTTTTAGCTGTTGTAATTTTTGCAGGAACGCTAGATCTGCAGCAAATGAGTCTGCTTCAGCAAGGCAATGGGCTTCTGGCTTGGAATATTGTTCAATACCCCATTCTAATTATCCCATTCGTGATCTTCTTTATATGTGGTTTGGCTGAGTCTAATCGAGCGCCATTTGATTTGCCCGAAGCTGAATCGGAGCTTATTGGGGGATATCACACCGAATATTCTGGATTTAGGTGGGGGATGTTTATGCTCTCAGAGTATGGAATGATGTTGTTGCTATCAATCCTCGGAGCGATCTTATTTTTCGGAGGATGGAATTCTCCTTTGCCGAATCTGGGCTCTTTAGGATTGTACGAAATGACTTCCGGGCCAATATGGGGAACAACTTGGCTGTTGGTAAAGGCTTCCCTATTGATATTTGTTCAAATGTGGGTCAGATGGACCTTACCAAGGTTACGAGTTGATCAGTTGATGAGCCTGTCTTGGAAGTACTTGACCCCACTATCAATCTTGATGCTTTTTTTGAGTGCGCTTTGGAAACTTTGGGTAATCATTTGAGTGAGTTACATAGCTAACATATCGAAAGGAATAAAGACAACCGCCAAAGGGATGTCCTTGGCCATTAAGTACTTTTTTGACGCAAGAAAGAAAAGGAAGAAGGAGTGGCTCTCAGATGACAATTATTTTGATAAGGCTGAAGGTACCTTTACAGTACAGTATCCCAAGGAGTCGATTCCTGTTCCAGATCACGGCAGGTACCAACTTCACAATGAAATAGACGACTGCATTGTCTGTGATAAATGCGCAAAGATCTGTCCCGTCGACTGTATTGACATAGAGCCAGTCAGGTCTCCTGAAGTTTTTGGTCAAACCTCAGATGGCACTCCCTTGAGAATACATGCTGCAAAGTTTGACATTGATATGGCAAAATGTTGCTTTTGTGGCCTTTGCACGGTGGTTTGTCCTACTGAATGCCTGACGATGACCAAGGACTATGATTTCAGTACCACCGATATTCTCGATCATAATTTTTCCTTCAGTAAAATGAGTGAAAAAGAAATCGCTGAGAAAAAGAAAGAATTTGATGATTTCCAGGCTGACAAAGAAAAGCAGAAAGCCGACTTACCAGCGATAGGTAATAAGCCGAGCGGGAAACCTGTGATGAAACCAACAGCTAAGCCGGTGATGAAAACTGGTGCTAAACCGGTATTCAAGCCAAAAATCAAACCTGCAAACAAAACCAGTGGTGAGGAAAAGTCCGTTGAAGACATAAAGGAGGAGGCACCCGCTAAGAAAGTGATTAAGCCGGTTATGAAGACAGGAGCCAAGCCGGTAATTAAGCCAAAGATCAAGCCGGTTATCAAGTCAAGCGATAAGGAGAAGTCCACTGAAAACTCAGGTGAGGACGCTCCCGGGAAGAAAGCGAGTAAGCCAGTTATAAAACCGAGAATCCCGAAGAAGAAATGATACTTGCCATCCAATTGATGATTGGTCTAATGATACTGATTGGGGTTGGGATAATTGTGATCACTAAAAACATTGTCCATGCTGCCTATGCTTTAGCATTAGCATTGCTTGGAGTTGCAGGAGTCTATGTTGTGCTTGGAGCGGAGCTTTTGGCAGTAGTTCAAATCATGCTATATGCCGGGGGAGTTGTTATCCTTCTTTCTTTTGGTGTGATGATGACAAGCAGGCTAAGAGGTGAAAGAGTTCTTTCGGAATCCAAAAATCAATTTCTCGCAGCGTCTACTTCTGTATTGCTGTTGGTTTTGCTCGTGATTGGAATCTCTTCGGCAGACTTTGTGCCCAAAGAAAGTGCTGTGGTCGATAGTCAAATAGAAGCTATCGGCATCTCATTTTTGACTGATCACATTGTGGCTTTCGAGCTTATTGCGTTCATATTACTAGTTGCTTTAGTGGGAGCAGCATACCTAGCTAAAATGGCAGCAAATGAGTGAGGAGTTGCTGCGATATTATCTGTACTTAGCAGCATTCTTGTTTAGTGCTGGGATATACGTTGTACTTTCCAAACGGAATTTAATTTTCATCTTGATTGGAGTTGAGCTTCTTCTAAATAGCGCCAACATAATTTTAGCAACCTTCTCCCAGTTTGACCCAAAGCTTAACGGGCAAGTCTTTGCGATTTTCGCTATTGTACTAACTGTCTGTGAAGTTTCCATTGCCTTGGCCATTTTACTGAATATTTATCGAAACCAGAAGGTCTCAAACTTGGACGAATTACAGGAGGTAAGTAATGAATAGCTTTTGGTTTTATATGGTTATTGCCTTGCTGCCATTACTGGGAGGTTTACTCGGACTACTTTTTTCTCGAGCAGTTTTCGTGTCGGCCTTAGCAACTTTGATTTCTTTTTTTCTTGCGGTGGTTGGATTTCTTACGCTCTCCACTTCGCTCGAATTCAGACTGGAATGGCTCCCAGGTTTTGAAGTTTCAGTTTTGGTCGATAAGGCCACTATGTTACTGGTTGCTCTCGTTGCTTTTATTTCTTTCTTGGTTCAGCTTTTCTCCGTGGAGTACATGAGGGAGGACCTTGGGAAACCTCGCTATTATGCTAAGTTGGGTCTATTTGTATTTTCAATGATTGCCTTGCTCTTGGCTGATAACTTGTTATTGCTATTCATCTTCTGGGAACTTGTGGGCTTATCTTCCTACCTATTAATTGGGTTTTGGTACAGGAAGAAAAATGTGCCCTCATCAGCAAGAACTGCCTTTATGGTAAATAGAGTTGCTGATACAGCACTTCTTGCCGGTATCTTGCTATTGTATGCAGAAACGAAGGAACTGTCTATTGCCAGTCAAGACGCTAGTTTTTCCTACTTAGCATCGCTCCTGATTGTCATTGGAGCATTTGGTAAATCGGCGCAATTTCCGTTTTCTGGTTGGTTGACAAAAGCCATGGTAGGCCCAACGCCAGTTTCTGCACTTATCCATGCAGCTACTATGGTGGCCGCCGGGGTTTACTTGTTATTTAGGGTAGCTCCATTTCTACATGAAGACGCACTCCTTGTAGTTGCCATCATCGGTACTACTACCGCTTTTTATGGGGCGGTTTCGGCAGTGTTGCAGTTTGATATCAAGAAAGTTTTAGCATACTCGACGATTTCACAGTTGGGATATATGATCATGGGAATCGGAGTGGGTGCTGCGAATGCATCTTTATTCCATCTCTACACCCATGCCTTTTTCAAAGCAGGCCTATTTCTCGGTGCTGCTTCTATTATGCATTACTTGCATCATGTGCATGCAACTGACGCCCAGGATATGAGGTTGATGGGGGGTCTTAAGGATCGGCTGCCGTGGACTTTTCGGTCATTTCTCTTTTGTGGATTAGCGCTGGCAGGTCTTCCTCTTTTTTCTGGGTTCATGTCAAAGGATGGCATCCTCCTAGCTGCATGGACTTTTGCGAACGAACATGGCAGCTGGGCTTATTTGATTCCAGATATTGGCTTGATTACAGCTCTACTTACTGCATTTTACGTGGGCAGAATGATGCTCCTCGTTTTTTGGGGAAATGAAAGGTTTGCTAATGGAGTGATGGTACTGGAGAGTAAAGCGATAGTCATCCCTTTGTCAATATTGGCTGCCCTTTCCGTATGGGTTTTTCATGACCTAAACCCATTTGCACATGAGGGGTGGATGATCTCACTTTTGGAAGTCAGTGGGGCTCATCAGTCAAAAGCGAGCTTAATTCCTTTCTTATCTATGCTGCTTGCAGTGGCAGGAATTGTCCTGGCTTACTCTTTTTTTAAGCCGGGGACTGATTACATGCAAAATGTGACTGGAGCAGGAGAACCAAACTCAAAAGGAGCGGCATTGGTATTCAACGGATTCTATTTGACTC
>CAYYNA010000092.1:0-1915 GCA_964472815.1 uncultured Roseivirgaceae bacterium
CCCAGGACCCACGCCTTAAAAGGGCGTTGCTCTACCAGCTGAGCTAGCCAGTCAACTTTTGTTTACTAACACTTTTCTAATGAAACTGTTGGAGCTAAACTTTGAATTACATCACCGAAAAACTCCATTCACTAAAAAAAGAAGCGCAATTCAGAAGCCGTTTTCTAAATTGCGGATGCAAAAATAGAAATCTATCCCAATTTTACCACATGATTACTAGAATAAAGCGCTGCTTATTTTTGATTTTTTTCATTGGAACATTTCTGCAAAGCCAGGCAAGTGTATCTAATCAACTTTTTGAAGCAGATTCATTATTCGAAATTCAGAAATACACTGAAGCTCTTACCATTTACAAGGGTCTATTGGAAGAGCAGGAGGTCTCTGCCTCTATGCTTTTAAAAATGGCATTCATTCAAGATGCCAGTGGTGACTTTTCTGAAGCACTTTACTATCTGGACCTCTACTATCGAAAGACAGCAGATCGGCACGCTGTGGGAAAAATTGAAGAGCTAGCTAGCTCGTTTGATTTGGTAGGCTACCGTTATGACGATATGGATTACTTTCAAGTGCTCCTTACCAAGTTCAAGATCCCGATCGTCCTACTACTACTCTCTTTTTCTGTTTTGTTAATGGCGTACATTATCAATAAGTCTCGTCAAGGGATTAGGGCTTATGTCCCCTTTGTTTTTCAAATCTTTTCGCTTGCACTGCTTTTCGGTGTGATTAACGTAAAACCCTCAAGCAATGCCATAATTACGGTCGGTCAAACCTTACTCAGGGATGGTCCGTCAGCTGGTGCTGAACCGCTGCAATTCATTGAGAAAGGGCATAAAGTGACGGTGCTAGGCACAGATGAGGTCTGGACCAAGATTCTTTGGGACGGCAGTGAAGTATTTGTAAGAAATAATCGGCTAAAGCTTATTTGAGGGGGTTGTGCGGCTCTTTTTTCATTCTGTTGTAGATCTGCTTGTCTACCCATGAAGGAAAAAATTTATTGAGAAAAATAGCCAGTCGTCCTTCGACTGTTAGGACTACATCTCTCTTCTTTTTTTGAAAGGCTTTAAAGGTTCGCTCAGCCACTTCCTCGGAACTCATCATTTTTCGTTCATTGCGTGGAGACTCTCCTTGAGATTTCCCGTCGGCAGTCAGTGCGGCGTTTCTGATATTGGAATTGGTGAATCCAGGGCAAACCACCATTACATGTACTCCTCTGGTCATTACCTCTGTTCTCAAGGTCTCAAAGAAACCCTCAAGCGCAAATTTTGATGAGGTGTAAGCCGAGCGTGCAGGGGTAGACCTTCTGCCGTTTATGGACGAGATCGCAATGATGGTTCCTTTAGTTTCTATCAAATGGGGAAGTGAGAATTTCGTGATATAGAGAGCCCCGTAGAAATTGACATCCATCAGTTTCTTGAAAACGTTGAGGTCTACATCCTCAAAAAGTGCGCGCATAGAAATCCCAGCGTTGCAAACAAGAACATCCAATCGGCCAAACTTCTCGATCGTTTTATCAACCAGCTCTTTATTATCGTCTGAATCAGATGCGTCCAATGGTAGGGCCAAGTGGGGTTTATTACCCAACTCTGATATCACTTGGCTAATTCTCTCTTTGTCCCGACCAGTAAAAGCAACAGCATATCCTTCAGAGGCATACTTCAAAACCAAAGATTTTCCTATCCCTGATGAACCACCTGTAATAATTGCTACTTTTTGCATACTAATCGAGAGTCGATGGCGATAATAACATTATCGAGAGGAGTTTAATTGATTTTCGTTCAAAAACATGAGGAATTGTAATGAATTACAGCATGAACAACACTTTGGAAAGAATTTTGATTCGAAAGCAAAGATATAGTTGGGAATCAAAGTAAAATCAAACCGTAGTGCAACCTTTGCCCCGTTTCAAGCATTATTT
>CAYYNA010000092.1:2015-5631 GCA_964472815.1 uncultured Roseivirgaceae bacterium
CTAGATAAGCGACCTGACAAGATCCTAGGTCAAAAGATTACTGTTGATACCGGTATCGTTTACCTGTCAGAGTCTGTCTCCGAGTTTGCTTTTGAGCGACCCGACAAAGTATCAGAACGGATGATCAGTTCGAAAGTGAGTGGAGACGAGCAGGCATTTAGCTTTAACCAGGCTTCCGACTTCAACATCAACCCGTATAGTAAGGCCATTGATCTCAGCCAAGAAAGAGACTACATTTCTCCCATTTCGGGTCAAGCATTTATATTGTATGATTTTGAATGGCTCGGATTTTTTGAGGAAGAGGGCAAACTCATCAATAAGATCAAGGTGATCCCTAAAAGATCCACGGACCCAGTTTTTGAAGGTGTTGTCTACATTGTCGAAGATGAGTGGCGGTTCCATACCATTGATTTGATGGTCACGAAAGCCAGAGGTCTTGAATTTATTGATTCATTAAAAATCAATCAAGTATTTGCTCCTACTCAGAATGATATTTGGATGCCGATTTCGCAGCAGTATTCTTTCACATTCGGAGCTTTTGGCTTTAAAGGTAGTGGTTACTACGTCGGTGTTTATTCCAACTATGAGGTGGAGCCCAATTATGAAGTTTACAAGAGATATAATTTGTATGAAGAGAAGTTTGGAACAAAGGATCAACAGGATCTATTTCAAAAAGAAGATTTTACTGCGGAGGTTCTTCTCGTAGAGGAAGGATCCAATGAGAGGGATACCACCTATTGGAAGAATATCAGACCTGTTCCATTAACAGCAATTGAAGTAGAAGACTACCGAGTGAAGGATAGTATCCGAATTGTGAAGGAAAGTGTGCCTTACAAGGATTCTGTAGACAATGAACGAAATAAGCTCACTTTTGGCAATGTTTTCCTAACTGGATATACCCATTTCAATAGCGTAAATGAAGATTATTGGTCTCTTCCTCCAGTTATCAATATTTTTCAATTCAATACGGTGGAAGGCTTTGTACCAGAAATTCAACCTACCTACTGGCATCAAGAAAAGGAGCGAACTAAGTATTGGATTCGGCCTTCGCTACGCTATGGTTTTTCCAATGAACGATTCAATGCCAAAATAGAGGGAAGTTACCGGAAGCTTGACGATAAATTCACACGGTTCTATGCTGGTGGAGGTCGGTATGTTTCGCAATTTGATGAAGGTGAATCCATCTCTCCATTTATCAACTCCTACGTGACTCTGACAAACGGTGAAAACTACATGAAGATTTTTGAGAAATCGTTCGCCTATGCACGCTTCCAACAGGAGATTAAGAATGGGATCTTATTCACCGGAAATTTGGAATATGCGTCAAGGGATACGCTTTCGAATACCACGACGTTTACATGGGCTAGAGACGAGGTAGTAAATTTCACCAGCAATCAACCTTTCAATGAGGAAGTAGCATCGACTGGATTTGAATCTCATCAGGCATTGATAGCGACTGCAAGATTTCGTTTTCGCTTTAAACAGAGATATGCAACCAGGCCAGATCGGAAGTTCATTTACGCATCAAAATATCCTGAACTGACCTTTACCTACAAAAGAGCTTTCAATGTCTTAGGCAGTGATCTGAATTATGATTTTGTAGAACTACTCGTTACCGATAACATTTCTTTGGGCTTGGTTGGCCAGAGTAACGTGGCAATAGCTGGAGGAGGATTTCTGAATGACAATTCATTGACCTTTGTGGATTTTAAGCATTTCAATGGTAACCAGACTTCATTTAGTGATGTAGGTACTATCGTAAAATTTGAGTTACTACCCTTTTATCGATTCAGTACCTCAGACTATTTTTTTGAAGCGCACTATGAGCATCATTTCAATGAATTTATTTTCAATAAGCTCCCTCTCATCAAGAAACTAAACTTGCAAGCTGTCGCTTCAGCTAACTATCTGAACACTAAGGAAATTGGGAATTATGTGGAATTCGGAGCGGGTATTGAGCACATCTTTAAGTTTATGCGGATAGACTATTACTGGGCTTACCGAGATGCAGACTTCTTTGCGAGAGGATTTAGGGTAGGTGTTGGTTTTTAGTAGAAAACTCCGTCTTGGGTCAATTTTCTAGTGCAGTCCACGCGGCAAGAGAAGTCTAAGTCAATCCATTTGGTGCCTTTATTCCCTGTAAATGCGAGACCTCTGGATTTCCTGATCACTGTGAAATTGAAATCTGCTAATTTCTCGTCTTGACGGTTTCCTTCTGTCGTTGATTCTGTCATTCCGAATGCATTGACATGGACTGTTTTTCGGCTATTAAGTGTGAAGCTAAGATCAGTCCAGGCGCATCCATTCGCGCATTTCATTTGCACTTCTTTGGAGGAGGTAACGTAGACAATCTCTATTTCAAAATCACTCTTACCGTCTGTTTGTGGGAGCAGTGCAGTAAGGATCAGGAATAATAAGCTTATTGATTTCATTCGATAAATATAAGTTAACGGATCAAATGCACATAACCTTTAAATTCTGTATTGGAATACTTGATGAGGTAGTAATATACACCCGAAGGAAAGGCGCCACCTGTCCACGTAAAGTCTCGGTTTTCTGTTCGAAAGACCGTATTTCCTGCTCTATTGCTGATCGAGATGTACTCAAAGAAGTTGTCACAATTATCGGGAGGTAAATTCTGATTAGCGTCAAAGTTGCCTGAAAGTCTGAACGAATCATTTACTCCATCGCCATTGGGAGTAAACACATTTGGAGGTAAGAATGAATTTTGCCTTTCCGCATCATCAAATACCTCAAAGGTGATTTTTAACGTATCGCTGCTGCTTGTAGGGCAAGCATCATCAGTAACAAGGAATACAGCATCATACAAGGCACTTTGCTCACCAAATCGCAAAAGTGAGCACTCTGGCTGCCACTCGACAAATGCTGTTGCCTCTCCTTGGCCAATGACTGGTTCCAAGCTTAAAGAATTGGATGCTGGCTGCCTAAAGCTAGGATCAAATTCCAGTAGAATTTGATCCCCATCATCGTCGATTGCGGAGATCGGGATCCGTACAAACTCATTCACTCGTACTCGCTCAACCCGATTGAATGATTGAAAACCTGGTTTGGAGTTAGGAGGGTAATTGACGGTAATCACATGTTTTAGCGTATCAAAATTTTTGAGTTTGCAACGATCATCGTCATCTGCCAAAAACATCAACTCGAATTCCTGACCGTCATTAAATATGGAGGCATCACAAGTTAAGTCCCAGCTAAAGGCACTTTTGATAGATCCATTTCCATCTGCTTCCTCGAATTCAATCCCGTAGAAATCTGGATTAAAGTTGCCTCCGACAAACCTCAAGGAAACATCGTCCTCATCGGTATCCGTGGCAATTACATCAAAATTTAGGCTTGACCCCAAATTGATGCTATTTGGTAAAACCCCATCTATCGAAATCTCCGGATCCGTATTTGGAGGTAAAATCACCTGCGCTGTTATGCTGATCGTATCCCCAGGCACATCACATTGGTCTGTATCATCCACGAGAATTTTGATATCAAATTGATTAGTCTCTGAAAAATCATAAAGGGTACAATCAGTATCCCAGGAAAACTCTCCGTCAATGGACCCCAATTCGCTGCTGATGATGTTGAAATCGAATCCAAATAA
>CAYYNA010000092.1:5731-12601 GCA_964472815.1 uncultured Roseivirgaceae bacterium
GGAGGACAATCTGGAATACAAATTTCTACCGACAAATCATCCCCTGTGAAATTCAGAGAATCCCTGAAAGAGAAAATTTCATTCAAATCCTCATCGAAGTTGACCCCTTCTGCTCTCAAAGAAATACGCTCTCCTCCAGTAATATTCGAGACCAAAAAATTGAAGCATTTCGCATCTGCGACCGTATAGGTGAGTACATCATTTTCAGGATCGAAATCTGGTAATCCCGGAATATCAATATCCACCACGGGCGGATCAGGAGGTTCACAACCATCTACTACCAGCATTTGAAAATCTCGTCGCACCTCGCCGATTTTTTCGCCATCTCTGAATTCTTCTACCTTCACACCAAACACGTATAGCCCAGTTTCTCTTGGTTTGACTGTGAGCAGGCCCCTACTATTTATTCTCAGGGGAGGAAATCCTGGAATCATGTTACTTTCCGAAAAACCAGCTCGATACGTCACGTTGAAATGAGGCTTGGGCTGGGGCACTGGTATCGCCGTTTGAGCTGAGCTATTTAGAGGAGAAACCAATGAATAAACCAGTGAATCTCCATCTGGATCAACACCAGTAAACTCGGTGTAATACAACTGATTAATACAGGCGTAATCACTCAGTGGCTTAAACAGTACAGGGGATGAGTTTTTAAAGATCACCCCATTTTTCATCAAAGGAGGAATTTCCAGTACGTAGTTCATGCCGGTTCCGTCGGGGTTTACAATGTTGTCGACAGTGGAGTTTCTGCAGCATCTTTCCCACTGGATATAGTATCCTGCAGGATCATCATAGAACTGTGGATCCAGGGAGATATCAGCCGTATAAAAAATCCTTGAGGTTTGCAGCTCTTCTATGGCGCATTCGAAATTGGTGTACTCCACCGTTTCCAATGTATCGAAGAGCAAAGTGTGAGTGGATAGCAGCTGATTGTCACTGTTTCGAAAGATATAAACAGTGACTGTGGGATCCGGACCTGGATTAAAACTCTGAGCTTCATCAAAATACTGTACCAGGTTAATCCGGTACATTCCGTCACCAAGAAAGATGAATTCTATTTCACCGCCTACGATATGAAAGGCCTTAGAACCCAAAAAAACCACAAAGAACAAAATGTATAACCAGACTCTCCTCATCACTATTTCAATGGAACAATGAAACTAACAAAAACCCTTTAAGAACAGCACATCAAAATGGTAATTTTGTCGCTTGAAAGCTATGGCACGAAGACCCAAGAATAAGTTTGTTGCAAGAGGACAGATAATGGAAATTTCCATTGTTGATTATGCCTTTGGCGGTAAAGGCATTGGAAAGATCAACAATGAAAAAGGTGATTTTGTCTTGTTTGTGCCGAATACGCTACCTGGCCAACAAGTGAAGGCCCAGGTGCAGAAGGTGAAGAAGAGCTATGCGGAGTGTAAACTGCTTGAAGTCCTCAGTCCATCGATAGACGAGCTTGAGGTATCATTTCAGCAAATCCCAGGAGCGCCCTACATCAAACTACCAATTGAAAAGCAGCTTGAGTATAAAAAAGGGAGTACGTTGGAGCTCTTTAGAAGAGTAGGAAAAGTATGTGACATTGAGCGTCGCTTTGATGAATTTATTACCTCGCCAAGCACTTTTCACTATCGAAACAAGATGGAATATGCTTTCTCCGCCATCGGGTATGATCATGAGCTTAAGACGGATGTAGATGAGTTTACCCTGGGGTTTAAGAAAAGAGGCACTTGGTGGTGTGGCGATGATCTAAAAAAAGATTCCGGTCTCTTCGATAAGGAGGTAGAGGATAAGCTTCCGTTGATCAAGTCTTACTGCGAAAATACCGGATTAGCTCCCTGGCATGCGCCACGAAGAGAAGGCTTCTTTCGGTATCTGATAGTACGGAAGTCGTTCATGAGCAATCAATTGCTTTTCAACTTGGTCACTACATCGCATGACCTCCAAAAATTTGATCTAGATGCGTTTTCTGCATTTCTAGTTGATAAGTTCGGCGATCGTGTGGCAGGAGTTTTGCATACTACTAATGACGAAACGGGAGACCGAACCATAGCTACTACCGGAGATATCCGGGTGCTATACGGTGAGGACAAGATCATCGAAGAGCTACTTGGTTTGACTTTTGAGATAAGCATGAAAAGCTTCTTTCAGACCAATCCCAGGTCTGCGGAAAAGTTGTATGAAAAAGTGGTTGAATATGCCCTGGAGAAGAAGGAAACTGTTGATAATAGTATCGTACTGGATCTTTTTTGCGGTACAGGTACTATAGGTCAGATTGTTGCTTCAAGAAGTGAAAATGCCAAAATCGTAGGTGTCGATATTGTCTCTTCAGCTATTGAAGATGCAAGAGAGAATGCTGCTCGAAATAATGTTGAGGGCGTGGAGTTCTATGCGGCTGATGTAGGTAAATTCTTAAATGAACACCCGAAGTACAAAGACAAGATTCAGACGATCATACTGGATCCGGCGCGTGCAGGCATTGCACCTAAGACGCTAAAGAAGATCATCGGTTTGAACGCACAACGCATGGTCTATGTGTCGTGCAATCCTGCCACTCAAGCCAGAGATATTGAACAACTAAATCTTGCAGGATATGAACTGAAGAAGTTTAGTCTGGTGGATCAGTTTCCACACACTGCGCACGTGGAGTGCGTAGCATTGTTGGAGAGGCACTAAGCTCTTAGGTTCATCTTGTCACTTTCACCATTTCCCCGTGCCTTTCAGCTTTCTCACGACCCCACTTGGCAATCGCTTCAATTACTGGAATCATTGTCTGGCCTTCATCGGTCAATGAATACTCTACCTTAGGAGGTACTTCAGGAAAAATTTCTCGTTGTACTAACCCATCGTTTTCTAAAGCACGGAGCTGTAATGAGAGCATTTTGTCTGTAATATCTGGGATAAGAGCCTTCAACTCACTAAACCTCTTCTTTTCATTCCTTAGATACCACAGCACAACCGTTTTCCATTTACCCCCAACAAAGGACATGGTGATGTCTAGTGCGCAGTGATATTCCTTACCCAGCAAATTGTATTTATATTCCTCTTGATCAATGATCATTACTTCAGATTTTTTTCATTCGTAACATCCTCGTTATCAGATACAAGTCAAATAGGATAGTTCTTGTCAACTGTGATAGTCTCTTGGTTTGAGTTTACTCAGACTATACTTTTGAAAGTATATATACAAAGTAAATTAAAAGGGAATTATTAATTGAGTAACCATGCAGTATAAACTATTAGGAAATAGCGGCCTTCGAGTATCGGAGATTGCACTGGGAACCATGACGTTTGGAACAGAATGGGGATGGGGAGCTGACAAAGATGAGAGTCAGAAAATATTTGAAACCTATGCCAATGCGGGCGGTAACTTCATAGATACTGCAAATCGCTACACCGAGGGTTCTAGTGAGCGGTTTGTTGGTGAGTTTATAAATGAAGATAGACATCATTTTGTCTTGGCAACCAAATACACGCTTTTTGATCGGATGAATGATGTGAACTATTCCGGCAATCACCGCAAAAACATGATGCGTTCTGTAGAAGAGAGTTTGAAAAGACTCAATACAGACTACATTGATTTGCTATGGGTGCATGCTTGGGATTTTTTGACTCCCGTGGAGGAGGTCATGAGAGGCTTGGATGATTTGGTATCTGCTGGGAAGGTACATTATGTGGGCATATCTGATACTCCAGCGTGGATCATTTCTCGTGCTAATACCATCGCTCAATTTCGTGGTTGGACGCCATTTGTTGGTCTTCAGGTGGAGTATAGCCTTCTTCAGCGTACGCCAGAAAGAGATCTGATCCCTATGGCAAAGGAAATGGGATTAGCACTCACTCCATGGGCACCTTTGGCTGGTGGAGCCCTGACCGGTAAATACCTAAAGGGAGAAGAAGGCCGAGTTAGGGAAGGCAGTTCCAGAAGGGATGAACGTAGTACCTCCATCGTGAAGAAAGTGGTCGAAGTAGCGGAAAAAATAAATGCCTCACCAGCTCAGGTAGCGTTGAAATGGACGATGGAAAAGGACTACACCTCAATACCAATTGTTGATGGAAGGAAAGTCGCGCAAATGGAGGACAGTCTGAATGCTACAGAGATTTCAATACCAGAAGAGGACATACAGAAACTAGATGAAGTCAGTAAAATATCACTTGGCTTTCCGCATGATTTTTTGAATAGTAAAGATGTGAAACAGGTAGTTTACGGAGGTAGTTTACCTTCAATGAAGAGATGATGACTAGATGAAAGTGTGTATCGGGAGTTACAGCTCTTCGTATTTTTTAATCTTTCGAATAAAAGCATCTGCATAGCCAGTTTTTCTCAGCTGTCGCATCGCTCTTATTGCGTCCCTTTTGGATTCGTAGGCGCCAAGGTAAAATCGGTTTAGGCCGTCTTTTCCTTGCACATTCAATACAATTGACCTTGGCTCAAGTTTGCTAAAATATTTTTGATCCGGTTCGTTGGGCATTGTCATCGCCAGGATCTGGACGGTGTAGAGTTTGCTATTCGTGCTTCTTTTTTGCTCACCACCATTCTCTTGAGCCTCTGTAGCTGCATTTTTTGGCTCGATCTTTTTGATGATGACCATATCATTCAGCTTGAAATTGGTTGAGGCTACCTTGACCGTCTCCTTTATCAACTGCACTTCTTCATTCCTAGCTAAATATTCAGTGATGTAGTTGACACTGTCTACAGCGTTCACACTATCAGCCCAGGCGACTTCTTCCTTCTTCGGTACATTTTCGATAATGAGGTTCTCAGCATAGTCGTTGCGAACCTTCACATTGATATGCCTCACTTTCGCAGAGGAGGCTTTTGCGCCTGTTTCTGCTTCCTCGTTATTCTCAAAGTAGAAGTTGAAGGTATTGTCATTTCGATCCTTGAAGAAGACGTGTGCTACGTATTCTCCCTCGTGATACTTACGATTATCTTTTTCAAACGTGAGCTTCATTTCTTTGTAGATCGGAACAAGCAATTCATAAGCTCCATTTCCGTCGGTGTAAGTCTTTAGGTGAATGGAATCATACAATATGTCCACCTCTGCGTCAGTTACCGGGTTATTCGCACTGTCAAGAAGTTGCCCAGCCACACTCACTTTGTTGAAAAGATAAACTCTATAGACGTCAAGTGAACCAAATCCACCTGCTCGAGTGGAACTCAAATAGCCCAACTTTCCGTCCATGCTGAAATAAGTATCTTCTGCTACAGTATTGATAGGGTGTCCTAGATTCTCCGGTGCTTTCCATTCCTGAGTAGCAGAATCATAGCTGGTTTGGAAGATGTCGTATCCACCCATGGAATCATGACCTCTGGAGCTGAAGTAAAAAATACCATTTCGGGCGAGAAACGGCGCATCTTCATCAAACTCCGTGTTTAGTGCAGTTATTGGAGCTGGCTCACCCCAAACTCCTGATGAATCTTTTTGCATTACAAACAAGTCTAGGTTTTCTCCCTCAGATTGAAAATCGGAGGCAAAAAACAATGTTTTTTCATCTTCTGTGATGAAGCAGTGTGTGTTGTTTGCATTAATGCCTTTGATAAAAAGGTCTTCATCTCTTTGCCATACACCGTCCACCAGTGAATGACTAAAAAGGTCTCCATCTCGATAAGAAATCATACGAGTGCCATTCCGATAGATCTGTACAGTAGCATCATGAGTATCAGCTCTATTTCCTTCCATGTTCAATTCAGAGGCATTCACCCATTGGCCATTATTTGTGGAATCGAACTTGGTGTAGTAGATCATTTCGTATGCTAGACCGTCCGAGTCTACATCCTCTGATGCTTCCGCTCTTTTGGTGAAGATCAGCTCGTTGTAATTGTCGTACATGATGGCGTTGTATTCCCGATCTTTCGTGTTGATCCTGCTTCCCAGGTTTTGCACAAAATAGCCTTTGCTATTTTTGTAGTAATTCTGAGCTCTTGATATAGTTTTCTGGGTTTCTTCGGTATCGAAAGAACTGGTATCCTGCAGCAAGGCCATTAAGCTATCTGCTTTGTCAAAGTCTTCGCTTAAGATGTTCGATTGCGCAAACAAATAGATGGTCTCATCATCCATTTCTTCCAGCTGCTCTAGCACCTCTTGCGCTTTACCATAATCATGAAGTGCAATGTGACATTTGGCCAGATAAGGAGCAGTGGAATTTAGGTTATGCTGTCCATCATATAAAAGTTGAAACTGATCTCTTGCCTTTACCAGGTTGCCCTTTTTGTAGGACCTAATTGCCTTTTTTTCTAATGACTGGAAATCCTGACTGGAAGCAGTGCCGACAAAACCAAAGATGAGAAATACTGACAGTAAGATGGGTGATAGTCTCTTGCAGTACATTATTAACGATTAATACAGGATATTGACTACCACTAAAATAACCAAAAACGCGATTGCAACGCTTAATTATCATTCTGGAACATGCAATTTCCAGAATATCAGCTAAGCTTTTTAGGGATTTTGTATTTTTTTGTCCTGTGATAAATGTCCTTTTTCTGATACTTCACCAATAAATGCAAAACGATCCAGAGTTAAATCCCAAGCAATTAGGAAGAGTTTCTTCAGACTTTGTGAAAGTAGCTGAGTCGCTGAAAGAAGCGTCTTATGCTATAAGAAAGCAAGACTTTTCAAACTACCCAATCTTTCCAATGTGTCAGGTGAATCAGCCTATTGGTCAGGTCCTGGTGGAGGCCTTTCAGGCAGAGAATGATTGGCACTACTTTGCTTCGTTCTTGGAAGAGTTTACTCAAAGGGGATTAATTGATGATGAGAAGATCTTTAAGGAGAACTACAAAGATCCCGATGAGTTTTGTTGCTTGTTCGTCATTGATCAGGAGTTTACCAATTTTGTCTTTGTGCCCTATCCGATTGATTGAGAGGATAA
>CAYYNA010000093.1:0-12598 GCA_964472815.1 uncultured Roseivirgaceae bacterium
CTGGAAGGAATTAGTACTTTCATTGATCGTCAAGCCACTGATTTTGACATCTGCACCTCCAATAAGAAGCTTTTTAAAGACATCAAGTCTAGAAATTTCTATCTGAGCGTTTTCTAGGCTTACTTCTTTGAAGAAAGGCTGAAGTGCTTGATGCATCTGATCAATACTGAATGAGCTCATGCCTGATGTATCTGATCTTGCTCCCTCTAAATTCATCGTGAGATTTTCTACGGTGAAGTCGTTTGCTTGAAGTTTCCTATTGATAAGGCCTAAGTAGTCTAAGCCATTTATTTCTAGACGTGGGATTCCTAGGGTGATTGATGCTTTGTCAGAAGGAGCATTTTGATTGGAAATATTTAAGCCTGTAAACTGAAGGATGGAATCTCTGGAGCTAATACCGAGAGATTCAAATTGGACTTGATGGATGCTATCTGGTAGCAGATATTCATAATTGTTGATGCTTATTTCTACATCATCAAAATATTTGATTCGCTTGTCAAAACGGTAGTTGTTCGTATCTAAGCTGATATTGTAGAAGGCAAGGTTTGTCTCCTTCGACCTAAGTCGTTGTTTCGTTTCGTCTGTATTGATTTTAAGATCAATTTCAGATTCTTCGATCGCTAGTTTGCCAATGTCAATTTTATGGAAGACGGTAAAAAGCAGATTGAGAAGTGAATTGTCGTCCGCTTTTTTTTCTTGCTTGCCGTGTGTCTCGTCTTCAACAAAAACCCTCGGCTGGGCAAAAGTTAATTCTTCGATGATGAGATGATCTTTTCGATAAGCTGATTGATAATCGATTCCCTTGAGAGATAGAGAAGGGATGAAAATGTCGTACACATTGAAGTCATTGAGTGAGTCAAATGAAACACCGGATTCCAACGTAGGGTGTACGGCAAAATTCTCAAATCTTAGGATAGAGTCTGCCGTGGACAGAACAAATCGCTCAAATGATATTTCGTGAATGCTGTCAGGAAGGAAAAACTTTTGATTCTTTATTTCTAGGAAAATGGTCTCAGAATAGAAAACATCGTTTCTGGCTACCGAGTCTAGCAGCAGGTTTTCCACTTGAAAATCGATATTATCCAGCGAGAATTGTTCCGTATTGAAATCCCCATCCTGAATTCTGAAATAGTCTACCTTAAGGACAGTGAGGTAGTCCGAGATGGCTTTATACATATTTCCCGTCTCGAAGCTGAAAGAGGTAGTTTCTGAATCCCCAACTCGTTGCAATCTTATCTCTGGATCGATGATGCGCATCGTTTCTATCTCCAGTTGTTTTTGGAAATAGAATTTGTAGAGGGACTTAAAGTTGATGACCAATTCCTCAAGCTGCACATCGTATAAGGTTGTCAATCCGGTGGCTTGAGTAATCTTGGAAGAGTCCGCTTTAAGGTAAAGGTTCTCTACACTGATCTTGCGATCCAGCGCATGGAGTTTTAGGTTGTCGAATGCTAGTGAATAATAGCCTCTGGTTTGCCTTTCGACCAGTTCCCCCAAGATATCATCGGCGAAATTCCTACCTACGCCCAGTAAAACAAAAATCAGTGCAATGAGCAGCACAACCAACGAGCTTGGAATAACGATCCATTTCTTGATTCTAGATTTCTTTGTCTGGCTCATTAGGTGAAGGCTAACTTTAAATTTATACCTCCTTTACTTAAGATGTCATGATCAAGGGAAATAGTGGCGAGTAAATTGCATCAACAAAACATGCATCAATCAGTTTCACAGACATGCTAGCACTTTCATTGAATACGTATATCCATCTCATCTTCATAGTGGTCATATTTTGTTGCCTCGTAGCTGAACTAATGCTAGTTAGAGAATATGTAAGCTACCAAGTGGTCAAAAGACTCAGCAAAATAGATGCACTATATGGCTTAGCCGCTGTGGTGGTCGTTGCTACAGGCCTGCTGAATTGGATGAAGTTTGGAAAAGGATACGATTACTATGCGAACAATAGCCTTTTCATGATTAAGTTTTCGTTGTTCGTGATCGTTGGTCTTTTATCGCTCTATCCCACCATTCTTTTTGCCAGAACCAAGAAGAAGTATAAAAGCGAAGCTCCGGAAGAAATTTTACTTCCAGCTACAAAGGCGGTTCGAAGAGTTATCGTACTGGAACTCATTATTATGGGATCCATCCCACTTCTAGCGGAACTGATGGCTAATGGAATCGATATTTAGTCTATTAGCGCAATCTCTGATAGAACCGTAGAATCCATTGCACTTGGTACAAGGAAGGCCTCAATACTGTTCTTCTCGATGAAATTCATCAATAAGTCTTTCATCTCTTGTGTATTATTCAGCACATCTTTCACATGATTATTACCCCATTGGGTGTGGTGGAATTCTGATAGGCCATTGAGATGCTCTGCTATGTTGACTGATTGATCGGAGCTCGTTTCCTGATCTCCTTGCGAATGGATGAGTAGTACAGGCTCTTCAATTTCTTTCGCTTTATTTACCGAGCTAGCTTCTTTGTAATCAACTCCAGATCTCATATTTACTACCTTCATAACGCCTGGTGCAATGGCTTTTATCCCGGAACCATAGTCTTTGATCGCTCTTTCAAAAACTGCTGAATACCAATTCTGAAAAGGAGCATCTGCCACAATAAATGCCGGATTCTTGTCTGTTGCTCCCGCTGTGAGGGATGCTGCCGCTCCCCATGAGCTACCCAGCCATGCCATTTGGTTCCATTTATAACCTTTATTTCTGCTTGCCCATTCAGTGACTAATAGTAGATCTTCGGCTTCTTTTATTCCACCAGTTGGATATTCACCACCGCTTGCGCCATGCGCTCTGTGATCGTACATCAGGACGTCACAGCCGCAATCATCAACCATAGGATAATATTTGAGCATATTGGCCCAGTTTCTTCCCCAGCCATGAGCAAAAATGAAAAGGCATTTATCATCTTCTGAAACATCGAAGTACTGCCCGTGAAGCTCAATCCCCTCGAACCCGGAAATATTGACCACTTCGGGTTCCGGAAGCAGAGACATCATTTCTTCGAAAGTGGTGCCCCAATCTTCAGGCATATCAGCGGCTACTTCTTCCAAAGAAGTATTAAGTGGAGTAAGGACTCTGTTTGAGAGCATATAAGAAATCCCTATGTAGATCACTGCAATAGTGAGTAGAAGTCCGATGAGTACTTTCTTGATAATTTTCATTTTTAGTTGATTGGTTTCAGTCCGTCTAGTACATAAGGCATCAACTCAGATACAGTTGGATGCACTAGCACCACCTCTCGATATTTCAGGCAAGGTATGTTACTATGCATGATAGCTGCAAACATATTCACAATTTCATCACCCCCAGGCCCTAGGATAGCTGCACCCAAAATGTGATCAGTTTCTGCATCTACTAGAAGTTTTGCAAAGCCGTTCGTTTCTCCCATTTCTTTGGCCCTACTGATGTGTTTCATGGGTTTAGTAGCCATCAGAATCTTTCTTCCTGTAGCTAGTGCCTGCTTTTCGGTCATACCTACTCTCCCTAGAGGAGGGTCGGTGAATAATGCATATATTGGGATTCTTCCGGATATCTTTCTCGGACCACCTCTTCTGAGGTCAAGTACAATTTCTCCGTCATTGACCGCTGTGTGCGTGAAAGCGCCGTGCCCATTCACATCTCCAACCGCATAAATGCCTTCAATATTGGTTCGACAGAAATCATCTACCTGGATATATCCACGAGCATCTGTTTCTATACCAGCTTTTTCTAAGCCTAACGTATCGCTATTTGGTTTGCGACCAACCGCAATGAGCAAATGAGAACCCGAAATCACCTGAAGCTTGCCTTCTATTTCGATCTGCAATTCAACGTCTCCCTGTGTGCCAGAAACACGCTTTGCAGAAGCATCTGTGATGATGTTTATTCCCTCTAATTCTAAAAAGCGCTGTATTTCTGTTGCTATGTCTTCATCTTCCTGGGGCATGATCTGCTGACCTCTTTGTATGACCGTAACTTCAGACCCTAATCTTTTGAAGACCTGAGCAAATTCAATCCCGATATATCCGCCACCGATGATCATTAAGTGCTTAGGCAGCTCTTGTAGTTCCAATAGTCTTTCGCTATCCATCCATGGCACTCCTTCAATGCCTTCAATTGGCGGGGCAGTAGGTCTTGTTCCAACATTCAGGTAAATATTCTTACCCTCAATTTCCTCACTTCCTACTTGAAGGGTCTTCTTACTTGTGAATTTTGCCCATGCCCTAATTAGGTCTACATTTTCGGTTGACTCTATCCATTTTGTCAGACCATTGGACGAAGTATTTCTCACCTCATTCATCCGATCTGTGACTCTGCTGAAATTGATCTTTGGAGCAGCCTCAAAGCCGAAGAAATCACCTCTTTTAGCTTGAAAAATTGCTTTGGCTGATGCAACCATGGTCTTGGTAGGGGTACACCCATAGTTCACACAGCTACCACCAACCTTGTTACCCTCGATGACTGCAATGGATTCTCCGGTTGGAATCAACCCTCCCAGAAGTGTGCCTGTAGCTTGTCCCGTGCCGACTATGATGTGATCATATACTTTCATGTGACTAAAACTACAGAATCAGTTGCGGAAAGGGCACAAAAAAAGGACACCAATTTTGATGTCCTTGTAATGTTTAAACGGTAGAAGTGGTTAGACAGAGCGAAATCAAACAACCAACAGTATGAAAAACAAGATAATCAAAGCCACCTTGCTTATCAAAATAGTGTATCTACTAGGATACGCTTGTTTTTTCAATACATTCATAGAACTAAGGCGTTGATCTATTACAAAGCAATGCCATTAAGTGCTTCTGATCAATACCCATTTTATGGTATTTTGCTCCCCACTTTAAGGCATTTTGCCTGTCTGAGCGCCTGACAACTACGTAGCATTCTCCTCTGAAGGCCGCTTCATGTTATCCTCTGGGTTTCTGTCGATCAACTTATTAAGTGGATCAATACCAACATTTGTTGGCTGCTGATTCACCTTAATAGTCAACTCAGTTTCATTTTCAGTGAATTTGTGTTTTTTCAAATAGATCAACTTGTCATCCCCGTCTTCATCCTGAGCATAGATTCCCACATCCACCCAATAGTCCATCGGTACTTCTGACTCGTAACCAATACTGTCAGCTTGCATCTTTTTGGTTTGGATTTTTAATGATACTTCATACTCATCCTCTGATAGTTCTGTGTAAGAAGCTTCATTCATTTTGTTTTCAAATAAGACGATATTGTCAAAGAAATCTGTGATCACATATTGCATACTGTCCGGAGTGACAGCCCTCAAATACTCGAGTAAATCAATGGTAGTTGCATACCTTCCATTTCTCTCGTAAGATTCCATTCCCCATTTAGCAACAAAGCGCTTTAGTGCCATATTTACACTATCCTCACCAATGTAATCCTGCAGTGAAAACATGATATTTGCCCCCTTACCGTAGTGTATGTATTGCTGATTTTCTACCAAGGAAAGCGGCATTTCCTTTTTCTGCTCAAATGTTCGCCCGGTCAAGTAACGATCTAGCTCTTCTTTCAAGAACTCCTTGATGTGCTCCTGAGGATATTCCTTTTTCATAACCATCAGCGCAGAGTACTGTGAAAGTGTTTCTGAAAGCACCTGTGATCCTTGTACATCAGCTCCAATCACCTGATGCGCCCACCATTGATGAGCAAGCTCGTGAGCAGTGACAAAGTAGGTCACATCTACATCGTCTTCTTCCTCCACCTTCACCATGAAGCCAATCCCTTCGGAGAAAGGAACCGTATTTGCAAAAGATTGTGCAAAATTGGAATACCTCGGAAACTCCAGTATTCTCATCTGTCTGTATTGGTATGGACTGAAATTCTCTGAGAAGTAGGCAAATGAGTGCTTCATTCCCTTCATCATACTTTCTAGATTGTATTCATGTCCTTTATGGTAATAGATCTCCAGGTTGATCTCTTTTTCTGTGGAATCAACCATGATGGAAGTCTTGTCTTGTACCATCTCATATCTTGCAGAAACCACATTGAAGAATGGAATCATCTTCTGATCCATCTTGTAGTGGTAATACTTCCTTCCGTCTTCCTCCCACTCTTTTTGCAGGTATCCTGGTGCGACAGCAATTTGGTCTGGGGTAGTACCAACCACAATTTCGAAATCTATACCGTGAGAATCATCCGTAATGAAATTGCGAGCGAGTCCAATAGGGTTGTCACGCTTCATTAGTCTTTCCTTCGGTTCTAAGTCATTATCCTTTCGATCATTGTCAGAACCAAGTTCGTTACCAGAATTGTATCCAATGCTTGGGAATGATTGATTATTGATGAAACTGCCATTGTAGACAATACCTGTATTTGAGCCAGACTCCTTAAATCCAGAGGTTTCATAAACCAGCTTAAATTCAAGCGTAGTGGAATCACCTGGTTTTAGCGGTTCATTGAGCTTGTGAATGAAATAGTTGTAGTCCTCGTAACTTTCTTCGATCACAGAGCCAGCAGGAATTCTCACATATTCATGCTTAGTATCTGGTGAAGGGTCTAGTTGCAAGTGAATATCTGTGATCACCTCCTCAGTAAAGTTTTTCATAGTGAAAACCCCTTCAGCCGAATAGTCTCGATCTTCTGGGTAAATCTCCACTTTCATATTCATTGAAGTCACTTTTGGTTGGGCTACAAATTCATATTTCTTCAATGTTCTCTCATAATCTGCCTGCCATGCTTGTTGGTCATCAGAGTTTTGATAGGTGTTCATTACGTTGGTATTGTAATAGATATAGCATCCTGACAATCCAAAAACCATGAAAGAGGTAATGATGAAAATAATCAACGGGCGACCCAGTCTTAATAGTCCAACTTTCCACCGCCACTTCATGGCAGCCTCTGCACCTCGAACCGCGAAGACCACAGAAATACCAAAGAGGAACAAAACAAAGCCTAGCCAATAGATATCAAACCAATTGAATCGAGTAAAGAAGTGCCCATACCCGTTCATCTCAGAATAGGTGCCAAGCGGAGTAGTGCCAAACTGGAAAAGACCGTGCTCCAATCCCCAGTTATCAAGAACCGCCATAGTGATAAAGAATATGATCATTATCGCATGTCCCAAGAATTTGTTATTGACCAAGACTTGAATAAAGAATGCCAAGAGTGAATAAAGCACGATAAATGACAAGGTCTGAGAGAACATCGTGGTGAAATACACATTCAGATCGTACTTATAAAATCCTTTGAATGTTTGGATGACTACACCACTGAAAATGAGGAACAAGATCATCAAAACAAAGACGATCATCAGCCCCAAGAATTTGGACAACAGACTGGAAAAATCCGGTACTGGCAAAGTGTCCTGAATCTGGCTAAACTTTACGTCACGCTCTCTCCATATCAGCTCCCCGGAATAGAATACCAAGATGATAATAAAGAATAATGTGAATGCTCCAGTGATCAACTCAACGATCAAGTAGGTGGTGGGGTAGGTATATGTACCGAATACTTCACCTATGTAAAAGGAGTTGATCACAATGATAAAGAACCCGAAAAAGCTAATTGTGATAAAAGGAATGCCCTTAAGAATGTACTTGGCATAAAAAACGGACTGCTTCCAAATTTGCTTCACGTATGAGCCTAGGCCATAGCTTGCACTGATTTTTGGCAGTGTGATACTTGTTTCTGACTTGCTGTCTTGTTTTTTCGCTTTCTTTTTGATGAAGCTACTTCTGACCGTGTTGAAGCTGAATGCAAAATAGCCGAAGACAAATACTGCAAGACCAATGCCTAGCCACAGAAGACGATTGAGAAGTACGGTACCTTCAATAGGTATTGTTTGACTATTCTGTTCCGCAACAGTCCAATATTGTGTTACGTTGTTTACAGTGTGAAACGCGAAAGGATCAAGCATTCCTGCCAGATTTCGGTTGTCCACCTCACCGAATAGAATGGCGGCTATTTGATAAAGCGCAAATAGAACGATCCATTGGACGTACACCATCACCATTTTCCTCGCCAGTGCACCAGTAATGAAAAACAGGATGCCTGAGAATAATAGATTGGGGAGTGTGATATAGATGAATGGATGTAGATAGTTCCAAAAGTTGAACGGAAGTAGCTTGTCTGCTTCTCGCCAAGGCATAAACTCTCCCAAAACGAAACCAATTAAGATCCCGGAGAAGACAAATACCGTGGTTACAAACGATCCTAGAAACCTCCCGAAGAGATAGTCCCATTTTTTGATTGGAGTACTAAACATCAAGGATTCCATCTTATGGTCAAAATCCCGCAATACACCGACACCCATAATTGCCGAGGTAATCATCATCATAAATGCTGAAAGGATCACCATCATTTTGGCAATGGTGGCCGGCGCGTTTTCTTTAACTAGTCCAGAGCCACCACCGATCTGCACTGAGTCTGTGCTTATTGCCATTAAGGCGGTAAAGGCTAATACCCCGAAATAAATGTAGGTAGCTGGTCTTTTTTTACGATACTGTAGTTCGAATTTGAATACTTTATACCACATAGGATTTCAAGGTTAGATTAGGCTAATTCTGGTTGTTTGTCTTGGGCAAGAATATGAGAGAAGTACACATCTTCTAGGTCGGCTTCTACCCCATAAAAGGAAGAATCAGGCTTAGCATCAGCTAAAACATGGATCTCTGGTTTACCAGCAATCAGTCGATCTGAAATGACATGATGCTCATTTTTGTAGTTCTCTAGCTCGCCTTTTTCGATGGTTTTTCTCCAGACTTTTCCATTCACTTCTTCAATGGCCCTGAGTGGATTTCCTTCATACAAGACCGTTCCATTATTAATAATCGCCATGTTGGTGCAGAGCTCTTTCACATCATCCACAATGTGGGTACTAAGAATCACTACCGTGTTCTCCCCAAGTTCACTAAGAAGGTTTAGAAATCTGTTTCTTTCGGCAGGATCCAGTCCTGCTGTTGGCTCATCTACGATAATTAGCTTGGGAGCTGAAAGCAAAGCCTGCGCTATACCAAAGCGCTGCTTCATTCCTCCGGAATATCCACCTAGATTCTTTTTCCTAGCCTGCCATAGATTGGTCTTATGGAGTAGTGCCTCAACAAGCTCTTTGCGCTCTTTTTTGTTAGCAATGCCTTTCAAGACAGCTAAGTGGTCCAACAATACTTCAGCGCTTACTCGTGGATAAACACCAAATTCTTGCGGCAAGTAGCCGAGGATTTTTCGAACCTCATCTTTTTGGGTGAGTACATCTAGGTCTCCCAAAGTGATACTCCCTTCATCGGGTTCTTGGAGGGTGGCAATGGTCCTCATGAGGCTTGACTTCCCTGCGCCATTTGGGCCCAGCAAACCAAACATTCCGGTGGGTATGTCAAGTGTGACATTGTTCAACGCTCTTACACCGTTGGAGTAAGTTTTAGAAAGATTCGTGATTTTTAGATTCATAAGTTATTGGGTTTCCTAGTAGATGATGTATTAAGTCATTCGGAGGTATCAAATTATTGCAATTAATTGATAATTGGTGGAATTAGTAGTTAAACGGTGTTAAACTACTCTAAAAGCAGGTGCCTTTATCAGCCAATTAGTTAACTCAGTCATTCATTATCTTGGCGCATTAATTTGGCATCATTTCCATTAAATAAATGCTCAACGACAAGAAGACGATCAATGCCTGGTGCCTTTACGACTGGGCTAATTCAGTGTATTCATTAACCATTACCTCGGCAATATTTCCGATCTATTACCAAGCGGTGGCTGTAAATGAAAGTGGGGGAGATAAGGTCATGTTTTTTGATCTTGAGATTGTAAACTCGGTGCTTTATTCTTATGCGCTTTCCGTTTCCTTTCTCTTCGTGGCAATTATTTTACCCTTACTCTCTGGAATAGCGGACTATGCTGGGAAGAAAAAATTCTTCTTGCGGCTTTTTATGTTCATTGGTTCATTTTCTTGTATTGGACTCTTTTTCTTCACGGGGAAAAATATTGAGTGGGGTATTATATGCTCCGTATTGGCTAGTGTTGGCTATTCCGGGAGCTTGGTCTTTTACGATGCTTTCTTGAATGAAATCGTAACGGAAGACAAGCGAGATATAGTTAGTGCCAAAGGATATAGTTATGGTTATCTCGGTGGTGTCATTCTACTAGTAATAAACTTAGTGGTTATTCAGATGTACGACACCTTTGGATTAGCAGATGAAGGCATTGCCTCAAGAATTGCTTTTTTGACGGTAGGTGTATGGTGGATTGGGTTTTCGCTGTATTCCATTTCCAAGCTGCCAGAAAACCCACACGGTCGTAAGCCGGAGGGACACTACTTAACCAATGGCTACAAAGAGCTAAGAAATGTTTGGAGGCAGTTAAAAAAAATGGATGGGATTCGTAAGTTCCTTTTGGCATTTTTCTTTTACAATATGGGTGTGCAAACAGTTATGTATCTGGCGGCAACTTTTGGTTCGAAAGAACTGAAAATGGAAGCTTCCAAGCTTATAATGACGGTCCTCCTCATTCAATTCCTTGCCATCGCTGGATCCTACTTTTTTGCCTACCTCTCTCAGAAAAAGGGAAATATTTTTTCCTTACTCACTATGATTGTCATATGGATTGGATGCTGCCTTTACGCATACACCATTAAAGTGGAGATACAATTTTTTGGTCTGGCAGCTGTCGTTGGTTTAGTCATGGGTGGAATACAAGCCCTCTCTAGAGCAACCTACTCTAAGATTATGCCACCAGATACTGTGGATACAGCTTCTTTTTTTAGCTTTTATGATGTGACATTCAATATATCTATCGTAATCGGAACGTTTGTTTATGGATATATCGAGCAAGTCACTGGAAGTATGAGGAATAGCACACTTGCTCTCGCTTCATTTTTCATCTTAGGAATTATTTTTCTATCCCAAGTTCGAATGAAAGATGCAGCTTCTCAAACTGCCTAAGTTTGACATTCGGATTCAGGATGACAAAGTCTTTTGCATCGTGCGAAAGAAGTGGGTGGTTCTTACTCCAGAAGAATGGGTAAGGCAGCACTTCCTGAACTTGTTGATTAACCATTTAGACTATCCTCAAGGCCTGATGAGACTGGAGCAGACCCATCAATATTTCAAGAATTCGAAGCGCTCTGATATTGTGGTTTTGGATAGAGAATCTGACATATTCCTTATTGTTGAATGTAAAGCAGCCAGCATCGCCATTGATGGCAAGGTGGTCAGGCAAGTTTCTGAATACAACAAAGTGTTGAAGTCAAAGTATATAGCGGTGACAAATGGACTTAGCAATTTCATCTGGGAAAATAATGGTGAAAAATATGTTCAGCTCAGTAGTTTCCCCCGTTATTACTAGGTGCAAGATTTTTATTGATATGACTAAAGAGCGATGAGTAAGAGAAATTTGTATCTGATAATAGGACTGGTGGTTTTGATCTTAGCTTTTGTCCTAGTCAGGAAAGTATTATCAGTTTTGTTTTGGATAATAGCAGTAGTCGTTATTGTATTCATTGCTAAAATGGTTTTTAGTAGGGATAAATAATTGATTCAATATGCTATTTTTGTTGTAGCTGTAGTGCTTGAAGAATAAGACCACCCAAACTAAAGCAGTACAGATGAAAGAGCTATTTCAACGCATTCCTCCATTCTTGAAGAATTTCTATTTCTTATCCAGCCTCTTTTTTGTGTTTTGGCTGGCGTTCGTAGACAGCAACGATCTTTTTCTTCAATCGCAGTTATCGAATAAGCGAAGCGACTTGTTGCAGGCTAAAGAGTTTTACCAAGAACAGATTCTTGAAGTAAAGAACGATCGGGCAGCTTTGGAAAGCAATCCAGATCTATTGGAGAAGCTAGCGAGGGAAAAATATTTGATGAAGAAGGAGAACGAGGATCTGTTTATTATCGTTGAACAGGAATGAAATTTTTCCTAGGAATTACGTTTTTCATTTTCGCTTCTGCAGCTTTCGGGCAGAACAAACTCGCTGATCGAATTTATTATGGTGGCGGTGGCGGCTTCAGTGCAGGTACTGACTTTGTGAATATTAGTCTTTCTCCACAAGTTGGATATAAAATCACGGAGCGATATTCAGCAGGGATTGGTCTGACTTATCAGTACGTGAGGTTCACAAATATTGGTGAGTCGATCTCCAATTATGGATGGAGTGTCTTTAACCGCTATAATATTACGGAGCAATTCTTTGGTTACGGTGAGTTTGAGCGCCTGTCTTTTCAACAAGACTTTGAGAATACACAACGTCAAGGCTTCAATAGCCTCTTCTTCGGACTTGGATTCTCCAACCGCATTGGCGGTAATGCTGCTTTTAATACGATGGTATTGTACAATGTGCTCTATGTGGAGAATGAACCTAGTCCTTACAGAAGCCCTTGGGTAATTAGGGTCGGAGTTGGCGTTGGACTTTTCTAGTCGGTTTCCCCGGTTTCGATTCTTATCGATTTTAGAATCTTCTTGAATGTCCTATTGTACTTGTTGAACTCGTCAGCGTGGGCAGAAGTGATTATCTCCCAATTTTTGTTTTGTCTATAGAAATCGTAGAACCTTCGCTCTAGCGGAATATCCTGTTTTTCGGTTAAGCTCCTTTTTGGTCGTACATCAAAACCTAATATGCTGACGCCATCTTCGGAATGCATATAGGATGCAAATTCGTT
>CAYYNA010000094.1:0-3932 GCA_964472815.1 uncultured Roseivirgaceae bacterium
CAACTCGCAAACAGTCAGTCCGCAATAGATAATCCAAAGCCTCTTTGCCGTTTCTTTTATTCTTGGTGCCAGTTTATCTGGAGATATCCCTGGAGCTTCGGCTACAAAAAGCTGCATCCCTCCAATTCCCAAGAGTGGAAGAATGGCGACCGTCAAGACGATAATTCCCATACCTCCAATCCACTGAGTCATGCTCCTCCAGAATAGTATCCCTTTATCTACAGATTCAATATCGGTCAAAACACTAGCTCCTGTAGTTGAAAAGCCAGAAAGTGTTTCAAAAAATGCATTGGTCAGGTCCGGAATAGCACCACTCAACATATAGGGAAGTGCTCCAAAAAAAGACATGGAAAGCCAGCCAGTGGTCACAATGAGATAACCATCCTTTTTTCGTAGGTCATTGTTTGTGTTTTTCCTTACCAGGAACCATAAAACTGCTCCAAATGCAACGGTAATACCTGAAGCTTGCAATAGCGCGACAAGATCATTACCTCCGTAATAAATGCTAAAGGGAATACAGAGCAGCATGAAACCAGCATTCATCATTAATAGAATACTGATGACACGTATGACTACTTTGTAATTGAAAGCCATCCTATTTGAAGAAGTTCTCGACTTTTCTTATGCACTCAAGCTTTGACAGGACAACTACATGGTCCTTCGATTTGAATTCAAAATTTCCACGCACGGCGATTCCTTTTCCATCTCTGATCACTCCTCCAACAATGGCTGTTCTTGGAAAATCCAGATCTTTCAATTGCTTATTTAAAACTTGACTTGTTGCACTCAGTTCGAACTCCAGAATTTCTGCTTCCACACCGTGTATACTTGCAATATTCAGAACTTCTCCTTTTCTGATGTATCTGAATATAAATCCAGCAGCAATAAGCTTTTTGTTAATCAACGTATCAATTCCAATGCTCTGCGACAAATGGATATAGTCCACATTTTCCACTAGCGCAATCGTCTTTTTCACTCCCGTCTTTTTTGCCAGTAATGACGCCATGATGTTCGTTTCGGAGTTCTCCGTCAGCGCCACAAAAGCATCCATCCGCTCAATACTTTCCTCTTTTAGCAGATTGATGTCCCTGCCATCACCGTTTATGATCATGGTGTCAGGTAATTCATCCACTAGCTCAAGACACTTGGCCTTGTCAGCTTCTATGAGTTTGATATTGTACTTCTTACTGAGGGTTTTGGCAGTATTTACTCCCACTTTGCTAGCCCCCAAAATCATCACATTCTTAATTTCGAAGCTCTCTTTACCTGCAAGGGATGTCACCCTCGCAACACCATCTGGTTGGGCAATAAAGTAGGCATGATCTCCTTCTTTAAACCGATTTTCACCGTAAGGGATGATGGTCTCATTATTTCTAAGAATAGCAACTGTAGTAAAATTATGATCAGGATTGAGATACGCCGTTTCGGTGAGTGTTTTTCCGAAAAGCTCTGAGTTCTCATCCACCGTAATTCCGATCAAGGAAAGTGTGCCTTTTTCAAACTCAAAAGTATCTGTCAACGCTGATTGTTTCAGAAGTCGCTTTATCTCTCGTGCTGCCAGTGATGCTGGGGAAATGACCTCATCGATACCAATGGATGCCAGCTTTAACTCATCCCTGGCTGTCAGTAATTCATTATTTGAGATACGGGCAATGGTCTTTTTTGCACCTAGATTTTTGCCGAGCATGCAGGTCGTGATGTTCACCTCCTGAATGGACGTCACAGCGATTAGTAGATCTGCTTTCGTAATGTTGGCCTCTTTGAGCACCCGAGGAGATGCAGAAGAACCTTTAACTGTGCCTACATCCAAGTGCTGTGACACATATTCTAAGACGCTTGCATCAGAATCAATAATGACAATATCTTGTTCCTCTGCAGCGAGTAATTTGGCAAGGTGGAAGCCCATCTCGCCAGCGCCGGCTATTACTATTCTCATCTATTTTTTAGATCAGCGCAAAGATATCGTAAGATACTAGCGGTTATCCAAATTATCGATCAACATTATTAAAGTAGGTTTTAGCAGCCTGCATCACACGAGGAGCTAGCACAATTGCCGACACCATCGTCGGAATAGACATTAACCCATAGGCTACAAAAACCAGATTAACTACATCCGTAAGAGAGGCTACAGAGCCTAACAACACCAAACCTATATACCAGTAATTGAAGTATTTGCCATACTTGGCACCAATTAGGAAAGAAAGGCATTTTTGCCCGTAATAGGCCATCCCGAAAATGGTCGTGATGGCAAAGATCATGACGCACGCCATTAATATGTAAGGTCCAAATCCAGGCAGAGATTGACCAAAGGCACTAGCAGTCAATAAAATACCATCCGACTCTCCGCTGTTCCAGACGCCTGTCACTAGAATACAAAGTCCAGTCATAGTGCAAACGATAATGGTATCAATGGCTGGCTCCATCATTGCCACTAGGCCCTCCCTGATAGGTTCTTTGGTTTTTGCCGCCCCGTGCATCATTGGCGCCATGCCTATTCCCGCCTCGTTGGAGAAGGCCGCTCTTTTCGAGCCTTCAATGATGATTGCTCCAACTGCACCACCAAGAACGGCGTTTGCAGAGAACGCATCGTCTATGATAAACAAGAAGGATTCTAGCACTTGATCAAGGTTCAGAATCATTATGATTAATACACTGAGGACATATACAATTACCATGGAGGGTACCAGCTTTGAAGCCACATTGCCAATTCTCTTGATTCCTCCTATGATTACAAGGGTCACCAATGAAGCTATGACAATTCCCACAGTGAGATTTAGACCAAAGGATTCGGTAAAGCCGTTTGGTATCAAAACCACATTTCTAAAAACCGCCACCATCTGATTTGTCTGAAATACGGGAGTGGCCCCAAAAAACCCTGCAATGCAAAAGAAGATGGCTAGCCCTTTCCATTTTTTGCCTAGTCCCTCGCGAATAACATACATTGGGCCGCCTTGCAAATCACCATTAGAATCCCGCCCTCTATATAAGACCGCTAATGTGCAGGTAAAGAACTTAGTAGCCATTCCCACGAAAGCACTCATCCACATCCAAAAAATAGCTCCGGGACCACCTGCGGCTATTGCTAGCGCAACCCCACTTATGTTACCCATTCCAATGGTTGCAGCTAGCGCTCCTGACAATGCTTCGAAATGGTTAATGTCTCCTGGATCGTCAGGATCGTCGTACTTTCCCCTCAATACGTTCACCGCATGACGCAGATATCTGAATGGAATAAAGCGGGAGTAAATGAGGAAAAACAAGCCCCCACCCAACAAGAGGATAAGCAACGGAGGACCCCAAATAAAATTTACCGCATCAGATAATAGCGAACTCATTGAACTCATAGAAGCGCGTGAAGGTAGTATGTATATTTGATTCGAGATCTTAGACCATTTAATTTTTTTGATCGATGAAACTGCATCATAGAATACTTGGAGAGGGCGATCCATTGCTGATAATGCACGGAGTTTTTGGGTCGTCTGACAACTGGCAAACCCTTGGGAAAGAATTTTCTAAGCACTTCAAAGTATATCTAATTGACCTGCGAAATCACGGGAAGTCTCCACACAGTAATGAATTTGATTACCACTTGATGGCTGAAGACGTTTTGGAGCTTTTGGAGGAGGAGCAACTGGAGGCAGCACATTTACTAGGTCACTCCATGGGAGGCAAAGTGGCAATGAACCTCGCGACCAAGAACCCAGAGAAAGTAAAAAAGCTGATCGTGGTTGATATCGCACCAAAGGATTATCCTCCTCATCACCAGCAAATATTCGCTGGTTTTAGGTCCGTGGACTTAGGAAGCCTCAAAAGCAGAAAGGATGCGGATGATCAAATGTCCAAGGTCATCAAGAACTTTGGGGTCAGACAATTCATTCTGAAGAACCTAGATCGTGATAGCAATGGCTTATTCAGATGGAAGCTAAACCTGA
>CAYYNA010000094.1:4032-12476 GCA_964472815.1 uncultured Roseivirgaceae bacterium
CTCTTCTTAATTCCTACTTACTTATCATCCAGTAATGATGGTAGGTTCATCTCACCTTTGGTTACAGATATTATCAAGAACACCTCGCACTTTTTTGTAGAAAATGTGAGAACCGCAAGAAGATACATTAGTAGCTTAAGAACAGGTGTATCTATCGAGGAACTGCAATTCTATCAGTTAGATAAGAATAGTACTTGGGATGATCTCTATCCATTATTCGAACCTATCCGAAGTAATTCCGACATGGGACTAATTTCAGAAGCGGGGATACCTTGCCTTGCAGATCCTGGAAATTTGGCAGTCACGTTTGCCCACCAAACAAAAATTCAGGTAGTTCCACTTCCCGGTGCATCTTCTATTCAAATGGCACTAATTGCCTCAGGGTTTAATGGCCAGCAGTTCACTTTTCATGGATATATTCCGATAGATAAGCAGGAAAGAAAGAAGAAAATAAAAGAACTGGAAAAACTTTCCTCAAGTGGTTTTACGCAAATCTTTATGGAAACACCTTATCGTAATCACCAGCTTCTAAAGGACATCTTCCAGGTCTGTAGACCAGATACATTACTCAGTGTTGCTTCGGATATCTCAGGTACTGGCGAAAACATTCTTACTCAGCCAATTCAAAAATGGAAAGCCACTGACATTCAAATACACAAAATTCCGTCGATCTTCAGCTTTGGTTTGTTTCCTTAATTGACTGTTTGAACTTATCTTCTAAATTTGCGGCCTCATAAGAAAATCAAAAAAGATTTATGTCGTATTTATTCACCTCCGAATCTGTAAGTGAGGGACACCCAGATAAAATTTCTGATCAAATCTCTGACGCACTAATCGACCATTTTCTAGCTTTTGATCCGCAATCAAAAGTTGCATGTGAAACGTTGGTAACAACCGGTCAGGTCGTCCTAGCGGGTGAGGTAAAGTCTAAAACCTATCTTGATGTGCAGCAGCTTGCTAGAGATGTAATCGCCAAGATTGGCTACAACGACTCTGCTTACATGTTTGAGGCAAATTCTTGCGGGATCCTATCCGCGATTCACGAACAATCTCCGGATATCAATCAAGGTGTGGACAGATCTGATCCAAAGCTTCAGGGGGCTGGAGATCAAGGTATGATGTTTGGGTACGCGACTGATGAAACAGAAAACTACATGCCTTTGGCGCTTGACTTAAGTCATAAAATTCTGATCGAATTAGCGAAGCTAAGAAGAGAGAACAAAGAAATTAGTTATTTAAGGCCTGACGCAAAGTCGCAGGTGACCATTGAATACTCCGATGATAACCAGCCTGTTAGAATCGACGCAATTGTTGTTTCTACGCAGCACGATGACTTTGACGAAGAGTCTGCCATGTTGGCCAAAATCAAAAGTGACATCATTGAAATTCTGATTCCAAGAGTAAAAGCCAGTTTACCAGAGCATATTCAGGCACTCTTCAATGACCAAATCAACTATCATATTAACCCCACAGGCAAATTTGTGATTGGCGGACCGCACGGAGATGCAGGGTTGACAGGAAGAAAAATCATCGTTGACACCTATGGAGGAAAAGGTGCACATGGCGGTGGTGCTTTCTCAGGAAAAGACCCTTCGAAGGTAGATAGGTCAGCAGCCTATGCCACAAGACATATCGCTAAAAACTTAGTAGCTGCGGGACTATGTAAAGAAATTCTCGTGCAGGTTTCCTACGCTATCGGAGTTGTTGAGCCGATGGGCGTTTACATCAATACATATGGGACCAGCAAGGTGGATATGAACGATGGAGAGATTGCCCAAAAGGTGGAGCAGCTCTTCGACATGACGCCATATGGAATAGAGACCAGGCTTAAGCTAAGAAATCCAATGTACTCTGAGTCTGCTGCCTACGGACACATGGGAAGAAAGAATGAAGTGGTAACTAAAACATTTAAGAACGGCGAAGGAGAAGTCAAATCTATGGATGTGGAGCTCTTCACTTGGGAAAAGCTTGACTATGTAGACAAAGTGAAAGAAGCGTTTAACCTCTAATGAGAGTTCTTTTAATCCTTGGTGTTTTTCTAATTGGTTGCCAGCAACCTCAAAAGGCCAAGGATTTAATCACTATTGATCCTGTAGCTGAAGGTGAGTCCTTCAATGCCGCCTTCTTGATGATTGATGGAGTCTACAACTCAGAGTTGATGGCTCCTTTTGATATTTTTCAACACACCATTTTTCATACAGATGGGGGTATTCAAGTATTCACTGTCAATGAAACACTAGATACTGTCACCACCTTCGAAGGACTGAGGCTTATACCAGATTACGCTTTTGACAGCCCTGATCTTCCGGAAATCGATATTTTGGTGGTTCCTAGCGCGGAACATAATATGGATTCTGACCTTGAAAATGAAACACTGATCAAGTGGGTAGAAGATATTGGCTCCAAAGCAGACTATGTTATTTCGCTATGTGATGGAGCATTTGTTCTGGCAAAGGCAGGACTAGTAGATGGGAAAGAATCCACCACCTTTCCAACAGATATCGGCAGATACCGAGAGGCTTTCCCCTCTTTGACGGTACATGAGGAAGTAACCTTTGTACACCACGATGACTTGCTCACCTCTGCAGGAGGAGCCAAATCATATGATGTCGCTCTGTACCTTGTCCATCACCTTTACGGTGACAAAGTTGCAAAAGGCGTAGGTCGAGGGTTAGTTATCGATTGGGATGTTAACGACTACCAGTTTATCCGAGTCAACTAACTACCAGTCAATTATCTCCTTATCGCGCAGAAATTTGCCGCTTGGAATTTCTGGATTGGTGGCAAGCCAAACAGCTGTTTCAGCTCCCTTTTCCAATGAACGATGAGCACCTTCTCCACCCATATCTGATTTCACCCAGCCCGGGCACATTGAGTTGATCTTAATCTGACCATCCAATTCCGCATGAATCATCTGGGTCATTGCATTCATCCCCACTTTGCTAAGTCTATAACCAGGGAATTGCCCTCCCATGTCGCTCATTGCTCCTAAGCCGCTAGACATATTCACCACTCTGGGATCATCAGATCTTTTTAGTATAGGTAAAAGTCCCACTATTAACTTCCATGCCCCCAGCAAATTTGTTTCGAGGGTTCTACTAATGATCTCAAAATCAGGATCATGTGCCGGCTTACTTTTGTCATCGAAGATGCCTGCGTTGTTGATCAAAATATCTAATGAATCATAGCCCTTGGCATAAGCATCTACAAAGGAGGAAATACTCTCGTTATTCGACACATCCAGTTGCATGAATGCAGCGCCTATATCAGCAGCTGCTTGCTGTCCTTTTTCAACATTTCTTGCTGTAAGGATCACTTCATGCCCTAGATGTGCAAGCTCTTTGCTTATCTGCTGGCCTATACCCCGGTTACCTCCGGTAACGATTATTCTACTCATTACTTCAGTAATTTAAATGCATGAACCCATTTGTTCTCCTTGAAGCCAGGGATACACCACAGCATGCAAAGTGGTTCAATCGCTCTTGCAGCCTCAGCTCCTCCCATATCTTCTATTTCCCAGCCAAATAGGTCCAATATTTCTTTGGTCTCAGATTTTGCGCTTTCGTCGTTCCCGGCGATAAACATGGTGGGCTTTTGACCACCACCAATTTCTGGGTTCACCATTAGGTGAGCTCCTACACAACTAAAGCATTTCACGAAATTGGCTTCATTATTGGCTCCTTGCAACTCTTCCATCAGCGAATAATTCATGTCCGTAAAGAAATGCAATACTCCGTTCACTGGTGGGTTGTTTTCATCGATTGGATTACATGCATCTAGTACCGTCTTACCGCTGATAGCATCTCCCACTTGCTCAATTAAGCCTTTTGCAATATGTCCTTTTACCGCTAAGATTACCAAGTCTCCAAAAGACGCAGTTTCCATAAATGTTCCTACACTACCATTATCACCTGAATTCTTATTCCATTCCTCAAGCTTTTCAGAACTGCCTGTGCCAATTTTTACCTGATATCCGTGTTTAATAAATCCGTCGGCTAGGGTTTTGCCAACAACCCCAGAGCCCAAAATTCCTATTTTCTTCATGACTGTTAGATTAGTGTTTTATTTGCGAAAATTCCTTCCATGCAAACCATAGAAGTACTAGACGATAAAACAGCGAAAGACTTTCTCCTGTTCCCAGTTGGGTTATATAAAAGCGAACCGAACTGGATTCGTCCATTGGATAAGGACGTTAATGGTGTTTTTGACCCCAAAGTCAATAAGTACTTCAGGACCGGAAAATGTTCGAGATGGGTATTAAAGAAAGACGGACAAGTAATTGGGAGAGTAGCTGCCTTTGTTAACGAAAAGACCGTAAACAAGGACAATGATCAGCCTACAGGGGGAATTGGTTTTTTTGAGTGTATTGATGATCAGGAAGCAGCCAACACTCTTTTTGATACCGGTAAAAAATGGCTTCAAGACCGTGGTATGGAGGCGATGGATGGGCCCATCAACTTCGGAGATCGAGACACCTGGTGGGGCTTATTGGTAGATGGTTTTGATCGCCCGCCAAATTATCAATGCAACTACCATTTTCCATACTACAAGAAGCTTTTCGAGACGTATGGATTGCAGACCTACTTTAAGCAATTTACTTTTGGTCGTCCGATGATGGACCCATTAAGTGATCGGCTATATGAAAAAGCGCAGCATGCCCATCAAGATGCGGACTACAGTTTTCGACACATCGAAAAGAGTAAGCTAAAAAACTATGCGGAGGACTTTCGGACCGTTTACAATGATGCGTGGGCAAGCCACCCGGGTGTAGCCAAAATGACTTCTTTGCAAGCGAACGCCATTATCAAAAAAATGAAACCCATCATGGATGAGAAAATCATGTGGTTTGGCTACCACCAAGAAAAACCCGTGGGTTTCTACATCAATATTCCGGAGCTAAATCAAGTATTTAAGCACGTAAACGGGAAGCTCGATTTGATTGGCAAACTCAAGTTTCTCTACCACAAATGGAGAAAGACCAATAAGAAAATGATTGGTTTGGTTTTCGGTATCTCTCCCGAACATCAGGGAAAAGGTGTGGATGGTGCTTTGATCATGGCAATACGCGACTTAGTGCAAGAAACCTACACCAGGTACGAAGAGCTGGAAATGAACTGGATTGGGGACTTTAACCCGAAGATGATCAAAGTGGTGGAGCAGGTAGGCGGAGATGTAGTGAAAACCCACCACACTTACCGGTACCTTTTTGATAGGGCCAAGGAGTTCAAACGAATGCCCATTAAGTCCTAGGAAGAAAGTACTTTTTTGACACACTGAAGTATTTTCGGGAATCTCTCCTCATCCGAAATCTCCTTTTGAGTGAGTATCAGAATCTGCTTCTTTGGATTGAATGCAGCTTCTTCCGCCTCCTCAAGACTTACTAGCTCATGCTCAATTCCATTTTCGCCAAGCCTCTGATTTGCAGTAATCTTTGTCGTTTTCACACTTGAGTAGCTTGCCAGAAATAGGGGCTTTTCTGCGTAATGCTCAGCCGCTTTTGAGACTACTTCCCAATATTTCTCGGAGACTTTTGAAGATAAAGCAGTGGAAACAACAATACCTGCCACGTCCTTTTCTGAATAATTTTGAAATTCCTCCGTGGAGCTAAGTGGTACAGGCTTGCAGCCAGCAGAGGATATTAGGTGCTTCATGTCCTTCACGATAAGAGAGCTTGGACGTGCCAAAAGAACGTACTTCATGATTTCTTCTCCTTTTTGATGTACATCGCCCTCGAAATCGTTGCGACGCAAAACGGTACCAAATAATTGAGGAGAATCCTGAAAACATCTCTTTCTGCAAAGTCCCCACTGAAGATCACATCGTACTGGTTTATGAGGCTCAATATAGTTCCAACGACAAGTGAGATCTTGACTGAATCCAGGGTATTACGATTCATAGAATAGAGTTAGGCATGCATAGTATCAGATACTATACCCCACTAAAAATAGCATATTATTACCACTTTGGAGCCGGAAAGTAGCTTGTGCTAAGCTCTTTTCTTCTCCTTGTAGTACGTTTTTTCAGCTACGTATATGGTCTTCTCAATTTCGCAGAATACTTTTCCTTCTGCATTTTTTATCTCCACCAGCTTTTTAAAATCTAGCTCTTTTTCGGAGGCAACTCTATCCCTTAGTTCCTGAATTTCATCTTCAGAAAACTCAAAAACCGCGAAAGCATCCGCATTGGCAGGGCGCTTAAATTTTACCACAGATGATTTGTCCCATACGATGTAATCTGTTCCAATGATCTGTATGAGCTGCACCATGTATATGGGATCTGTTGCTGAAAACATACTACCGCCAAACATCGTCCCGGCATAATTCCGGTTTTTGTAAGAAAGGGGAATCTTGATTTCTACTCGCCAAAAACCGGGAGCGACAGACTTGACTCGTCCGGTTGATCTTCTATACATTGGAGAAGCATTGAACAGTAATTTGAAAAGCGTATGCTGACTATTTGCAAAATATTTTTTACCTACTCGAGAAAGAAATTGGTACATTATTCGAATTTACTTCTTAGCTATTTTCATTAGTGACAGCTCATCCTTCTAAATCCACAATTCAGAAGAAAGTTTTTGAACGAGTCATGTAAATTCCTGTGAATTGCATCAAATCTGATAAACATGGAAAAGTTTATGACCATCTCCCACGTAGTATGTGGTGGTACCGTTTTGCTGCTCGGCTTAGTTCAAATGTTTAACCGAAAGGGCAGTGCCAACCACCTACTCATTGGAAAAGTCTATGTTGTTGCAATGTGGTGGATCTGCCTTAGTGCGTTGCTGCTTATTTCTTTCTTCCGCTTCAACGCATTTTTGATGGTCATTGCTGTATTAACATTCTACGCTTCATTTACTGGGGTCCGAGTCCTGAAGCGCAAAGTAAAAGGAACTGAAAAGTGGTACGATTGGGCAGTCGCGTTCATCACTGCTTTTTTTGGCATTGGGCTAGTGATTTACGGTCTCCACCTTTTCTTAACTAGGCCAGGAAATGAGATCTTAGCTTTTCTCTGCACGCTGTTCGGTCTTTTCACTTTCTTGAATGCTTTTCGAGATCTAAAGTTCTTCTTATCTAAAAAAGACCCAGAAAAACTATGGTGGCTTAGGCAACACATCGGTGCGATGGGTGGTAGCTATATAGCTGCCGTAACCGCTTTTGCTGTTCAGAACCCGGATCTCTTTCTACCCGGAAGCTCTTATCAATGGTTGCTATGGATTTTACCAACGATTATCGGTAATCCTTTCATCATTAGAGCCATCCGAAAGTGGACAAGACAACAGGCCCCTGCTGACTAGGTATCGGGAGTTTCTAAGCATTTAAGTTCTAACATATATCCAGCTTCATTTTGTTAATTAATTCTGCTATTTGTAAAAAATGCGGACTTTTTTGAAGGCAGCACATTTATTCAGAGATTTCTTTAAAAAAAGAACCGGCTTTTTGATAAAAAAATGAATCTGGATGATCTTTGATCACAGATTGAGGTTTGGCTGGTTCAGCGGTCCAATCAACGAATTTAGATACCGCCTAGATGCTAGCCACTGCGTAAGGACTCACTATCTATCGTGGTGCTAGCATTTTTATAAATAAAAAAGCAGTTGCATTCTAGCAACTGCTTATTTTTTGGGTGGAAGATCGGTCTCGAACCGACGACCTCCTGAACCACAATCAGGCGCTCTAACCAACTGAGCTACAACCACCGTTTACCTTTCTTGAAAAGGAAGGCAAATTTAACGCCATCTAGGAAATCTACAAACGTTTATCCTCGATCAAATGTTAGCCGCTGACCCAAGACAGATTCATTGAGTTGCCCATCGCTGTAAGCTAGGTGTCCAGATACAAACGTCTTTTCAACTTTACTTTTGAATGTGTGATTTTCAAAAGGAGACCAGCCACACTTTGCTCTTATATTTTCTTTTGAAACTGTCCAGGGCTTTTCAAGATCTACCAAAACTAAATCTGCAAAATACCCTTCCCGAATAAACCCTCTTTTCTCAACCTGAAAGCACTCTGCAACGGCATGACTCATTTTTTCCGCTATACGCTCCAAAGAGATCTTCCCTTGATGATAGAAATCAATCATCGCTACCAATGTATGTTGAACCAACGGCCCTCCAGAGGGGGCTTTTGTGTAGGGGTTTTGCTTTTCCTCCAGCGTATGCGGGGCGTGATCTGTTGCAATCACGTCAATCCTATCGTCAAGCAGAGCCTTCCAAATCTGGTCACGATCTTGTGACGTCTTCACTGCGGGATTCCATTTTATGAACGCTCCTTTTTCATCGTAATCTTCATCAGAAAACCACAAATGATGGATGCATGCTTCAGAAGTAATGCGCTTATCTGTGAGCGGGATTTCGTTCGTAAAGAGGTTTGTTTCCTTCCCTGTGGAAATATGTAGTATATGAAGTCTGGTGTTGTTCTTCTTTGCTAACTCAACCGCCTTGGAAGAAG
>CAYYNA010000095.1:0-5547 GCA_964472815.1 uncultured Roseivirgaceae bacterium
TATTCGTGTTTATATAATTTTCCCCTAAATGCGAAATACCTTCACTATGAAGAACCTCTTACAATTTGCTCCTCGACTTTCAAGTTGTGCTGACTGTCTGACGAGGCGATGTATTTATTTACTGGTATTATTTTTATTAGCCAGCAGTTCATTTGGTCAGGACATTCCCTTTTCTGAGAACTTTTCGTCCTTCACTGGTGCGGGATTTCAATCTACGCCTGCTGCCGGAGAGTTAGATGCTGATGTTTGGAGAGTCACTGGAATGTCTGACGGTGATGCAAGTTTTGGAGATACAAATAACTCCGGTGATTTTGCCAGGGGTTCGAGTACAGGAGGAACTGCGACTGGTGGAATTTATGCATTTGATGTTGGTTCCAGCAACATAACCTTTGGAGTGCAACCTGGTGGTTCAGATTTTACACCAGGAACAATCACGCTTAGATTACAAAATAATACAGGTTCAACACTGACGGAATTGTTTATTTCTTACTCATTATATGTTAATAACGACCAAGGTAGAGCCAATTCCTTTAACTTTAGCTACAATGACGATAATGCTGAACTTGGTGGGTATACTAACGTTCCATCTCTCAATCTTACTTCAACCGAGACAGCAGATGTTAATGGGTTTGTCCTTACTGAGCAAAGCACCACAATTTCAGGGATAAGCGTCGCAAATGGAGATTTTGTTTATCTACAATGGAGTGGTGATGATGTGAGCGGTTCTGGTTCTCGGGACGAATTTGCATTGGATGATATCTTCGTAGGTGTTCCTCCTTTCCCAGGTGGAATTACTCCTTCTAGTACCGATTTATGGTTCCGTCCTGAAGGAATACAAGGGACCGGCACACTAACTCAATGGGACAATGATGCTGGATCTACTGATGATGTAGCTACAGGAAACTTACCATCTGTAAACGAGACAAGCGATCCTGGAGCCATAAACGGAAATCGCACCCTAACCTTTAATGGATCTTCCAATTATTTGGCACTTAACAAGCAACTACAGCAATCCGATAATATCACCCAAGTTTATGTTTTCACTGTATTCAAGTCAGAAGGCACAGGTGGCAACAACGACAATTGGGCATTTCTGGACTTTGACCGAAGCGAGTTCTTTAATTTTTATTTACGCGGAGGTGGCGATCTAGGATTTTCCATAGCTGATGGCAGCATTGAGGATTACAATGGTGCTGCCACTGGCCTAAACGATGGAAACCCTCATTTGGGAGTTGCAGTGTATGATGTTTCTCAGGTGGGGTCTGAAGTGAGATTATTTGCAGATGGCGCTTCTGACTTATCCTCAAGTTCTTCCATTACCTCATTAGGAGATGAAGCGACACATGGTATTATTGGTGATGGCTCTGAAGCAGCAGATGGGTTTAATGGTACCAGGAATAACATCTACTACGATGGAGAGATTGCGGAAATCATTTATTTAGAGAATCAGTCAATTACTACTAATCAAATAAGGCAGATAGAATCATATTTAGCAATCAAGTATGGTATTACATTATCAAGTGGTGACTATCTGTCCTCAGCAGGAACCACTATATGGGATAACGCCACAAATGGATCCTTTCAAAATGGTATCGTTGCATTAGGGAACGAATCTGTAACAGGATTAGATGTGCAATCCTCAGTGAGTACGGAAGCAGATGCATACTTGACCATTGCAGACAATGATCTTATTGATGGAGACTTTGTATTAATAGGACATGACGGTTCAGGTTTAGCAATTAGTGAATCTGCCACAACTTTTGGAAGGGAGGTAAGTAGAGTCTGGAAAGCGCAGGTAGCAGGGACCGATCCTCAATCTGTAGATCAGTTGGTTTTCGATCTCTCATCCGTTCTAGGGCTTCCAACGCTCGTTTCTGGAGATTTTGGATTGCTTGTAGGAGGATCTGAGGTTACTTCGGGCTTAGTTTGGGATGATGGTTTGAAAACGCTAACGGTCACAGATCTAGACATATCCAATAACGAAGAAATACGGGTCTTATTCGATGCATCTTTTGTGACACCCGGAGGATCTGCCACTATGCCTGAGCTGTGGTTTAGAGCGGATGCAGATGTTTTCAATTCGAGCGACGCGGCAGCTTCCAATGGAGAGTCCATCCAAACTTGGATTGATCAATCAGGGAATTTCCAAAATGCCATTCAGACAAATGCTTCGGAGCAACCCTCTTTGGATAACGTTGGTACCATAAACGGAAACCCCGTTTTGACATTTAACGGATCTGCGGCGCACATGCCGATTAGCGGATTGTTTTATAACGATACAGACCGAACATTGAATGCATTGACCATCTATTCAGTAGTTCAAAGTAATCAAGATGATGAAGGAATTATTGTCTCTTATGATCGATCTTCATTTTTCCGCTTTGCTTTAAATCATAATAATGGCAACAATTATGGACTGTCCACGCATGATGGTACCACCGATGATAATAACTCCGTCAACGATTCAGAAGACAATATTCCACACATCCTCGGAGGACAGTTTGACGCGGGTACTAATACAAAGACGTTGATATTTGATGGAGATACGGAAGATGTAAGTGGTGGCGGAGGTAATACACAGCTTGGTAATGCAGGGGAAGTGCCTCGTTTTGGATATATTGGTTCTGGTTCTGAAGCCACTACTTTTGACGCAGACAATGGGCCTGCCAATTTCTTGGCTGGAAACCTGGCGGAGATCATCTATTTTGAAAGTGTTCTTGACGCCACAAATAGATCTCAGGTTGAAGCATACTTAGCTCTTAAGTACGGAATCACCATTTCCATAGACTATTTGGCATCAGACGGAACCACCATCTGGGATCAAACCGCAAATGGTGGTAGCTACAACAATGAAATTACCGGATTAGCAAATAATAATGACGCTGCTGGACTGGTTCAGCTTTCTTCAAAGAATATCAGCTCCACAGCTATCTTAACCGGAACCGATAATAATTTGGATGATGGAAGTTACCTTATTTGGGGGCACTCAGGGCAGGTAGCTACCTCCATTGTCTCTGATGATTCGGGAACAAAAGATGCAAGGCTAGAAAGAGTCTGGAATTTTCAGACTTATGATATCAATAGTTCGCCCGCTTATGACGTTGACTTAGCTTTTGATCTTTCCTCCCTATTGATCAAACCAAGTGATGAAACAGTGTATTCTTTATTGATTGATACTGATGGTGATGGAAATTTTGCTACAGGGTCTCCAACTGAAGTAACCGGTGGTACATTTTCCTCTGGGACTTTGACGTTCACTGGAGTTACGATTGCTGACAACAATTTCATAGCACTTGCATTTGATCCTGATCTTGATAATGACGGAGTTGCAGATGTAAGTGATATTGACTTAGATAACGATGGAATCCTAAATTCCGATGAAGGTACTGCTGATATTGATGGAGATGGACTAGGTAATGATGTGGACCTAGATAGTGATAATGATGGTATTCCTGATTTATATGAGTCTGGTGTTGAAACTGACGGAACTGGTGATTTATCAGATATTACTGACATTGCAACAGTTCTTGATAATGATGGTGATGGGATCATCGACGCAAGCGTTGCAGTTGGAACAAATGGCTTTGCAGACATCTTGGAAACTGCAGTCGATAACGGTACAATTGACTACACCATTGCAAACACAGATGCCGTACTGACCGGATCTGATGCAATCGATGATTATTTAGATCTTGATTCCGAAAACAACGGCTACTCCGATTTACGCGAAGGCGGTCAGGATGCGGACTTAGATACCGATGATGATGGCTACTATGATGCAGGTGATGCCGGTTACGCCGACGTGGATACAGATGGAATCGCGGATTTCATTGATGGAGATGCTACGGTTTTTGGAACTGCTGGATTTGTTGTCTTAGATTCAGACAGTGACCTGGTTCCGGATTTTAGAGATATAGCTAATACTGATAATGCCGATGCAGTAGTCAATTACGATGTGGCCTTTCTTGGGTTAGAGTCAAACGATACTAACAATGACGGAGCTCTTGATGGGGGAGGAAGTGCCGTTGATGGTGCTGATAACGATGGAGCGCTCTTAATTTCGAATTTATTTGGAGTAGGAATGGATGGACCAGACTCTGATAATGCTGCGTTTGGTCAACTATCATTCGCTGACCTGGTATCTGGAGCGGGAACTACCTGGTATTCCTTTCAGTCAGGAAATTGGAATGATCCTGATACCTGGACACTTGATGCTTCAGGAACTAGTAGGGACAACCCTAGCAGCTTGGTACCAAGCAGACTTACAGAGGAAGTAGTTATTTTGAATGGTGATGAAGTTCTACTTGATCCAACCGGCACAGCAAACGATCTTGATAATGTAATTCTGTCCTCACTTACCGTAGAGACTGGAGGAATACTGGATGTTGGAGAGACTACAGGCCATGTTTTCACGGATATCAATGGTGGAGGTACAATTAAGGTGGGCTCAAGTGTCATACCTACTGGAGATTACTCGGATTTTATTGCAGTGACTGGAGGTACGATTCAATACGAAGGAACAGGTTATGAGCTTGCTGTGTCAAATACTTGGAACAACTTTAGTATCAATAGTTCGGGCACTATCGTACTCAAGGCCGATCTTACATTGAATGGAAATCTGACCGTCATTGGAGGAACTCTTCAAATCAATGATGATGTGTCAGATGGATTTGTCGACAATACAACACCGCTAAATATCGTGGTGAACGGAAATATAACTGTTGACGTTGGGGCATCCATTACCGTGGGGGATAACGATGCATCGACCTTAGTGCCTAGCTCTAACGGTATCTTTACTTTTCACCAACTAGAAGTTCTTGGCGATATAACGAATAATGGAACTGTTTCATTTACCAACCTTCAGAACACTTCCCTTGATGATCCGGATGATGGTGGTGATGATCGGTTTAGATATAAATATCCGACAGCCGCCGATCCCGATAACATATCCTTGGGAAGCACGGGCGCAGCGATACCTGCAGCGGAATTTGGAGTAGTTGAAGTACTTTTTACAAATGCCTTTGCAGATCAGCTGATTACGTGTAATGGCCCTTCTGATTTTTACAGAATAGAGGTCAATAAAGGTACTACGCAGACGTTCACCGCTGAGTTCAGGGCAAATAGTACCGCAAACTTTAGATTGCTAGGAAGGATTGCGATGGATATGTCGGATGATTCAGACGATACGCCAAACATTGAGAACCATAGAGCGCTTGGGTTAGAAGGCGGTATTTTAAAGTTATCTGATAACATTGTCATTGATGAAATTGCCGCCGAAGACCCAAATGGTGCAGATCCCACCACTCAGGGAGGAAATAGAAACTACATCATTGATTTAGATGCTCAATTATGGCTCTCAAGCAATGCTGTTCTCAGGAGAACACAAGAATTTGCGCGTTTTGGCATTCACCCATTTGGAAACTTAAAGGTGAGTGATAATGCCGTTTTGGATGCGAGTAGATCCGATATACTGGTGGATAATCAGGGGGTTTTTGAAGTACAAGGAGGTACCGTCACAATTAACAACTTTAGAACAAAAATTGGAGC
>CAYYNA010000095.1:5647-9657 GCA_964472815.1 uncultured Roseivirgaceae bacterium
TCTACTACGAACTATAAGCTAAATTCCACTGCACCTTTTTATAATTTGACTGTCAATGCGACATCTACAGGTACGGTCATTGTAGATGATGTAATTGATGCAAATGATAGAGATCCGAGTGATCCGTTAGCAATTTTGCCTGATGATAACTCCACTTCCCTAAGTTCTCCTGCACAATTTGCTCAACCAATCACGGTGCTAAACAACCTGACCATTCAAAGTGGAGTGCTGGATGTTAACGGTAATGACGTGACAATTGGTAACCAGTTTGTAGTTCAGGATGGTGGTCAGTACAATATTGGTTTGGATAATACAACCACATTCAATGGAGTATCCACTACTCAGCTGGTTTCGTTAAGTGGAGATGGTGGGAATGGAATAGGTCCAGTGCAAAATGATGAAACTGATCCTTATTTTGGATTTCTTAATTTGGAAACCACTGGAACAGAAGTCACCTTTCAGACTGATGGAATGTTCCCGATTACTATTGGAAACGATCTGACCATTAACTCTGGAGTTACGTTAAATGACAATGGCGAAGATGTAACTGTCTTTGGAGCAGTTAACAATTCTGGTACACATACCACTACTTCCAATCCGGCCAACGCTGGTCAGCTCATAATGCGTGGTGGAACGTTAGGGGGAGATGGAAATGGTACTTTCAAAATCTTACGAATTAATCGAGGTAGTGGTGTTACTTTGACTGCTAACCAGGCTATTGATAGTGTACTAGTCCTTCAGGATGGGGTAATGAACATTGGCTCATTTGGATTAACTGTTAATAGTTCTGATGCGACACCAATAAGGGATGATTCCAATGATAGTGACATTGCCAACCTTGGTGTTGGAAATGATCGATTCATTCAAACAAGCGGTTTGTCTTCTGATGAAGGACTAACCATCAATGCGCAAGGAACTGGATTAATTACCTATCCTTTAGGTGTCTCAGGTAAATACACTCCTGCTACGGTCGATATTACGACCTTTAATGGTGCTGGTAACATTGAGATAAATCCAGTAAATGAGGCTCTTGCAACACTTGAAGATCCTACTGGAGACGAACTACAATATTATTGGAGGCTTAGGAAATCTGGCTTTACAACAGATCCTGAAGTTCAGCTTACTTTCACCTACGACAATGCTGATGCGCTTCACCCTACCGATGTGCCGACAGACGTCAATTATGTACCAGGTCTCGTAACCATCACTGCTTCCAGAAATGAAGATTCAAATGGGAATGTTGATGATGCCACCGATGTGATAAGCTTTTACTCTGTAACACCACAGACATTAGAAGAAGGTAGTTTTACTGCAGGAGATCCAATAAACTTCACAGGTGAGGTAGATAAATTTTATGCAAAAAATAATGGTGTCTGGCATAATCCAAGTACATGGACTGATGTTGCACCTGCATCATGGGTTACCCCTGCGGACGGACCGGCTGGTGAGGCAGATGCTGCTGGCATTCCTGGTGCAGGAGATCTTGTGGTGATAGGATGGAATAATATTTCTGGAACCGGTACGAATTATCAGGTTGTTATTGCGGAATTCCAAGCAGATGGAACTACGCCTACAACGAACTATGGAGATATAAGTGTTGCTGGTGTTATATTATTAAGTGATGGATCTGGTGAAAATTCTACACTAGTTATTGACGATGTGGACGCCAATCATGATTTTGGAGTAGTCACTATCGATGATGTTGATAATCCAGGCACGTCATCTGATCAAGATCCTGAACTAATCTTTACCTCTTCGGATGTGCCTGCAGGTGATTTTGGAGGATTCTTGACTGCTTCAAATACTACGGTAAATTATTCCCGCTCTTTCCCTGGAACTACAAGCTCCATCGAAGATGAAGGAGCTGTGAATTATACCGATGTTACGGTAGAAGGCTATGAGATAGATCCATTATTTGCTACAACTTTCTCTAACCTTAGCTTTATTAATTCAGGAGAGACCTCTGGAGCCACACAAGCAATCACATTGCCGCTAGCAGATATCATCGTAAATGGCAATCTGGATTTTGAAAGTGGGACTAACAATGTAGTGCTCAATGATGGAGCATCTGGCGATGTGACTGTTATTGGGAACATTATTTTTACAAGTGGCGATGCGCGGTTTGATTTTCCTGGATCTAGTACGAATAGCAGAACCCTTGATGTTCAAGGAGACATAGATTTTAATTCCAATAATTCAACGACAGTAGAAATTGATGCTGTAGGAGGAGGTAGTACGGTAAACCATCAGATTAGTCTTCAAGGCAGTGTTATTAACCCTGGAACTAATTCCAACTTAGATTTGGTTGACGGAAATACCACTGTGGATCTAGAGTTAAATGGATCCGCAGATGCGTCGATAACGCTAAATACTGAAATGGATCTAAATTCCATTACCTTGAATAAAGGTACTGGTCCGACAAATACAGCCACCATAAATGCAGACTTCACATTGGCTGCTACTGCTACAGGTTCAACTAAACCAATAACCCTGACCAACGGAACCTTGATTTTGGCCAATAGTGGTATTGATGTAGACGTAAATTCTGGGGGAGGAGACTTTACAATTCCAGCTGCAGCTGCACTTACTATTCAAGATGGTACGGTCAACGTATCTGCAACTGGCACAGGTGCTGGAAACGGACTAAGGCTTGACGGTCAGTTGACGATATCGGGGGGAAACCTACTCTTAGGAAGTGATGCCAGCAATGGTGACAATTATTTGGAGTATGGTTCTGGGGGTAGCTCTGCGCTAACACTTTCCAGTGGTAATTTGGTTGTAGGATCTCAATTAAGGAGATCGCTTCTTGCTACGAATGGTGTATTGGATTACAATCAGACGGGAGGTGATGCTTTTTTCGGTGTATATAGCACTCCTGATGCCAGTAGAGGTGTATTCGAACTACTCAATGCAAGTACCTTTAATTTGGATCTTTCGGGTGGTGGCTCCTTTGCTATAGTCGGTAGTCAGGCGAGTCCGCTCTTAGGTACTTTGGTGTTTGATGAGAACATTTCTTCCACCATTGAGTCATCGACAATTATTGATTTTGGTGCCAATAATTCCTCAATTACTGGAGTCACTATACAAACTGCTGAAAGTGAGGTATATGAAATAAACTCTGTACCCACGCTGAGCAACATAAGAATTCATAATTCTGACCCTGGACTTACTACAGATCCTGTGTTGAACCTCGCAGAAAGACCTCTTACTGTCGCAGGGAACTTGGAAATTCTCAACGGATCAACTCTTCAAACCAACAACTTTGATCTAACGGTGGGTGGAAATTTCACAAATGATGGAAGTTATGTTGCAGGGAGTAACACTACCACATTTGATGGTGCTACTCAGACAGTTGGTGGAAGTTCATCGTACACATTTAATGATTTAGTTATTACAGGAACGCAAGTCAATCTTGGTTCTGCAACAGATATAAATAACGATCTTACGGTAGTTGCAGGCAGTGGACTTGATGATGGAGGTAACCGTATTACAATCGACGGAGCTTTGGATCTTGGAGGGTCGATTGCTGGATCAGGCGGATTTGAATTAACAGGATCAGTGCAGCAAACCATTTTGCTTTCGAACACAACAGCATCCATCGACAATTTAATCATCAACAATGCAAATAATGTGGTTCTGACAGATAACGGGGGCGCTAAGGTGCAATTGACTATAGGAGTGGAATTAGCTTTGGAAACGGGGATTTTTGATATTGGAGACAATTTATTGATCATTTCGAATGACGCTTTAGTTACTAGCGATTTTGTTACGAATGCTACCTCTTTTGATGACACTAATTATTTGTCGTTGAATGGTAGCTCTGGAAGTGATGGCGTGACAAAAAATATCTCCTCTACAGAGGAAACCGCAGGATTGAATTTTATTTATCCAGTCGGAGCTGGTGAGCTGTATTCACCTGTTACGTTGGTTATAACAAATGCAGATGAATTGACCGGAGTAAATGTTAATCCAATTGATAATATACCACCTTCAAATAATGGTTCAGATCT
>CAYYNA010000095.1:9757-12419 GCA_964472815.1 uncultured Roseivirgaceae bacterium
GATCCTGCTGGCGTATTGTCGAATATCAACTTTGACGGAGAGTATACATTAGGAACAGATCTTCCAACATCTCTGCCGCAGTACATTTCAAATGTTGGTAATGATGATCCTGGCGCAGATTGGGGTACAGCCGCCACATGGATCATAGACGATAATTTGAATGGTGTTATTGATGCCCCTGGAGAATCTACAACTGGTACACCTACTGCAGGATCCACGGTCATAGTAGCAGCTGGCGATCGAGTTAACATGGATACGGGTGATAATGATCAAAATTTGGCCTCATTGAGTATTAATGGTATTCTGGATATTGGAGCATCTAGTGGTCATAGTTTTGGTATCATAGATGGAAATGGAGTTATGGTCATTCAAACCAGTCAAATACCTGGTGGTAATTCTGATGCCTTTTTTGATTTGGTGACGGGAGGAACACTGCAGATTGAAGGACCAAACCTTCCCACTGGATTTACAACAGTGAGAGGTCTAACTCTTGCTAGTGGAAGCACGACCACCGTGCCTGCAGGCACATTTACAATCGGAGATTTGAATCTGACCATTCAGAACAACTCTACATTGGATAACACGATCAATAATAGTAACGTAACAGTGAATGGAGATGTGATTTTGGGAGAAGCTAGCCCTACTGCCGGTAGCCTACTTTTAGGTTCAGGACTACTAGTTGCCAACAATCTTAATCTGGTATCTGCTTCCTCGACCTTCACTGCCAACGGAGGTTCAGTAGACATTAGTGGAACAATCAATATTGCAAATGGAGCAACATTCAACGCAGGTAGTAGTACTGGACATACGATTGCTGGAAATCTTACATTAACAGCTGGGGGAACCTTTAATAATGGTTCAGGGACATTCACCTTAGATGGTTCAGGAGCCGCTCAGATCTTAACTGGTGATTTTTCTGCAAATCCATTTTTCAACTTAATCCTATCAAATTCAAGCGGATTGGATGTGACTGGCACTGATAATCTCCGAATTTCAAATGTATTTACTTTAAATGGTGGCAATGTTTCGGTCGCATCAGGCGGATTCCTTAGATTAACTAATGGTGTCGGTAGTTTGGTTGTCAATTCCGGATTTATTGATGGAGCACTTCAAGTTGATCTATCTCCGAATGATCGCTTCACCTTCCCCATTGGTGACACAGGTGAAAGCAGAGATCTTGTACTTGAAGTTGATGCAACCTCTACAAGTGTTGTTTGGGAAGCTGAAGTATTCAATGCATCTGCTGAGGGCTTCTCTGGAGCAGATAATACAATACCAGTTGGTGGGCTGGCAAATATCGAGTCACCTCCTCCAGGGGGCATAGATCAGGTTGTGACGGTAAATAGTGCTGCCTATTGGGTGATAAATACCCTGCAGACGGATGGAATTACCTCAGCAGCTGGTGGAGTTGCGTCAGAGCTGAGAATCGATGTGAGTAATCAAGGAGCGTCTGAAGATGATATCATAAATAATGAATTACAAGTTATGGTGTGGGATGAGGCAGGAAATGAATGGGATCACTTAGGAGGAATTAGTTCAGGTATTCCTTCTGCAGCAACGGTGACTAGTACACTGAATTTGACGTTTACTGAGAAAGTAATCACTAGTGGGGCAGAGAGTTCGGACTCATCTCTGCCAGTTGAGTTGATTTCTTTTAGTGGAGTTGCTGAGGATAATGCTATTGAATTGAGTTGGGCTACAGCAAGCGAGACAAATAATGACAGGTTTGAGATATTCCACTCGATTGATGGGGAAGATTTTGAGGTGATTGGAACTGTTGGAGGAAGTGGTACCACAAATGAAAGAGCTGATTATGAGTACACCCACAGTCAAGCGATTCCGGGATTGAACTACTATTACTTGAGACAAGTAGACTTTGATGGTACTTCTGAGAACTCCGGTGTTATTCAAGTGGAGAACAATAACTTGAATATTTCTTTTGAAGCAGTGATCTATCCGAATCCTGGAAGGTTGGAAAACCTGAGAATTAGCGTGACTACCGGCGATTTGCATAGTCCAATAAATGTTTCAATAGTTGACCTCTCTGGTAAAGTGTACTACAATGAAAAATTTAGTGGCCAGGGAATAAGCATTGACGAGAAATTGAGTATTGAAGGTGATATTAATCCTGGCTTATACTATTTAGAGATATCTCAAGGTTCCAATGTGACTCGGGAGAAGCTTGTTATTAGGTAGTCAGGTCTTCCAATAAAGTATTTAAGAAGCAGGTCATTGGCCTGCTTTTTTGTTTTCCAAGAGAGTAGGTACCTTCCTCCAGAAGCTGGAATTTCTACCCCTAAAGACTAGACCCTGTTTATCATATTTACGAAACAGCAGGCTACAAAGCCTGCTGTTTCTGTTCTAAGGGTATTGTGTCCCAGCGAGATTGGTGCAAATCCGCCACTTTGCGCTCTTTTTACTTCGTCCTCGGTGAAGTCGCCTTCAGGTCCAATTAATATGGTTATATTTTTACTTGGCTGTAGTAATTCGGTCACGTATTGATGATCCTTATCAACATGTGCAATTAGTTTGATCTCGCTTGTATCCTCTGAAACTATCGAGTCGAAACTGAGTAAATTGCCAATTTTGAGGAGAAATGGGTTCCCTGATTGCTTCATGGCGCTGACTGCTTTCTTTTCCAGCCTATCTATTCTTAATTTCC
>CAYYNA010000096.1:0-12410 GCA_964472815.1 uncultured Roseivirgaceae bacterium
TCGGGAAGCCTAAACTATTACTTGCCGATGAACCAACGGGTAACCTGCACTCGTCACAGGGAGAGGAAGTGATGGATATCTTGAAACAACTTCATTCTGAGGGGATGACCATTATCCAGGTAACTCACAATGAGAAGTTTGCCGAATACGGATCTAGGGTGATCAACCTCGAAGATGGAAGGCTAGTATAATTTACAGAAGAGCAGAAGAATTAAATCCCTGGCATATTGCCAGGGATGATTTTTTTAACTTGCAAAACATTCATTAAGAATAGGTCTGTACTGCTGACCAAAGTTCTGGTAACACCACTCTCTCAACAGATTCACCTCCTGATCGACTAATGCTTTGATCGCTTTTTTCAGTTCCTTCTCAAACAACCGCTTATCAAAGCTTACTTTCGATAAAATAGTTTTGAAGTACTCTAGCATGTGAATAATTGTTAAGGTTAAAACCAACATTTTACCTTTGGCGTTTTCAAACAAAATAAGTCTCAAAGAACCGTAGGTTGTGAAGTAATGTGTACGAAGAAAATAGCACTTGGGTTAATCATCTTATTCTGTTCCTTACTCTCTATTCAGGCTCAGGAAGCATCCATAAAACTTGGTGGTAATGAGATTGGTATGAACCAATACTTCACCATTACCATCCAGATGCAAAACGACCGTCTGAAGCAATACAGTGAGTTCCCAACCATAGATGGCTTTATCAAAAGAGGCACTTCATCATCCACCACCACCAATTATGTCAATGGTCGGATGTCTTCAACGCAAAGTTTGACTCAAAACTATCAAGCAACAGAAAAGGGGGACTTTGTACTAAAGCCATTTTCCATTACCATCAATGACCAAGAGGTAAAGTCTGGAGGAACAACAATCAAAGTGGGTGAGCCGGTGCAAAGGCAATCTAGAAACCGTTCATTTGGTCACGATCCTTTTGATAACATTTTCGGCAATCGAAATCAGCCAGCAGAGTTTGTTGATGTTGAGGCAGATGCCTTCACAGCATTGACCATCGACAAGAATGAAGTTTACGTCGGGGAGGGATTTACAGCCACGCTTGCCTTTTACGTGGCGGAATCAAATAGAGCTGAAATGAGATTCTATGATCTTTCTAACCAAATAACAGAGATTGTCAAGAAAGTGAAACCTTCTAACTGTTGGGAAGAAAACTTCAGTATAGATCAGATTGTAGGCGATCCAATTCAGATAAATGGAAGGGGATACACTCGGTACCGAATCTACCAGACTGCTTACTATCCACTTACAGCCCAGGATATCGAATTCCCGTCCGTTGGCTTGAAAATGATCAAATATAAAGTGGCTAAGAACCCTTCTTTTTTTGGGAGAAACAGGCAAGAAGATTACGAGACTTTTTACTCCAAAAACAAGACGATTAAGGTCAAGGAACTGCCCTCACACCCTTTGAGAGATGTTGTTGCCGTTGGAAATTATCGCCTGGACGAAAAGCTCAGCACTGATAACCTAGAAACTGGTCAAAGTTTCAACTATGATTTTAACATCGTTGGCGAAGGAAATATCTCTTCCATTGAAGCTCCCGTCCCGCCCGAAGGCGACAATTTTGATTTCTATGCACCGAATGTAAAGCAGAATGTAACCCGCTCCAGCGGAAGGGTTCGAGGGACCAAAGCTTTTGACTTTTACGGCATTCCCAACGAACCGGGAGAATATGAGCTATCAAATCTCTTTTCATGGGTATTTTTCGATCCAACAGCTGAGAAGTATGACACCCTAAAGTCTGAGCTGCAACTAACCGTCACTGGGAATAGCCGCAAAAATCTATCTATAGCTTCAAATGACCTTGGAGACTTTTACGATCGAATTGATCAAGCAGATAATTCGCTTTCGTCACTTAATGGGAGTAGCTGGTTTACTATTTTCGTAAATATTTTGATAGTGACAATTCTAGGCTTTACAGCCTACCTGCTGTTCAAAAGGACAGCATAGTTTTATGAGTAACTCATTCGGCAAAATTTTCAGGATTACTTCGCTAGGGGAATCACACGGTGCTGGCGTAGGTGTTGTAATTGACGGTTGTCCTGCTGGAATTGAATTGGATGAAGGTTTTATTCAAAGTGAGTTAGATCGTAGAAAACCTGGACAATCCAAAATCACTACACAGCGAAAGGAAGCGGACGCATTTGAATTCTATTCAGGTGTTTTTGAGGGGAAGAGTACTGGGGCACCCATAACCATTTTGATTCACAACAAGGATCAAAAAAGCAAAGATTACAGCCATATTAAAGATGTCTACCGTCCTTCCCATGCGGATTATACCTATCAGGAAAAGTATGGGGTACGCGACTACCGTGGTGGAGGAAGAAGCTCAGCCAGGATCACGGCAGGATGGGTCGCTGCTGGAGCCATTGCCAAACAAGTCTTAAATCAGCATCGAATAACTTGTCAAGCCTATGTCTCCCAAGTAGGAGAACTGAAGCTTGAAAAATCATACGATGAGCTAGATCTATCTGCTATTGATGCAAATGCAGTCAGGTGCCCAGATCAGGAAATGGCTACCAAAATGTTTGACTACATCGATCAGGTCAGGTTGGATCGTGATACAATAGGCGGAATTGTCACCGGAGTGATAAAGAACGTACCTGTAGGGTGGGGAGAGCCACTTTTCTCCAAATTGCACGCTATTCTTGGCCAAGCGATGCTTTCCATCAATGCCTCCAAAGGCTTTGAATACGGAAGCGGATTTGAAGGAGTAAAAATGAAAGGATCTCAGCATAACGACGAGTTTGTTGTAAATCAAGGGGAGGCATCTACTAAGACGAATCATTCTGGTGGTATTCAAGGCGGGATATCGAACGGTGCAGATATCTTTTTCAATGTAGCATTCAAACCCGTTGCTACCATTATGCAGGATCAGCTTTCCATTGACAAGGACGGAAATGAAGTGATAGTAGAAGGAAAAGGGCGGCATGACCCTTGTGTGGTACCTCGCGCAGTTCCTATCGTAGAGGCAATGTCCGCCCTGGTTCTGGCTGATTTCTCATTGTTGGCTCAAACAAATAAATTGCAAAGCTGAAGGTCAGTCAATTGACCGCTAAATTATTCTTATGAAGAATCTACCCCTACACACAAAAATTATCATTGGTCTTGTTGCGGGAATTGCCTATGCATTCATTTCGAGTGCATTAGGTTGGAATCAATTTACCATCAACTGGATTGATCCATTTGGGACGATCTTCATACGACTCTTGAAGTTCATCGCTGTGCCGCTGGTTTTATTTTCAATCATTAGCGGGATCAGTGGGCTAAGTGACATATCCAAGCTAGGTAAAATGGGCGGTAAAACCCTGGGTTTCTATCTTATTACTACGTTTTTAGCTGTTACCGTCGGTTTAGTTCTGGTTAATGTCATTAAGCCGGGAACGCACTTAGAGGAGAGTCAGAGAATAAAGAACAGGATTTCTTACGAGTTATGGGCGGATGAGGAAAATATCGAAGTAAAAGATCAAAAGAATTACCTTCAAGACCCTTCATACGCTGCAGTTGTAGAAGAGGTTTCCGGCAGTCCACAGGTCATTTCTAATGGAAAGGTAGAAATGATGCAGAAGAATGCTCAAAACACAAAGGAGACGCCACCGCTGCAATTCCTTGTCGATATGGTCCCCGAAAACTTGGTCTTTTCCATTTCTAACAACAGCTTAATGCTGCAGGTAATCTTCTTTGCTATTTTCTTTGGTATCTCCATTGCCGCTCTTCCAAACGAACGAACTAAGCCCGTCGTGGACTTTATTAATAGCATCAACGAGATCTTCCTAAAGATGGTAGATTCTGTGATGAAAGTGGCGCCATATTTCGTGTTCGCACTCTTAGCGGGAGTGATTGCAAAAATGGCCAACTCTCCAGGCGAGGTTTTAGAAATTTTCATTGGCTTAGGCTCCTACTCCATCACAATGTTCGTAGCACTTGCCTTCATGGTATTTGTCTTCTATCCCGTAGTACTTTCCCTGCTTGTGAAGAAAATGAGCTACAAGAAATTCTTTAGAAACATAAGTCCTGCTCAGTTAATGGCCTTCTCTACTAGCTCCAGCGCTGCTACACTTCCAGTGACCATGGAGTGTGTGGAAGACAATATGGGTGTACCTAAGAATATCACAAGCTTTGTTCTCCCAATTGGTGCTACGGTGAATATGGACGGTACTAGCATTATGCAAGCAGTTGCCGTTTTGTTTATGGCGCAGCTTCATATGGTAGATCTTTCATTAGGCCAACAATTGACGATTGTATTCACCGCCACTCTTGCTTCTATAGGAGCAGCGGCAGTGCCCAGTGCCGGTTTGGTAATGCTAATTATTGTTTTACAATCAGTAGGACTAAATCCTGCATGGATTGCCATCATATTTCCAGTAGATCGAATTTTAGATATGTGCAGAACGGTGGTAAATGTAACAGGCGATGCAACGGTTGCAACACTAGTGGCGAGTACAGAGGGTGAATTACGTTCGTAAGGTCTTAAGCTAGAATGCCGATGGCGTTCACAATGAAGTATAAACCAACCAATAAGGCTGATAGCGTTGCATAAAAAATCGTAAGAAGGGGTCTCTTGTTTACCATGCGATTATCATTTGATTAAGGTTAAACAAATATCGTTAATAACTTTTCCCCTACATTCTTGGAAAAGTACAGTTTATCGATTTTTGGAAATATTTCATCTAAGCCAGATTTAAATACCCACATTTGAAACTTTTCTCGGATCTTTGAGCTTTACTTTCATAACAAGAATTTCTACCAACAAGTGAAAAAAGTAGTAACAGTCTATACCGAGTCCAATCCCAATCCAAACTCCCTGAAATTTGTGGCAAATTTTATGCTCATGCCGGAGGGAGTGAGTCGTGACTATCCATCTGTAAAAAGTGCAAATGAGGCACCACTAGCCAAAGAGCTATTTGAAAATTTTGATTTCGTGACTGGGGTATTCTACATGAGTAATTTCATCACCGTGACTAAAACTGACGGAGTTGAATGGTTCGAGGTAAAAGGCAAAGTCCAACACTTTATCAAAGAATGGCTGGAAGATGAAAAGGCAATTATCACAGAAGTCATCAAAGATGATATAGACCAAGAACTAACTGGTGATGATGCTGAAGCGAAGATCAAGGGAGTTTTAGAGGAATACATCAAACCTGCGGTAGAAATGGACGGTGGCGCCATTAAGCTATCCTCCTATGCTGATGGCGTGGTGACCGTAACGCTTCAGGGATCTTGCAGCGGGTGTCCGTCTTCTACAATCACTCTGAAGAACGGTATTGAAAACTTACTGAAGCGAATGGTGCCAGAAGTCAAAGAAGTAGTCGCGGAAGAAGGATAAGAATGATCTCGAAGAGGATTCAAGTCTTTGGCAAAGTACATGGCGTCCTCTTTAGAGTTTCAACGAAGGAAATAGCGCTACAATACGGACTTAAGGGCTGGGTTAGAAATGAACTGGACGGATCAGTATTAATTGAGGTATCTGGGGATTCTGATTCGATCGAAAAATTGGTAGAGTGGAGTCATACTGGCTCCACTGCGGCGACTGTGGAACGAGTAGAAGTAACTTCTATTCCATTCAGGACGTTTGAGGACTTCTCAATTACTTCCTAAATACATTTTATCAAAGTCTAGTATTTGCTCCTCTGTGATATTGGGCTCATCTAAAAGCGAAGTATCTGTCCCTATTTCAATGGCATTTGACTTCCACTCAAACTTGGTATGTTCTATTGATTTTATTGGAATACCTTCTGCAAGCAGTGTCAGCGTGACAATCTGAATGTCTTCAAGTGGTACATTATCTCCATAGTAAATGATATTGCTGCCTAAACCTGCTGTTTCCGTGGCAGGCTTTTGATGCATGTAGTACCCCATTTCCTCCAATTTATAAACTCCGATACCATCCTTTTCATGGCGGTAGTATCGAATGAAGATGTCCTTTCGCAATCTATCTGGAGGAAGCTGTTCGCGGATAGGCTTGAGGTAATTTTCCTTTAATTCAGTGAGAAACTGATTTTCCGATATTTTGGCTTTGTCTGTCGAAGGCTTTACAACTTCCTTTTTCGTGGGAAACTTTTTGGGCTTATCAGGTTTCTCCTTGACGTACCCATTCGCATCTTCTTTATTGCTTCCATATTTTTTTGCATCGAAAGCAGTCACCTGAATCAGCTTCAGGATACTTATGAAAACGAGTGCGAGTATTGCGAATCTCAGACTTTTGAACATTTAGTAAAGATTTTCACCTATGAAATTAACCAAAATCAAGAATTAATTTGAACCTAATCTTTAGGCATGCGGTAATTCAGATGATTTTGGAAATTGTTTAACATTACTACTGGTCATAAAAAGAAAACCCCGCATCTTGATAAGATGCGGGGTTTAATCACAATATTCCTATTTACTTGTCTCTATTCAGGTCTATAACCACTGGTGTGGCGATAAAGATGGAAGAATATGTTCCAACAATTATTCCTACCAATAGGGCGAACGAAAACCCTTGAAGTACAGCCCCTCCAAAGAGGAACAAAACAAGTACCACAATCAAAGTAGTCACAGAGGTGATAAACGTACGACTCACTGTACTATTCAATGCTTCATTAAATACTCCTGTGAGCTCTGATCCTGACTTCAATCCCATGTTTTCTCGAATCCTATCAAACACCACCACTGTATCGTTAATCGAGTAACCGATAATGGTCAGAATTGCTGCTACAAAAACTTGATCAGCTTCAAAAGATATTCCTAGTAAGTTGGCAATTGCGAATGCGGATAAGACAAACAAGGTATCATGGAAGAGCGCCACGATAGCCCCAAGTCCAAACTGCCATTTTCTGAATCGGAAAACAATGTAAACGAAAATGCAAATCAAGGCTATGATTGCTGACTTGTACGAAGAGTTCTTAATGTCATCAGCTATGGTTGCCCCCACTTTGGAAGAACTTGAGATCGTAAACTGGTCAGCTCCTATCTCTACTCCATCTGGCACATATGTTAGATTCTGTGACTCAGAAAGTCCTCTAATCAGTTCTTCTCTGACTTGCAGATCTGCTTCATCCGATTCATCATCGATTTTGAAACTTGTAGTGATTTTTAAGATGTTTTCAGCTCCAAAAGTCTTTACTTCAGAGCCTGCATTTTCGAAATAATCCCCGAGTGAGGTTTTTACTTCTGACGGAGCAATCGGATCAGCCGTCACAATCACAAATGACCTTCCTCCTTTGAAATCAACCCCAAGGGTTAAGCCTTTTATCACCATGGCAATAATCCCAACGGTAATAAATATCCCACTAAATAAGTAAGCCATTTTACGCTTGCTTAGGAAATTGAAGTTCAGGTTAGTGAGTGCATTTCTTGAGAATGCGTTTGCGAAAGAAATCTTGGCCTTATCTCCTTTCTTAGAGAATGCCTCCACAATTACGCGAGTAATGAAAACTGCGCTGAAGAACGAGCAAACAATCCCGATCATTAACGTCACTGCAAAACCTTTCACAGGTCCTTGTCCTAGGGTAAAGAGGATGAAGCCCACGATTAACGTGGTTACATTGGCATCAAAAATGGACCAATATGCCTTAGAATACCCAGAGGATATAGCTGCTTTTAAACCAGCTCCGTTTCTTATCTCTTCTTTTATTCTTTCAAAGATTAGGACGTTCGCATCGATTGCCATACCAATGGTTAGCACGATTCCGGCAATTCCTGGCAATGTCAAGGAAGTACCAAACTGAGCTAGAATACCCATGATGAAAAAGACATTGAAGAACAATGCGACATTCGCAATCAGCCCACCTTTTGCATAGTAGATAACCATGAAAATGATTACGATAACTAGTCCAATCATAATGGAGTTTAGACCCTGAGCTCGAGCCACTTTTCCTAACGTAGGACCTACCACAACGTCTTCTACGATCGTAGTTGGGGCAGGAAGTGAGCCAGCCTTCAGAATATTAGCAAGATCTTTTGCCTCTTCGATGGATTCAAAACCTCCCGAAATGGATGAACTTCCGTTAGGAATCTCTCCTTGGACAGTAGGTGCTGAGAAAACATAGTTATCCAGTACAATAGCTATTTTATTTCCAATATTTTCTCTAGTCATTTTCCCCCAAATCCTAGATCCGGCTGCATTCATTTGCATGCTTACGTCTGGTTCTGCTCGCTCATTCAATGAAGCGGTAGCATTAGAGATTGTTTCACCAGTTAGAGAAGCTTTACCTGAGCGATTGGTCTTAATTGGGTAGAGCTCTAGGACGTCAGGACCTGTCAAATTATCATCAGCTTTGTCCTTTGGTTTTACATCCCAAAGGAATTTCATATCATTTGGAATGATCGCTTGCACATCCTCTCTTTCCAAGATTCTGTTTATTCTGGCAGTATCTCTTACATCATAAAGTAAGCCTCCGCCATACTGCTGTGCTTGCACCAAAAGGTCGAAGAGGTCTGATTGCCTTGTATTGATCAGCGAGTCCAAACTTGCATCCTGATCCAAAGAATCATTGCTGGCCAAGCTAAGAGAATCTGTAGCTAGAGAATCGTCAGCTGAAGACAGAAGTGATTCGTCATCACCACTCAAAAGTGAAGTGATGTCATCTTTGATTGCCTGATCTTCTTCAGAAACTTGATAGAAAGAGGAATCACTTTTCATTTCTTCTACCAGCATTGAGTTAATAGAAAGCAGTACAGGCCCTACTGCTTGCTGCTGATGCACCTCCCAGAATTCTAACTTTGCAACTCCCTGCAATAGCTTACGCACTCTTTCAGGATTGTCCACACCTGGCAACTCAATCTGAATGCGACCAGTACCTTGCAGCCTTTGAATATTTGGCTGTGACGTACCAAATCGGTCTATCCTTGTTCGAAGAATATTGAAAGAACGATCGATTGCACTTTCCACTTCTACATTGATGATATCAAGTATTTCTGAATCCGTGCTCTGAAGACTAATCCTTCCTCGGTTGGCAGCAGTTGCAAAAATTTGAGCTAACTCCTTCTGAGGAGCTTTTTCTTTGAATTCACTGTAAAACTCTGTGACAAAATTCAGCTGAGTACCACGTACATTTTCCTTAGCTTGGTCTAATGCTCCTAAGAAATCAGGATCAGTACTATTGCCACTTAGCCCTTTTATAATATCCACAGGAGACACTTCCAAGGTTACGTGCATTCCGCCTTGAAGGTCAAGACCTAGATTGAGCTCCGTTTCCTTTATTTCTTTAAATGTGTAATCAAGTCCCAGTAGGTCATAAACTGGCTCATTCCATATGGAATCAAGATAGCGTTGCTTTTCACTTACGTTAGTAATGCCAGCCTCATTCTGAGAGGCTTCCGTCGCTTGCTTTTGAATGTTTTGCGAGACATAAGTAAACGACAGATAATAGATACAGAGTAGTGAAATCAGTATCGTTAGAAAGATGATAAAACCTTTATTCTTCATTTTATAAATTGATTTGGCGAGCTAGTTGCTCGCTGCTATTGTTGTTCGAAAAAATTGTTGAAAAGTGGCGAAGCGTGATTGCTTCAATTAAGGGGCGTTAGGAGATATTATTCTCCTAAAAAGTACATTCAATGCTTTTTTTGCCGGCGGAACCAGCAGATCAAGTGGAGATTTCTTTTCTTGACCAGTAGAATCCAATATTACCTCTGCTAAAAGGAAAGATTGAAACTCCACGTTTATCTGCGATCCGGAAGTAGTAACCGCCTCTGAAATCTGAACCTTTTCCTGCTCAGAAGAGGTGCCAGACTCCTCCTGTCGATCTTCTTCTGCAGGAATTCTAGGAACGAAGGTTGATTGGGTCAAAACAAATAACCCGATCAAAAGTCCCATGATTACCTGGAGCCTTAAAGACGATATGGATTGCATTTTTTTCAAAGCGTCCGCAAATGTAGTTAAAATATGCACTTGGGCAGTTGCAGGTAGGACGAAATTGAATTGATGAAATCCTTCATTTCTTTTCTGAATAGAACTGATCAAGAAATGTACTGACAACTGATAATGCAGTTCCAAAATCATCATGGTTTGGTATGACCAAATCTGCCCAGTCCTTAGAGGGTTCCGTGTAGCTCTTAAAGGCTGGTGTCACATGATTTTTGTATCTATATAGTACATCATTTAGATCATAACCCCTTTCCTCAGCATCTCTTATTATCCTTCTACTCATCATCAAGTAATCCGGCGCATCAACGAAGAGCTTTAGATCCATGAGCTCACGTATCTGCGGATAATAAAGGACAAATATTCCTTCAACAAGAATCACTGGATGGCTTTCGACTATAATTGTTTTAGCCTTGCTTTTGTCGTTGTTAAAGGTGTATTCCTTGAACTCAAGTCCTTCTCCAGCAATCAACATCTTCAGGTCTCTTTCGTATCGATCAATATCGATTGACTCCAGCATATCAAAATTCTCGACTCCATTTTCATCGATGGGCTGCTCATCTATCTTCTTGTAGTAGTTATCCATCGAGTGTAAAGACGCCTGAGGAAGGTGCTCCATGAGCTTGTTCATGAACATGGTTTTACCTGAGCCGCTTCCGCCGGTTATGCCAACTACAAAAGGTTTATCCATGAGCTTTTAAATGATCTACAAGCCTTTTGACTGCAATGGCCCTGTGAGAAATTTGGTTTTTCTCTTCGGAAGAAATTTCAGCAAACGTATTAGTGTAGCCAGCTGGCTGGAAGATGGGGTCATATCCAAACCCGTTAGTACCCGACCGATTGGATCTTATGGATCCATAGATTTCTCCTCGAAATTGGAATTCTCCTTCCTCTCCGATCAAAGTAATTACGGATACGAATTTTGCATCTCGCATCTCCATGCCTTCTAAGTTCTTGAGAAGCAGGTCTATGTTTTTTTCAGAATCTTTCTCGGTACCTGCGTATCTGGCTGAATACACTCCGGGCTCTCCCTGAAGGGCATCCACACAAAGCCCGCTATCATCAGCGAAGACCGGTATTTTGTATCGTTCAAATACATACCTTGCCTTTATCTGGGAGTTCTCCTCGAAGGTGGATCCAGTTTCCGGAATTTCCTCATTGACACCTAAGTCATCCAAACCCACAACTTCATGAATCCCAGAGAGCATTTCATTGAGCTCTTGGATTTTGTGTTCATTGTGAGAAGCGAAGCAAATCTTCATTTCTAATCCTCCACCGGTGGTTGCTTCACTACGCCAATAGGGTATAGCTCGAAAGCTATCACTGTATTGGGCGGGATTAAAAGACCAGAGCCACTAGTTCCGTAAGCCTCACCTGAAGGTAGCACCACTAGAGAACTACCACCAACATTCATCTTATTGAACGTTGCGGATATTCCGTCACTAAAGCCATTAATAAACTGACCACTAATGGGCCAACCCGATGCGGAATAAGTGATCTCAACAGGAGCGAAATTTCTATTTTCAGAAAAACCACTGAGTAGTGTCAGTTGAATGGAAGATGCATCGACCCCTACGGTATCCTCTTGGACTGCTAGCCGGATACTATCAGCTACCTCTTGAATGGAGGTGTCGAATATGGTATCATTGAGTGTGTAGCCTATAAAATGAAAAGTGACGATATCACTTTCATCGATCTCTACACCATCGCCCTCCTCAAGAATGAGGTACCTGACGCCACTTTCTGTCACACCAACTTCATCTCCTTCATACCCTAAATCAGACAGATAGTTGACAATGGTCGCACTATCTTCATTTGCCTGTATTTCAGGATCTGGGGTAATGAAAACATTCCCATCTCCGCATGATGCAATCATCAAAACGGAAAACATCCCTAAAACCAACAATAAGTCCTTCATAAAATTCTGTAATATTCTACTCTACTTCAACAAGTTCCACGTCAAATACTAGTACCGAGTTGGCTTTTATTAGCTCGCTATGGTCTCTTGGTCCATAAGCCATTGGACTAGGCAGATACAAAGTTGCTTTTGTTCCTTCATTCAATAGTGAAATCCCTTCGTGCCAACCAGTAATAACTGGGCTATTGTAAATCCGAATTGGATATGGTTGGTAAGGCCTTTGCTCATTATACAGGCCTTGAGCTTTTGCTACGTCTTCCATACTGGTATCAAAGTACTCACCAGTCAGAAGTCTTCCTGCGTAATTTACTTTTACCCCTTGCCCAAGTTTAGGTTTTGGGCCATCTCCCATTTCGTTGATCACATATCGAATTCCAGTTTCGGACTTTTCTGCAACTATTCCATTTTCTTCCAAGTAGGCATCAATGATTTCTATGTCTATTGCCATTTGCTCAGGATCAAGTTGAGCAAGAGACTGGTCTCTTCTGAGCGCAATAGATTTCTGCTCATACTCTTCCATTGTCACTTGAGACATGAAGTAAGCGGAAATGCGGATAGGATCTTCAGCACTTACGGAATCTGGTAATCGTCCTTTGAAATTTTCAATAAACAATTCATTTGCTGACAGCTC
>CAYYNA010000097.1:0-1662 GCA_964472815.1 uncultured Roseivirgaceae bacterium
AGTATATGAAGTCTGGTGTTGTTCTTCTTTGCTAACTCAACCGCCTTGGAAGAAGAAAGATGACAAGCCTCCTCACTTCGAATGATGGGGTGGTACTTGAATGGAATATCATCTCCGAACCTAGCGACATACTCCTCTGTATTTTTTCTGATTGTTCCTTCATCCTCGCAATGAGTAGCAATCAAAATAGGAGCATTTCTAAAAATATTTTCTAGTGTATCTTGATCGTCCACTAACATATTACCGGTGGATGAACCCATAAATATCTTGATGCCACATACATTCTGTGGGTCGGTCTTCAGTACTTCATCCAGATTATCATTGGTAGATCCCATGTAGAATGAATAGTTAGCCAGTGCATTTTGGGCCCCAATCTGATATTTTTTTTGCAGTAACTCTTGTGTTATGGTTTGGGGATTCACGTTTGGCATTTCCATAAAGGATGTCACTCCTCCCGCAACTGCTGCTCTCGATTCAGTATAGATGTTCCCCTTGTGAGTAAGTCCTGGTTCGCGAAAATGGACCTGATCGTCGATCACTCCAGGAAACAAATATTTTCTACTTCCATCTATCTCGGTATAATTTCCCTCTACAGAAAGGTTTGGCCCAATTTTTTCAATCTTGGAGCCTTTGATGAGAAGATCTGAAGTAATGATTTGACCTTCATTTACAATCTGGGCGTCTTTAATAAGGAACATGCGGTAAGGGTCTTTCTAGGGTTATTGCTAAAATTCAACCAAATAGATTTCTTGGTACCACAAAGAAAGCCTATAATTGCAATGGAAGTTAGATTTATAATCTTTCTATCCATAGCTGGTTGAAAAGATCTTGTGGGGCAAAGGCCCCACAATGATCAATTTCTAATCAGTCTCCACTTCCATCCCATCCACTACAAGTCTTTTATCTCTATTCGCAATTTGCCAAGCTGTGTGAAACACAAGCCTTGCCCTTTTTTCCATGGTATCGAATACGATCTTTTCTACTGTGTCTGTAGGCTTGTGGTAGTCTTCGTGGGTCCCATTAAAGTAAAATATGATGGGAATATTGTTCTTCGCAAAGTTGTAGTGGTCTGACCTGTAGTAAAACCTATTTGGATCATTCTCATCATTGTAGGTGTAGTCTAATTCAAGGTTGGTGTAGGTCTTATTCACACTTTCTGATAACTCATGAAGGTCTTGCGATAACTTATCCGAACCAATTAGGTAGATGTAGTCTGCATTTTCTTTGTGAGCATCATCAACCCTACCTACCATATCAATGTTGAGGTTTGCTACAGTATTCTCAAGCGGAAAGACTGGGTCCATATCTGTGTAGTATCTGGATCCCAGCAGCCCCTTTTCCTCACCACTAACCGTCATGAATAGTACACTTCTCTTAGGTCCATTTCCTTTTTTTGCTGCTTCAGAAAAAGCCTCGGCGACTTCCAAAACAGAAACTGTTCCGGAACCATCATCATCCGCACCGTTGTGAATTTCTCCATTAATGATACCAACATGATCGTAATGAGCAGTTACAACCAAGATTTCGTCTGGCTTTTCTGTCCCTTTGAGAAAGCCCAACACATTCTCGGTTTGGACGGGCTTGTGCAAATAGTCTGCATTAAAAACCACGATGGATTCATCTCCTGTTTTGATGTCTTCAAAAGACTTATCAAAAAGCCAG
>CAYYNA010000097.1:1762-12266 GCA_964472815.1 uncultured Roseivirgaceae bacterium
CACGATGGATTCATCTCCTGTTTTGATGTCTTCAAAAGACTTATCAAAAAGCCAGGAAAGCATCTCTTCATCGACCATCACAAGCTTATTTACTAGACGCGTATTTTCACCAAGTGCGAGACTCGGCCTTCTCATATAGTTTCCTATTCTTGACTTAAATGAATTGTACTCTGCTTCGTCCTTTACTACCACAATATATCCAGCAGCTCCTGCCTCGGAGGCTTTCTCGATGCGTTCCTGAACAGCACCAAACTTGTCTGTTATGTAAGTGACGTACGCATTGCTATAGGATTCAGCATTTGAATCATCATCATTTGCAATCACGATTTTGATGTATTCCTCACCAATCGTCTCAGATCGTGAGTAATAGACAAAATCTTCAAAGCCCTCTTTCTTATCTTCTCCCTTTCTGAAGTACACATTACCGATCTGCGACTCACGTAAATCAAACGTCTGAAAATAGGAACCATCGACGGGCGCTTCAAAACCTAGTTTTTCGAAGTGTTCTGCAATGTATTTGGCGGCCATCTTCTGGCCTTTTTTGCCAGTTTCTCGCCCCTCGTACTCGTCTGAAGCTATTATAGAGAGGTGTTCTCTTAGGTCTTCGGCGGTAATTGTTTTGGCAAATTTCTTCGCGGTTTTGTCTTGTGCAATTACACCTACTGCCACAAGCAGGCCAATCGCATAAATCAAGTTCTTCATTGAGCTAACTATTTTATAATCAGCGTCAAAACTAAGAAAATTTGTATGGCAGCAAACCAATTATTTATACAAGTGGTTACCGGGGAAATATCTTTTTGTACTGATAACTCTGAACTAAATTTGCGGCCTCTAAAACCCGTTGGAAAATATGAAATTAAACCTCAATGATCGAGTAGCTTTTGAAGAGAGACATAATGGGCCTTCCTCAAAGCAGGAAAATGAAATGCTCGAGATTATTGGACTGGATTCTGTTGAAAATTTAATTGATGAAGCCATCCCGAAGGCTATTCGAAAACAACAGCCCTTAGCGCTTCCTCCTGCATTAAATGAATTCGAATACTTAAACAGGATGAAGCAGGTAGCAGCTAAAAATAAGGTGTACAAATCCTTCATCGGGCAGGGCTACTATAATTGTGTGGTACCAACTGTTATTCAAAGAAATATTTTAGAAAACCCTGGGTGGTACACTGCATACACTCCTTATCAAGCGGAGATTGCACAAGGTAGACTTGAGGCCTTGATTAATTTCCAGACGATGGTGATAGACCTAACCGGAATGGAAATCGCAAATGCCTCCCTATTAGACGAAGGTACGGCAGCTGCTGAAGCCATGACGATGCTGTATGGCTTGAGAAAAAAGGATAAAAAAAGTAGCAACAGGTTTTTGGTAGATAGTGAAGTTTTCCCCCAAACGCTTGAAGTCTTAAAGACTCGTGCACTGCCTTTTGGAATCAAATTAGAGGTGGTAGATCTACAAAATGTGGATGTTACAGCAGAAGATGTTTTCGGAATTTTCTTCCAGTATCCCAACAATTCCGGAGCAATCAAAGACTGGTCGGCAATCGTTGCTGCGGCAAAGGAGCACAATGTCTTTACAGCATGTGCTTCAGACCTTTTGGCGCTTACGTTGCTAGCCGCTCCAGGAGAATGGGGAACCGATGTGGTGGTAGGTACTAGCCAGCGATTAGGTGTACCAATGGGCTATGGCGGACCTCATGCTGCATTCTTCGCCACTAAAGAAGCTTACAAAAGGGCAATCCCAGGTAGAATTATTGGAGCTTCCAAGGACAAACATGGCAACAACGCCTTTAGAATGGCTTTACAAACAAGGGAGCAACACATTAAACGAGAAAGAGCCACATCCAATATCTGTACCGCTCAGGTATTGCTAGCGGTAATGGCTGGCATGTATGGCGTGTACCACGGATCAAAAGGCTTGAGAGACATTGCTGCCAGAATTCATGGCTTAGCAAAGGAGACAGCAAATACCCTTGAACACTGCGGCTTCAAAAACCAGAACAATCATTTTTTCGACACACTAAGGATACCACTAAACGCCGAGCAGCTGCACGATATAAAAGCGCTTAGCGAAGAACATGAAATCAACTTCAGGTATTTTGAAGATGGTATCGGAATCTCATTTGACGAATCTCACAGCGTGGATGACGCAAATGAAGTAGTGAAAATTTTTGCAAAGCTTGGTAACGCATTCGATGCTCAGATCTCGGAAGAAGTAGAAGTAGAGTACCCAGCTGCACTCTCCAGAAGCACAGAATACATGACGCATCCTGTTTTCAACCAGTACCATTCAGAGCACGAGCTGCTGAGATACATGAAAAGGTTAGAAAACAAAGATTTGTCGTTGGTTCATTCCATGATTTCCCTGGGTTCATGTACCATGAAGCTAAATGCCACAACAGAAATGATTCCGGTAACATGGCCTGAGTTCGGAAATATGCACCCTTTTGCTCCAAAAGATCAGGCGGAAGGCTATGGCATATTGATCAATGAGCTACATGATTGGCTAGTAGACATCACAGGTTTTCACTCACTTTCCTTCCAACCAAACTCTGGAGCACAAGGTGAATATGCTGGGCTAATGGTGATTAAGTCTTACCTGGAGGGAACAGGTCAGCCCAACCGGAATGTAGCACTGATTCCATCTTCTGCCCACGGTACAAACCCTGCGAGTGCGATCATGGCTGGGATGCGTGTAGTCATTGTGCAGTGCGATGAAAACGGAAACATTGACATCAGTGACCTGCAGGAAAAAGCAGAAGCTCATAAGGACGAGCTGGCAGTTTTGATGATCACCTATCCATCCACGCATGGAGTTTTTGAGGAAAATGTGATCGATATCTGTCAATTAATCCACGATAATGGTGGACAGGTATACATGGATGGAGCCAATATGAATGCACAAGTTGCCTTGACATCACCCGGAATCATTGGTGCAGATGTTTGCCACTTAAACCTTCACAAAACTTTCTGTATTCCGCACGGTGGTGGTGGCCCGGGCATGGGACCAATTGGGGTGGCGGAACATTTAACTCCATATCTCCCAGGTCACGTGACGGAGCATAATGACAACCCGTCGATTTCAGCGGCAGCATACGGAAGTGCCAGCATCCTCCCTATCTCGCACGCTTACATCGCGATGATGGGAGCCGATGGTTTAAAAAGAGCCACTAGCATGGCCATACTTAACGCAAACTACATTGCTGTGAAACTTAAGGGTCATTACCCAATCCTTTATACCAACAAAAAAGGCAGAAACGCTCACGAACTGATCATTGATTGTAGGGACTTCAAGAAAGATGGAATAGAAGTGGAGGATATTGCTAAGCGATTAATTGATTATGGATTCCACGCACCAACTGTTTCGTTTCCAGTACCTGGAACTATGATGATTGAGCCAACGGAAAGTGAAGTAAAGGAAGAATTGGACCGATTTTGTGAAGCAATGATTGCGATCCGAGAAGAGGTACAGCAGGTTCTGGACGGGATTTCTGATAAAGAAAATAACCCACTAAAAAATGCTCCACACTCATACAAAGTCTTGGTGGAAGATGAGTGGACTTATCCTTACTCGCGAGAAAAAGCAGCATTCCCTGCGCCGTACGTCAAGGAGAATAAGTTTTGGCCAGCAGTTAGCCGTGTAGACAATGCATATGGAGACAGAAACCTTGTGTGTAGCTGTCTACCAATCGAAACGTACGAGATGGCTGAACTGGAAGCAGAGGCTTAATTACAGAACTGTAATTCAAAGGAGCCCTCTACCATATTTCCATCATCAAGCTCTGCTTGAAGGTATCCGATGGCGAACGAGTTATTGATATCGAAGATGTTCATGAAGCCATTAGTGGCAATGAGCGTGTTGGATGGAGTAACCTGGAAAGCGACTTGCACCTGATTGGGGTCAATAGCTTGTGGAAAAATGGTATAGTCTCGAATAGCTGGAGTGAAGATGGCTTTTACGTGGGTCAATCCCGGACTAGGGAGCGCACAAGGGTCATTCACATTTTCCAGATTTGACAAAAACTTGGCTTCAAATTGACCATTCGCAGAAATTCGAAAGGCATTAGCTGCGCCATAGGTCCACGTTTCTCCATTGATTTTTCCCTGCAGCATTTGATCTGGGATATCCAAATCATTGCCACAACTGGCTAATAATAGGAGTATCTGACCAAACAGAAGTACTAAGAAAGATTTCCTAGCTTTAGGCCAACTAATCTTGCCTATGAAGAAGTCTTTCATTGTTGCGATGCTCGTCCTTGCGTCTCTATTAACCTTCATTGCCTACACACTAATAACTACGGGGTTCTTCCGCGAAATTAATAACTCCAATAACTATGAGGTTATTGCCAAAATGCCTTTGCCCGGCGCGGAAGATATCACTATTTCGTATGAAGATCAGATCATGATCATTTCACAAGACGATAGAGCCGCAAAGTATCGCGATAGGAAAAGAATGGGTGGACTCTACAAGCTGGATCTTTCGAAGGAAGATTATGTTCCCATTAAGCTCAAGTCTACAGTTCCTCTATTTCCACACGGAATAAGCCTACTCAAAATGGATTCAAATAGGTATCAGCTGCTAGTCGTTAACCATTACAAGAGGCATACCATAGAAAAATTTGAGCTGATTGGAGATAGCTTGGTGCACATTCGAACCTACGAGGATCCAAATCTGATCAGTCCCAATGATGTGGTCATTTTAGATCAGAATCGCTTCTACTTTACGAATGATCACCGGTACACTTCTGGCTTACCGCTGTTAGCAGAGAATTACTTGGGTCTTAATCTTTCAAACGTAGTTTTCTTTGATGGTAATACTTATAAAGAGGTTGCTGGGGGAATCGGCTATGCCAACGGAATCAATCTGAGTGCGGATAGATCCCAGCTGCTCGTGGCATCTCCGAGGAAGTTCTGTTTGAAGTTTTATGACATTGCCGACGATGGATCAGTCAGCTTAGACAGAAACATAGATGTAGCATCTGGTATTGATAATATCGAGCTAGATCAACAGGGAAACCTTTGGATGGGGTCTCATCCAAGTCTTCTTGCATTTACTGCCTATGCTGCAGGTAAGAAGCCAGAAGCTCCCTCCGAAATTATCAAGGTCTCAATGAACGATGAAGTAAGTAGCCTGTATGAAAACGACGGAACTACCATCGCAGCATCTAGCGTGGTAGCTCCATTTGAGGATTTACTATTTGTGGGTACGGTCATGGACGAATACCTCTACGTCTTGAAGAAAAAAGGTGATTAACCTTTCCTTAGGTAGATATTTCCGCTAATCGTTTCGAACTCAGACGTCTTACCACCATTATTGATACGGCCTTTGAAGTCTTGTCCTACTATTTGTCGGAGACCTTCTTTTCCATTTGGGTACTCGATTTCTATATCCGAGTACACTTCTCCCGAAATAGTCTTGGCATTAAAATCCAACCCTTGGCTGGAAGGAACAGTCAAATCAATTGCTCCAGAAATGGTCTTGAGCAACATCCGCTGACCAAAGTATTCAAATTCGTAATCGCCAGAGATGGTTGTTGCCTTGACATCTAGTCCTTTGGGTAGATACACAGTGTAATTAATCTCCGATGTGTAATTGCAATTTTTCCACTTTTTGTCTTCGCCTTTGTCGATCTTCTTCCACATGCTTTCATCCATTTCCATATAAATGGTGGAAGCAGATTTGCTTGAAGACAAAGTGAAGATATCATTGTGCTTCCCTTCGTTTATCTCTACCATCACCTCGACAAGCACTTCCTTTTTATCCCACCTTTTGAAGACAATATCATCCGCAAAATCAAAATCCAGACTTAATCTTTCCTGGCCAGTAACGGTGACGCTTTCGGTAACCTTTTTAGACTGAGCAAAAGCCCCTAGAGTCATGAGGCAGGTAATAATTAACAATACTCTCATAGCTATTCGGGCTTACGGATGTAGACATTTCCGCTGATGGTCTTTAGTGTCACCTCTACTCCTCCGCCGTTCAATTTGCCGGTAGCATTTTGACCTCCAATTTGGTTGAGCTTAGCATCTCCAAAGTCAAAATCAAAAGCTGTATACACACCTCCCGAGATAGTGGACATCTTGAATGTCCCTTTTGTGTTTTCTGGCATGGTCACATCTATATCGCCACTTGTAGAACTTAAGGAAGTGGGCGAGGTACTGGCAATCTCATTGAAGATTACTTCCAAATCGGAGCTCAAGGTATGTGCCACTATAGGACCAGTGATGTCCTCAAAAACCAGATCACCTACCTGACTCTTGGCCTCTATCTCTCCAGCCATTCCTTGAATGCTCACATCTCCTGCTTGCCAGCTATTGTAGTTCACCTTCAGTTTTAAGTTCTTCGGGAGATACAAATAATAGTCAGCATTATTGGCCTCATTGTGCGCACCCGCCAGCTTTATAGTGTTGCCATCTTGCGTAATGCTCAATCCAATTCCCGTATTCTCGGGTCCAGAAGCAGACAATGGTTTTAATCCCTTGGCCTCCTCAGGCAGTCCTTTGTAATTCTCTGCGTCAATCTTTATCTCAGAGCCAGCAATACCCTTGATGACCAAGTCTGAAGACAAGTTTTCTATTTCTAGCCAGGTATCGGCAGCATTGCCTTTTACTTGCATAGTGAACGATTTCTTGTTTCGCTCTTTCCAGTCATCGTCCTGTGCAAATGACACAGTGGATATAAATAAGAGTCCTATTAGTAAGTTTTTCATTTTCGTTTGTTGATTTAAAATTCAATTATTGATTTTAACCGGTATCAATTTTTTTATGTAAGTACCTGAAGTGCCACTTCTGCTTGGCGTTTCACTTCTGGGAGTATTTGTTCTTTATCGATCATGTCTTTTAATGGTGCGATTGCACTCTTTTCTTCTGCCTCAACCAAAATGGTGATCAGAGATATTTGAATCAGAGGGTCTGATTGCGATTCCAAGGATTTCACCAGCTCAGCTTTCACATTTGCATCATTTATGAATTTCTTGAGCGCCTGAAGAGCAGCATATCGCACGTTTGGGCTCTCGTCTGAATTCAAAGTCTCGATCATCACTCTCAGCAGATCTTCGTTTATTTCATTTTTTTCTTCAATCTGATTCACTGCGAGAATTCTCTCACTCGCAGAATGCTGCTGAAGTGTAGAGGTCAAAGTGACTTCTCTGAGTGACTTAATTTCTCTTCGCAATTCTGCCAACTCCGAACTGTTTGCACTCACAGGGCTTGACCAACTGCCCATGAAGTACCCTAGGACAAGGAGCGCTACTGCAGCCGCTACTTGCAGCCAGGGAAAAGCCTGTCCTTCCGATTTCGCTTTCTCCTCCTCAATTGCTGACTGCAAGTTCATGCCGATGGAAGCAGGAACATCCTGATCTCCCACACCGTCGATCACAAGCAGTAATTCTTTTAGCTGAGCAACCCTGTTTTGGAGATCTACAGATTTCTCCAAGGCTCTTTCGAGCTCTGTGTCGGGCGCACCTTCCAAGAAGGCCATGATTCGCTCGTCTGTTATTTCATTATTCATATCAGCATTTCTTTAAACTTCTTCCACGTCGAAATAAATATTCTTCAGTTCTTTCATAGTTCGGTGTACCTGGACTTTTACGTTTGCTACACTCATTTCTCTTATCTGAGCAATCTGCTCGTATTTCATCCCTTGAAACTTGCTCAGCACTAAGAGTTCTCTCTTCTCATCAGAAAGGGAGTTAAGTGCTCGGTATAGCTGTTTCTCTTTCTCCGCAGTGGTTTCATCCTTCTCTTCCTCCACGTCAGGTATTACTTCTACCGGATTAAACTGATCCTGATGAACCTTCATTTTTCGAAAGTGATCTTTGATCATATTGCGCGCTATTTGAAAAATCCAGATCTGAAATGAATTGCCTTCTTTATATGACTTGCGGTACTTCATTACTCGAATGAATAGCTCCTGCGTCAGGTCATCGCTATCGTCACGCGCTAAAGTGGATTTTAAGAAATAGTTATAAACTCGCTTACTGTAGCGATCGAATAACTCATTCAAAAAGTCCAGCTTCTCGGCCTTAACCAAAGACATCAACTCTTCGTCCGTTTTCAAATTCTATCAGGTTGATCTGTAAAATCGCATAAGTTACAGGCGAAGAGGAAAAAGGTTACAAAAGAAAAATAAAAGAAAAGCCCCATCGTGAGATGAGGCTGTAGTCAGAGGATTCGTGGTGTTAAAAAAGCGACCTCCTAGAGATCGCCTTGACCAACCTTAGTTGATCTTCCTTAGTTTCTGAATTTATCTCTGCTGAATGATCAGCTTGCTATTTTGAATTGCGTCCAAAAGCTCAATCTCAACAAAGTAGATACCAGGCGATAGGTCTCCAATAGGGTAGTTGTTATCACTTCTAACCTTCTCACTAAGTAGCACTTGGCCTGATTGGCTTAGCAACTTTACGCTAACTACTTCTGCTGAACTTGCTAATTCAAAGTAGTCCGTTGCAGGGTTTGGATACACAGCTACGGCTACTTCATCCGCAATCCCAAGGACTGGAGTTTCATCTAGATCAGTTAGTTGAATTGTGACCGTTGCAGCTTCTGTGAATTCCGCATCTGCGACACTGACTACTAGGTCAAAAGACGGTGTAGTCTCAAAATCAAGAACTTCTGAGTTTACCACTGTGATTTCTCCACTTGATCCGTCCAATGCGAAAACATCTAAATCATTCCCAGATGAAATGGAATAAGAAAGCGCATCTTCTTCCGCATCAGAAGCGATTACAGTTCCTACTAATGTCCCAACTGCACTGTTCTCCGCCACTGTAAATGATTGATCTGCAATCGTAGGTGCCGTATTGGAGTCTTCTATATCAATGAGCTGAACCGTGATGGTAGCTACTTCTGAAAACTCGCCATCAGTCACACTAACCAAAAATTCAAAGATCGGGGTGGTCTCAAAGTCCAATGCTTCGGAGTTCGTAACAATTAGCTCTCCTGAGCTACCTGTGAGAAGAAATGCATTTTCACTGTTGCCACTAACAATCGTGAAAGTCAAGTCATCACCTTCCAGGTCAACTGCTTCGACAAGACCTACTTCGGTTCCGTCTGCACTGTTCTCTTCGATTGAAAACGACTGATCCTCAATGATTGGAGGAGTATTCACCGCTTCCTCGTTCAGATTAATGGTAATCTCAGCCGTAGATGACAACTCCCCATCAGAAATGGTTATTTCCAGATTAAATGTGGGATTAGTATCAAAGACTAAGGCTTCTGTATTGGTCACAGTGAGTTCGCCTGTATTAGAATCAATGCCAAATGCCTCGCTTGTATTTCCATCAGTAATTTCAAACACTATCGCCTCATCACCATCCGCGTCAGTAGCTTCAACAATGGCTACCTTGATACCATTAGGTAAGTTTTGATTTATGCTAATTGTCTGATCATCCGCTTCTGGTGCATTATCGTTGAGATTATTGATATTTATAATTATTGGCGCGGACTCCACTATGTTTCCTTCCGCATCCTCTGCATTAATGATCAACTCAAAAGACGGATAGGTCTCGTAATCAATCCCTGCGCCTGGATCATCCGGAAATACCTCCCAAAAATCCATCGTCGCGAAAATGCCAGCATTATTCTCCAATCTCAGAACACCATCTGTATTTCCTGACTTGATGGTCAGGACAAGTTCGTCTTCTTCAGGGTCAGAAATAGGCAATAAGAGGTACCATTCAGCATTTTCATCGAAACTGAATTCTTGAGATTCTAGCTCAAAAACAGGAGGAAGATTTGCTACAATTGAAATTGTCGCCTCAGCTGACTCACTACCATCACTCACAGAAACATTTAAGTCATATGTCGTTCCAGCCATGAAGACTATTGACGCACGATCAGCTATCGACAAAACTCCAGAACTACTTAGCGCAAAGAGTCCTGCTTCATTTCCTTCAGAGATAGTGAATGTCAGCCCTTCTCCTTTTGGGTCTACTGCCTCAATAGTCCCAACCTCATCGCCATTTTCAATTGTCTCAATGATGGTAAAGGACTGATCCTCGATCACCGGGCTGGTCACCTCTTCGAGGTTTATAGTATATGTGGCTTGAGCAAAGTTCGTCCCATCGGTGACCTGAATTTCCAAACTAAAAGAAGGATTAGTAGCAAATACCAAAGGAGCTGCATCAGCTACAAGCAGTTCATCAGCATCCTCACTAATTTCAAAAGCTCCTTCTGAATTACCCGATAGAATACTAAAGAGTAATTCATCTTCATCAGCATCATCAGCCTGCAACATGGTAACAACCGTTCCAACGGCGCTTCCTTCAAGTAAGCTGACCGTTACATCTTCAATAGCTGGATTATTGTCATTTAGATTGTTGATGTTAATGGTGATTGGTTCTGAATCGACACTATTTCCTGCTGCATCTGCTGCATTGATAACCAGCTCAAAAGACGAGTAGGATTCATAATCTATACCAGCGCTCGGATCATCCGGAAATACTTCCCAAAAGGCACTTGAGGCAAAAATTCCGCCATTGTTCTGTAGCCTCAAAACTCCATC
>CAYYNA010000098.1:0-5481 GCA_964472815.1 uncultured Roseivirgaceae bacterium
TCGTGGTTGTTGGTGGGTTGTATTTCCGAAAAGAGTTGGTTAGGCTCAATACGGTCATCACGATGTTTGAACCCGAGAACATTTCCAGGAATTTCAAGACGTTTCCGAATATTGTCAACACAAGTGTGGTTGCCAAAAGTGACACACCTAATGAGCTTCCAAGGGCAGCTGCTGTGGAACTACCTGAGAGCTTCCAGCTTGGAGATACAGTTGTTCAGACGCAGGCCTTTTTGGAACACACCAATACCGATGGGTTTCTGATCTTTCAAGGAGATAGCGTCAGGTTTGAGTATTATGGCAATGACTTTCAGAAAAGCGACATCCACATTTCCTGGTCCATGTCTAAGTCGCTGATCAGTGGGTTGATCGGGATTGCACTGGATGAAGGATTGATTGGGAGCATTGATCAATTGGCGATAGAATATGTCCCGGAATTGGCAGGTTCGGGTTACGAGCAGGTGACCATCAAAAACCTGCTGCAAATGAGTTCCGGCATTCGCTTCAATGAAGATTACGGAGACTTCAATTCAGACATCAATCGGATGGGCAGGTATTTTGCACTGGGTATGCCCATGGCCGAATTTGCTGCGTCTTTGACCAACGAGAAAGTACCAGGGACCTATAACCATTATGTGAGTATCGACACGCAAGTCCTTGGAATGATCCTCGTGAGTGCCACGGGCATGACCATCACAGAATACTCCAAAGTGAAGATTTGGAATCCGATTGGTGCGCAGGATGATGCCCATTGGATCATCGACAATGCTGGGATGGAGTTTGCACTAGGAGGATACAACGCCACATTACGAGATTATGCGAAGCTGGGCATCTTGTACCTGGATTCTGGCCGATGGAATGGACAGCAAGTGATACCGGAGGAATGGGTTTTGGCCTCTACACGACCGCTGGATCCACACGTACAGGAACGGATCGAAAATGGTGTGAGAAAAGACGGGTACGGATACCAGTGGTGGATTCCTTTCGGGTCGGATGATGAATTCATGGCCCAGGGAGTGTACGACCAATTCATCTACATCGATCCGGATAAGGATGCAGTGATTGTGAAGCTCTCTAGTAACCATTACTTCCGAAACGATTACGATCGGTTGTACAAGCGGCTTTCCACTGCCCTCTTTCGAGAAATTTTGGAATAGAAGATCAAAGAAGCTTTCTGTTGTTGCAGCCTTTCATCGCCGATCCTATGTCCATTCAATTATGAGAGCGCTACTCTTCCTTTCAGTGTTATTGATCGGCTGCCAAAATACGGCACAAGAGCCTGCTCCCGACATTTCCTTAAAAGTGCGAAATGAGGACTCGGTCTTAGTAGTAAAAGGAATTAACAACACCTATGCATTCATAGATCTGCGTGTCACGATGGAAGATTCGGATAGTTTGGTCGACCGACTAGTGATCCCGCCGTTGGATAGCGTGGTTATCGCCGAGCTTGGCAAAGGGGATCGCGTGGAGCTGGTCAATGAATACAACCAAGCACACGATATCAACTATTTTCTGGGCGGAGATCCCAACACAGTGAAGCACGATGATAGCTACCTTTACCTACTACCGTACCAGAAGGGAAAGAAGTACAGCGTGAGCCAAGGAGCGAATGGATCCTTCTCTCACAATAACGACATTTCACGCTACGCCATAGATTTTTCCATGAAAGTTGGTGAGCCAGTCCATGCGGCTCGAGGGGGCATTGTGGTAAAATCCATAGAGCACTTCAAAAAGTCAGGAGGGCGTGAACTGCTTTGGAAAGCCAACCGTATTATCATTCTTCACGAAGATGGGACTACTGCCTCTTATGTACATCTGAAGTACGAGGGATCCTTAGTGGAACCTGGAGATACCGTAGAAAGAGGGCAGTTGATTGGCTATTCGGGAAATACAGGTTTCACCAGAGGTCCGCACCTGCACTTCGTGGTGCGGAGGGAAGACGATCTCGCTGTGCCGGTCTATTTTGAGGGATATGCCGGAAAGCAGTTGCAGAAGGGAAAACGCTATTATCGGAAATAGATCTACCTCTAGTTGATCCAGTTTTCGCGGACGTTTTGCAGGATTTCTTTCATAGAGGATAGTCTCCTACTGGGAGGAGATTTAGAGGTGGGTTATTTGTGCTATGGGTTTACCCACCCCCAGCCCCTCCAAGGAGGGGAGTAATTAATCAATAGAAAGCGATCATCTTCCAAATTCAAATTTACCCACAATCACTGCTAGCGTGCAAACCCGTAGGTGATCCAGTTTTCGCGGAGGTTTTGAAGGATTTTTTTCATTATTCGAGTCGTTGGAGTTCTTCTTCAATCATTCGAATGATCTTGGACTGACTTTCAGGAAGCCACTTCATATACTGCCTAGTAATGTCACTTACCTGCCGCATGCCGTACATAGCGTTTTCGAATTCGATCGTGGAGAAAATTACATCAACTTCAGGTTTGAACTGACTCCTGACTGAGTCCGCCATGTTTCGAATGGGGTAGTTTTCATTGAAATGTGGATATACATGAGTAAAAAGCCAATCTTCTTGCCTTTGGAACATCCTAGTGTAATTGTCAATGCCATTACTCCAAACGTTGAGTTCATATATCAAAGAATCATGTTGAATGAGATTGATCTTTCCCGAGTTGGTGATTGAGTTGATGACAGCTCGGCTAGGTTTGTACTGCCAGGAGTAAAACGTTTCCCTGATCGTCCTTTCTACCAGACTATCTTCTAGTTCAAGGTCTTTTCCAATCCACTCGAGGATTTTACTGGCTCCTTTGACTTGATTTTCATGTAAGCCAATGGGCCCTCCTATTTGTTCTTGGTTGAATTGAAATTCCCCTCTAAGGTCATTCAATAGCTTAATTGCTTCTATCCTGGATTTTCTGTTCTCGTTCCAATTGTTCAGTGCAAAGGCCCCCAAAATACCCACAATCACCACCAAGGTTTCAAACCCCTAGGTGATCCAGTTTTCGCGGAGGTTTTGAAGGATTTTCTTTACCATTGAAAGAGCCTGTAAGGGCAGGTTGTTGGTGGAGGTTCGACTATAAATATACTAAAGCTATTTCAGGTCATCGATCTTGGATAAGAAGTTATTACCGTTTTTCCTCACTCAAATCATGTAATTTTAGTTGACCCATTAATTCACCACCTCATGAAATGGAAGCTTCTAGTATTTGTCCTGGTTTGCTGCTCCTGCCAGAAGCGATCTGAACGGACAACCCAGGAGGAGGACGCCAGTTTGCAGATCTCTCGAGTGCAATCAACTGACCTGTCTCGTCTGACTTTTCCGCTCGACTTCCCGATAGGCGATCTGTATCAGGTCATTAATCAGGCTTTGCCAGATGTGCTGGTGGAAGATACCTTGAGGCTCAAAAAGAAAGGAGAGTACATATCCATTAAGATAGAGCCGACCGGCCGTGCCTTACTAGCGTCTTACGCCAACAATCTGGATGTCTCCATTCCTATGAGAGTCTCAGCAGAGATAGAAAAGAAAGTGCTGGGACTCAAAGTCCACAAGCCAGTCTCGCTCCAGATCCGGGCAGATATGAACACCAAACTGTCGATTGACAAAAACTGGAACCTGAATGCCCAGTGTCGGATTCAGAAGATTCACTGGATAGAACCACCAGTTATTCAGATTCTAGGCATCAAGGTGAACCTGCAGAAGAAAGTGGATAAAAAGCTGGCGGAGAAGTCCGGAGAAATAGAAGAGAAAGTTTGCGAAGCGCTACAAAAGTTGGTGCCGCTCAAACCACAGGTGCAGAAGATTTGGAGCTTGATCAGCAAATCTCATCGGGTGGGTAAGCGACCGATAGACATCTGGCTGACCAGCAGACCCAGTGTGTTCACCGCGCATTTTTCGAAGGATGTTCTAGACACCCTCCGGGTGATGATACACACGGAGACTGCCATCTACATTACTCCTTTGACTGGCTTGGAAACAGAGGAAAAGCCTATGCCACAAAATGCTAATTATAACACAGTTTTGGAAGACGGCCTTGACTTGAATGTAGATGTGTATTTGCCGTATGAGAAGATGGATGCGGTGTTACAATCCAAGCTGGGTAACACCACCCTTTCGTACGAAGGAGCAACGATCGAACTGACCAATTTCACTACAGGCTCTAAAGACGACAGGTTGCACTTGCAGTTTGATGTGGCGGGAGACCTGGAAGCGACTGTACATGCGTATGCTTACCCGGTGTTAGGTGCTGACAAAAGCTTGCTAATTGACAGCATTGATTACGACATTGAAAGTGACAATAATCTGGTGCACCTGGCGGAGTGGGTAGCAAGTGATCACCTTTCTGAGTTTCTTAAGTCCAACGCTCGCATTCCGCTAGCTCATGTTTTGGATTCGCTAGATAGCAAGATTGTTGCCGCCCTGAATAAATCTAAGATTGGAGATAAGGTGGCCTTAGATATGGACTTCACAGAGATTTCCTCTGACACACTGATCTTCTCGAAATTGGGGATACAATGGTTTTTTGATGTCAAAGGACAAGCACACGCCTATCTGACCGAGGAGCTTATTCAGTAGGAGAAGCGATAATCTGTGGTGCTCGCAGAACTAATACTAAATTGTCCTGTTGTAGATCGTATCCATTAACCATTACCCCTGCATGCTTAAAGCACTGTTTAAGTTTTTATTCAAATTGAAAGGCTGGGAGCTTCTCAGTCCTGCCCCTAAGGAAGCGTTTAAGAGTGTGATGATCGCTGCACCACACACCAGTAATTGGGATTTTGTGTATGCCATCAGCGCGATGGATCAATTAGGCCTCAAACCACGATTTACCATCAAGAAAGAATTCAATGTACCGATCCTGGGTAATTGGATTACCAATCTTGGTGCACTTTGGATTGATCGCTCTCAAGCAAAGAAGACTGGAATGACGGAGTACATGGCTTCACTTTTTCCGAAGGATGACGAGCCTTTGACAGTAGTGGTTACTCCCGAGGGGACACGCTCTCCAGTGAAGGAGTGGAAACTTGGATTCTACTACACCGCCTTGAAAGCCAAAGTACCCATCTGCTGCTCTTTTATGGATTACAAAAAAAAGGTAACAGGAATCGGGATGTGCTTCATGCCTACGGGTGTTTTGGAGGCAGATATGAAAACTATCATGGATTTCTACCAAGGGATCTCCGGGAAGTTCCCCCAAAATTTTGTGACCGACATACGGTTTAGCTGAGCACTAGCTCAAAGTAGGTAAGGTGATCAGGAGGCTTTTTTTCGAAGAAGAGTAGTGATGTCGCCCTTTGATAGACTCAGGATGACAAAGAGGAATTTTTTAGAATGGGTGGAAGCTTCGATTCATCGTTCTAAGGTACTTTCTATCAGTGGACGCAGCTTGTCCGTCCAGCCTTGGTAGCCTAGTTCATTCATATGGAGGCTATCAGAAATAAAAATCTCAGGCTTTGGTTTGCCTTCCTCAGTAAGCATTGTCGAGCTCAGGTCGATGTAGGTTTGGTTCTTCTTTCTGTTGACCAGTTTCTCGA
>CAYYNA010000098.1:5581-12255 GCA_964472815.1 uncultured Roseivirgaceae bacterium
GTCGAGCTCAGGTCGATGTAGGTTTGGTTCTTCTTTCTGTTGACCAGTTTCTCGATCTTTTGATCCGTGGCTTGAAAATTCTCCCACTTACTCCAGCGAGAAGGTGAGGGTTTCATGGCCAGATAAATCAAAGGTATTTTCTTGCTGCTTTTCTTGTACTTTTTTTGAAATTCTTTGAAGCGACTAAAGGTTTCCTCCACACTTACGCCATCATTAATGTCATTCTCTCCACAGTAGAGCACCACCAATGCTGGGTCATGTTCTCCAATGATCCGCTCCCAAAATAGGTTTAGATCGGAGAGTTTCGCCCCTCCAAAACCCCGGTTTAAGATGTCCAGCCCTTCCATGTCTTGCTCCATGGTTTTCCACAAGCGTATACTGGAGCTTCCAGTGAAAAGGATGAAATCTTTCTGGTATCCATTTTTCGCATCTTGCTTTTCAAATGCGACGATCTCTTTTTCAAACTCATTGACGTCCTCCTGGGCAAAAAGGCTACTGACGGCAAAAAGGATGAGGATAAGTGTGGTATAGCTACTTTTCATGGTGTGTCTTTCAAGTATTTTTTGATGGATTCAATCAAGTTGGTGTTCACTTCTACATATCCCTCTGACCTTGTTTTCAGGAAGTCCTGCGTTTCCCGATATACGTAGAGCTTTCGAAAGTTACCAGGTTCCATGAGTATTTTTCTAGTTATTGCATAGTCCAACGCCAAATCATCTACCGTCACTTGGTCCATGTCAATAGCGGCATCTGTATTGATTTTATTGACGGTGGATTGCAAGCGTGCGTACTCAAATTCTCTGAGTTTCACTACGCTGGGCTGAGCAAAATTGAAATAGCGCATGATGGCTAGTCGAAGTTCTTCATCCTGGATGTTTGGGATGAGCCCCTGCTCGTTCATGGACTGGAAGGCGCTGTTGTGGACTACTGCCACTAGATATCCACTAGATCTCTGAAAATAATATTCCAGGCTATCGTCTGATTTCTCTTCCAGCAGGTTGTTAATCGTCTTTCGCAGATTACGCGCGATGCGGTCAGAGTTCACGACGTGAAACTGAAACTGAACCGAATCCTGCCTCAGGTCCTCCATCACATTGCGAAGGGCATCCCTAGTGGCAAGGTTGGTTTTGCGCTGCTCATTCCAATTGTTCAACAGAAATGCTCCCAATATACCCAGGGTGATCACCAGGATTTCCAGAATGTATTCAGCCCATTTATCGGAAAGCGTGGTGAGGATTTTCTTCATGACATCATATTGGGGTGGGACTGCTGGTATAGGTTGATCGTGTGTTTCATCAGTTTGCGAGTTGCTTTTCAATATCTCCCAGTAGACTAAGTGCTTTCGTTTGGATAAAGTTATTGCGATACTTCACCTCTGAGTACGACTTGTTGTGAATCAATCGAAGATAAGCTACCAGTTCTACATCTCTGGACATGGATTCCAGATCCATTGCAATTTTCTTGTAGCTATCGGGAGGCGTTTCAAAGGTGCCTCCTGCAAATCCTTCACTGATGTACTTGAGTATGACAAAATCAATGTATTTGGTGTAATCAGCATTTTTTGATTCAATTCTGATGGCGGAGTTCACCAGAGAAGCATATTCGGAAAGCCCCTCGGTCAACTCGTCATTATCCAAGATGTCCAGTGTTCCGCTTCCCAGCATTTGATTGTACGTTGCTAAAGTGGGGTTAAAAGAATGTATGAAGCCCACTCGTTCCAATGACATGGCCACCTTTGGTGTGTCGATCGTGGCAGGTAAGTCATCAAGCAACTGTAGGAGATAATCCGCAAAATCTGCTCGTTCAATGACTCTCTTGTTCTGAAGCTTTATTGAATGGATGTCTGAATTCAGGTCAGACTGTAAGCTCAAAAGAAGATCCTCTCTTTTAGCGTTTTCTTTTCGATCCTCATTCCAATTATTCAGCGCAAAGGCACCAAGAATACCGATCGTGATCACCAGGATTTCCAGGATGTATTCAGCCCATTTGCCAGAAAGGGTAGTGAGAAGCTTTTTCATTCGCCTAGTTCTTCAGAAAGTAAATCTACCATTCCAGCGGTACTTACCTCTCCTTATAAATAGGATTCGGTGCACGCATTGAAGAACAAAAATTTATCAGCGAATGAAATTAATGTTTAAGCTGCTCTTTTTCAAGGTTTCATACTAAGCCAGGGCTGGTTCTCGTACCGCACGATCAAAGAGACTCAGTTGTTTATTAAACTCAGCAAGTAATTCTGAATTGACTAATCCATCGTTGAAGTTCTTTCCGAAAAACGGAAGGGAAAAAACACCTGAAATTTTTGTACCTCGGTAGGGCAAAGTGGTTTCCGCAACTTTGAGCACACTGGCTCCTCCCCGCGCACCCGGTGCTGCAGACATGATCATCATTGGTTTATCAGACCAAATAGGTGCCCCTAATCGAGAGATCCAATCAAAAACATTCTTAAACGCTGTGCTGAACAAGCCATTATGTTCTGCAAAAGAAACAATGATGCCGTCTGCTTCATCAACTAGTTTCTTAAAATCCTTGGCAAGAGAAGGGATTCCATGCGCTTTTTCTTTATCTATTCCGTAGATAGGCATTTCATAGTCATTCAGCTTTATCTCAATGACCTCTACGTCTTCCAATTGATTGGCTGCCCATATTGCTAACTGGTGGTTAATAGAATCCTTGCTATTACTTGCACCAAATGTTAAGATCTTTTTCATAATTGTATGTACATACATACATATTTGAGATTAAAATGTTTCGCTTTTCTGCAGAAAAAACTGTTTCCTTGACAGATGGGAGATTTCCAGAAGAGTATGGCCTTTTTGATATTGAATGCCGAGGATGCGTTTCATTGCTTCTCTGCTATTTCAGTTTCCAAATCCGCGATCAGGTTCTGCACATCTTCTCGCAAATTCGAGTAATGGGATTTGAGAATGAATTCGGTCTCGTTTCTTAGTGTCTTGATGTAGTACAGAAATTCCTGGTCTTTTTTCAACGCTTCAAAATCCAGTGGTACGATACGGTTTCGAAACCCAGGATCGGGGAATTCGACTTTTAGCGCTTCCTCAAAACGTGTCGGAAAGACCTCACGATACCCATGCATCACATCGTCAATTAGATCCTTTTCAATCTTCAAGAAGAAATTGTAGTCAGCGTCATAAAGGCGGATGATATCATTTCTGATGCTTTTATTGCTGACGATTTCAATGCCTTTGGATTTCATTGCCTCGAACGTACTCGTCGAGTGCCTGAAAAGCGTGTAAACCATGGCGTATCCAAAGTCATATGCCAGCGAATCGTGATAGGGCTGATCTGTCTCTACAGCCCGTATTATTTCATTGATGGATTTGACGGCATTTTCGTGCAATCGAAAATTGATGCCTATATCGTGAAGGTCGGATTCCAGTTCTACTTTGCAGCCCATCAAAATTTCCAGCTCCGTGATCCCGGCAGTCCTCTCGCTGTTCCAGCTATTCAGTGCAAATGCTCCCAGAATACCTACTACGATCACGAGTATCTCCAGCAAATACTCTGGCCATTTTTCTGTGAGGGTGGTGAAAATGCGTTTCATTTTTTGGTCAACTCAATGTCTATAAGCTGAATCAAGTCGTCCAAGCTTTTGATGGCAATTCTGATCTTATTTAATCCTCCATTGTAGTTATCCTTGTTAAGAATGAGCAGGATTCTTGCCGATCCATCTCTTTCGCTAAACACAGACCAATCACTAAGCACTACGTATTCCTTGAATTTTACAGCCTTCACATTGGTTTTCAAAAGAGGTAACCAGTCGCTAGTGAAGCTGACTTCAATATCACCGATGGATTCTACCGCCTGATGAACCTCATCGTCGTAATACTGACCGAGCAGGAACGCCAGTTTCTTGTTGGACAGGTTATCCAGGCCTTTGGATTTTAGCATCTCATAGGCATTGGTTAAGGGTTGAAAACGATCGAATTGGACAATATCTCCTAACCAGTATTTGGTACTATCATTTTCAGAGTATCCCTGCTTTTTCTGTAGAATTTTATCTGAAGATTTGATAGCCTTTTCAAAGCTTATGCGAATCTCTTCAAGTGTTTCACGATCCCTTTCGAGGTTAATTTTGATTTGGGTGAGTACTTCTTTTTCAAAAATCTGATTCTTCCTGGTCTCCTTCCAGTTATTTAAGGTGAAAGCACCGAATATTCCGATGGTGATCACAATGATCTCGAGGATGTATTCAGGCCACTTTTGGGAAAGTATAGTGAAGATGATCTTCATTCAACTATTTGTATTCAATGATCAAAAATTCGGCTGTCGTCTCTCCAATATTTAGGACCGCATGCTCCGTGAGCTCGTCATTCTTGAACGTATATCCAGTTGGGACATCCACTTCCCGATCTCCGTTTGAATCAGAAATTCTAAAAGTGCCACCTGCCAAGGTATAGCCTACATGTGGCTCATGATAGTGCCACTCATGGCCCACCTGAGGCGGAAAGACGCACTTAAGTACCCTGATTTCTTCATTTTCCTCAATGACGGAGCAGACAGATTTACCCTTCCATCCAGCTTGCAATGGGTCTGGGTACTCACTTTTCTTTTCATTATTGGCGCAGCTGGATATTAGTAGAAGCGCAAGTGCAAAAATGAATGATGGCAATAGTTGCGACACTTTGTCAAGGATCTTCATTAGTTATTCGACTGATTATAATACCTGAAAAAGAGCGTGAAGACAAATCCCAAAACAGAAAATCCAGCCAGGATCCCAAATAGGTGCTGGTGACCCAAAGCGCCAGGTGAGCTATCCAATACCCAACCCATGAGCGGACCCATAAAGACATCTGGCGTGTAGCCGATCACCGATACCACACCTGCTGCACTACCGGTAATGATCAGTGGTAGCTTCGACTCTTGGAACAAGGCAAAGTATAAACCCCTCAGTCCATAAATTCCCACACTCGTGGAGGTCAGTGTCAAGACGATGAAGGTCTCCATACCTGGTTGTAATATTCCGGAAGAAATGACCAGACTTCCAAGTAGCATGATCACGAAACAGACCATCGCCATTTTAGAATGCAGGAAGTAATCACCCAATAGACCAGCTGCGATAGCCGCTAATGGCCGTATCCAAAACGAGAGGGCTGCCAAGTGCGCCGAATCTACATCGTTGTATCCAAAGGCTTCATTGGCGTAAAGCGAAATGTCATCGGTGCATTTATAACCTACATAGCTGCACAAAAGGATGAAGGCCTGAAGCCATACGGTCCTCCGCTGCAAGGCTTTTTTTACGCCATCGAGCGTGAGACGATCGGTACTAGCACCATCAAACGTTTCAGGGGGCAAGAAGAACCAAACCATGGCTGCTCCCATTGCAGTGAGCACACTGAAAATGATGATGATGGTGCTCAATGAGCTGGTTAGTTGCTCGATGGTGGCATGGTCTGCAGAGACTGGGAGAAATGCGTCCAGTAAAAAAGCAGAAGAGGATGCGGTGGCTGCCGCCACAAAACCCCTACCTGCATCGATGGATCCAAAGGACCTACCTTGCTGATGCTCCCCTCCTAGTTCGCGCTGCGCTTTCACGTAAGATGCCCAGAACAAAAGGATAGTGGTTACACCCCAGAAACCATAGAGCAGACTCAAGGTGTATACATTGGGGATGGTGGCCATGAGGAAACCACCTGCTGCAGTAGCCAGAATGGCTGTAGGCAAAAGCTTTCTCGGTGAGAATCGATCCGCGATGGGTCCGCCCACGAAATAGGCGAACATGGCGACAATCCCGTACAAGGAAAAAGCTGTGCCCAACTGCAGGTTGTTGATCTCAAAGACCTTGAGAAAGGTGGGTCGAAAGATCCGTGTGACCACAAAGGGGAGGAGGAAGACAAACTCCCCAATAAGCATCAAGGTGGCAATGGGCAGAACTTTGCGAAGGGTCATTAGCTGCGCAACATAATCAATTTTACCTTTTGAAGTCAGAGCTAGGATGGCCCAGTCTCATCAGCTATCCGCTCAAGTACTGTTCGAATTTCTTGGAGTTGAGCCTCTAAAATTGGTAGAACGAGAACTGTTGACCAATGATGGTTGGCTGCATTCGCCTCTAATTTTTCTTGAAAGTTTCTTGTTGCAAGGATATCTTCATTATCAATGTACTGGCCGAAGGTGCCCTCTTGTAGTGGTAGAAATTTGGCCAGGTTCTTTTCATACGCTAGGTCTACATCCTGAGGTCTCAGAAACTCATTTTCTTCTAGAAGGGATCTCTCTGTCAATTTTAAATTGTTATACAATGTCACAATCTGATTTCTAAGAGGCTTGTTACTGATTATGCTTATCCTGCCACTGGACTTCATTTCATCATAAGTGGCAGAGTTTGATACGAAGTAAGGAGCAAAGAGTATTTTGGTGAGGTAGTAAAGAAACACCTCTTTGTATTCTTGATCGCTGACTTCTTGATGTAGTGCAGCCAGTAATTTTTCTACAGCGGGAATTTTCTGGGCAACCCTGCCCTTCAGGTTATAGAGGTAGAGGGAATCCATGACGAGCTCTTTGCTCATCTGATCAAGAAAGTAAGCCTCTTCTTTTTTAGCTTTTTGATTTTCGTTCCATTGATTTAAAGCAAACGCTCCTAAGATACCGATGGTGATCACCAGGATTTCGAGTAGGTATTCTGGCCATTTTTGCGAGAGGATGGTGAGGATGCGTTTCAT
>CAYYNA010000099.1:0-3614 GCA_964472815.1 uncultured Roseivirgaceae bacterium
ACCAGCTTTATTTCGGAACTGATCTGGACATCATCTCCTTTGCTTTTGACGATGGAAGTTTCGCCATCTATTTCTATGTACTTTCTGTTGATTTAGTCCTTAATACTATCCGGCAGCTCAATTTGATGTTAGGGCAAGGTAATCTTGGTAAGCTTCTAACTGGTAAGTTTTATCAACCGAGGGAGGAGCAGCGGATATTCATGTTTCTAGATCTTCAATCTTCGACGCAGCTAGCAGAAAAGCTTGGCCACATAAACTACAGTCAGCTCATCCAGGATTGTTTTAATGACTTAGGAGTAGTAGTAGAAGATGGTGCGGAGATTTACCAATATGTTGGCGATGAGGCGGTCCTTACCTGGAAGCTAAAAGAGGGTCTCTCCAATGAGAGTTTTATCAAAGCCTTTTTTCGTTTCAAAGAACGCATTCGATCCAAGGAATCGTATTATAAAGAAAAATATGGAGTAGTTCCTTTTTTCAAAGCTGGTATACACTCTGGGATGGTAACAGTTACGGAGATAGGAAAATACAAGAAGGAAATTGCCTATCACGGAGATCCAATCAATACAGCCGCCCGGATTCAAGGCAAGTGCAACGAACTAGGAGAGGAGCTTCTGATTTCGGACGTGCTTAAGCAGCATGTCAAAGGAGAGCATTTAGCGCTTAATACCGTTGGGTCAATCCTTTTGCGAGGAAAGAAAAGCGAGATTGACATCTACGCAGTAAAGAAGGAAAGACTTTAAGCCAGTCAATAGATTTCCCGCCTCTAAATCATCGACCTATTGCAATAGGTCGCTTTTTCAAAATCTCTGATGTTGATCGAAATGATTGGGACGTCAGGAAACATCTGCTTTAGCTCAAAGACGATTTTTTCCGATAGATCCTTCTTTTGGGCCGTGTTTCTTCCCTCCATAATATTGGCAAAAATGTGGATAAAGTCATCTTTCCCATTTCCTACCCTGTAATGATCATAAGGATTGATTCGTACTTTGATATCTGCAGCTTTGAATAAACCAGTACCGAAAGCTGTTTCAAACACTTGATTTAAAATTTCACCTGGCTCGACATCTTCGATGATGTTCTTTGAGCAGTCGATGACAAAATGTGGCATAGATCTATTTTTTTGCAAAGCTATAGGAATGAGAACTAGATGAAGTCAATCTCCACGCTTTCAGCTTCTTCGATTTCTTTGTTTTCATAAATCCTATCTGAAGATGTGCCATCGGGATAAATAAGTTTTCCCTTTAAGATTTTTACAAACTGCCTATTCTCCAGTTCATGCTTGATGTGCATGTTGCGTTCATAGGCATTCGCTCCGGATCGAAATTCGATCAGCAGTTTCTCTACCTTCATGATTTAGGTGGCTAGACGTCTGCTACTACATCTTTTTCGATCACTTTTTCAAGAGCAGATCTACAATATACTTTTTGCTTTCTTTTTGATTGAGCATTGCTCAAGTGAGTTCGAATGGACATTAGTCGAGTGAGTTTTTTTGAGTTAAGTGGGCCTTTTTTTGATGAAGTAAAAATGGACTGCCTATTTCACTAAGCAGCCCATTGGCCTATATTCAGACCGTGACTTCCTGATTCCATGCGCCGCTTGCTGCAGTGGTTTCCGCATATTCTTCAAATGATATTGGCTGTCTATTCAATACCCTTTCTACATCATTCGATACGGTCTGGTTCTCAGAGTGCCCTAGTACCTCGGTGAACAGGTATCCTAGTAACCAGATGAAAGAGTCTGGTACACCCGCCTGAGTTAGACCATCTTTGAACTCCTCCATGGAGATCGGTTGATATTGGATAGTACGCCCCAATTTGCCACTGATGATTTCAGCAACTTCGCTGAACGTAATTTTTTTAGGTCCTGTAACAGTGAGTGTCTCACCATTGTATGTATCATCTAAAAGTACTTCGGTGACCACATCTGCAATATCAGTGGTGTCTACAAAAGGAACACTCGCTTCCGGCATTGGTAAAGCCATATGACCAGCCAGGATGTAGTCAGCGAAAGCACCCTGACTAAAGTTTTGGTTGAACCAAGATGCTCTTACTAGCGTGTAGTTGAGTCCAGAGTTTGCTACGATTTCCTCACAAGCTTCTGCCTCTGTTTCACCCTTACCAGAAAGTAGCACTACTTTTTCCAGTCCTTCTTTTAAAGCAGCTTCTGTTAGTGCCGCGATCGCCTCTTTGGCTCCAGGTACCGCTAGATCGGGATAGAATACAATGTATGCTCGGTCCATACCTTTCAGGGCAGATGCAAAAGTGGACGGATCGTCCCAGTCAAATTTTGGGTTGTTTTGTCTTGTTCCAATTCTTACGTTGTGTCCTCGTTCTGTAAGGTTTTCTACGACTCGGCGACCAGTCTTACCAGTTCCTCCGATTACTAAGATGTTGTGTTTCATTTTACTTTTTCTTTTTTGCTTGATTAATTATGATGTAAAGTTGAGCAGTAGAGCAGGCGGATTCTTGACTCTTTAAGCCAATGATTTGACAGTTTACGCCATCCATCTTGATCACGCTTTTTGCTGCTAATTCGAACAAAGCCAAAAGACCGTTCCACTGGAACGGCCTTTAATGATTCTTTCCTCTATCAGCTATTTGTTTAAGTGCGGAGCGTTGGCTCCTTATTATTTATCAGGTCTTTTGTGTTAGACTTTCTTGATTTGAATGAGTACGGCTAGTACTGTCAGAGCAAAGGAGAGTACGGCAAACACCGTACGTATGAGATGAAGCTTATTCCAGTTCACCTCATAGTACCGGCGGAATTCTACGATTTTTTTGGCACTTGTTTTAGCAAAGTCCAATGTGTCTAATTCATTGTTCAAGGGGACATTCCCTAATGCAGTAACACCAAAGGTTCCGGCGAGGTAGGCAATGGATGAAGCCAGCATCAGTCCAAATGCGAGTTTGCTGGTATGAAACTCGTAGACACTTGCGATAGTCAATAGAATGAGTGTTCCAAAGAAGATCACAAAAAATGCTGGATTGAGAATCGCACGATTAATAGACTGCATGGTTTCCAGATAAGTAAGGTCTACCACTCTTTTTGTGCCAGGGATTACTGATACTTGCCATGCGTAGAAGAAACCTGCGGAAAGACCTGTGAGGATAAGGGTACTGAATAAAATGATTGACTTTAGTGTGATTTCCATGATTAAAAGATGTTTTGAGTGAATAGCCATTTTTCAAGCTTGATGTATTCGTCATTCGTCAAGCGCACTTCATTTCCTTTAGGCATTTTACGTTCGATGAATACCATTTTGTAGATCTTCTTTGCCCGCTTTGACATGTTCTTTTGGTTGAAGACCATGAAGGGGTTTTTCTTGCGGTGACAGACATTGCATTTTGTATCTAAGATTTCCAGTGCGTCTTTCTTTAGTTTGTCGTTTGTAGGAAGTAGTTCTGCATGATTTGGGTCCCCGGATGCGGACCTAAAGGAAGACAATATGACAAAGCCAGCTGTCAGCAGTCCAAGTCCAAGGGTAATTCTTAATTGCTTTTTCATCTCGGTTTTACTTTTGAATTCGAGAGTAAAATTGGATGAGCTAGCAGCCTCTTGCTTGACCATTCAAGCCAATGATTTGACACTTTAAGCCAAAGAAGGTTCTGTACTAG
>CAYYNA010000099.1:3714-7662 GCA_964472815.1 uncultured Roseivirgaceae bacterium
CAAAATACTTTGCTGCTAGATAGCTGACAAGATCAACTTCCGCGCCTATTGCCAAGCCAATCGAAATTGCTCCCCAGAGAAGGAATTTGATCTGCCATAAGCCAAGCAAAAGGCATCCTACCGAGGCAGTAGCGAAAACTGCGATCGGCAACATGTGGCGCAAAGACTCTGTCGATCAGTGCGCCAAATATGATCCTTCCAGCAACCACTGATGAACCAAAGATTGCCATATATCCGCCCGCTTCTGTGGGAGACAATCCTTCATCCAATATCATGGGGATAAAGCCTGGGATTAGCCCTAGGATCGCAGATGAAATAAGGAAAAATAGCAGTCCGATCGTCCAAAAGATGCGTGACTTTGCTGCAGATTGAAGATCTATCCCGCTTAAATTGTTTTTCTGACTTTCAGAAGCAACTGGCTCATCCTGGAGAAAAAACCAAACCAATGGTACTCCGATCATGACTGTAAGAAACAAAACGAATTGGCCCTCTCTCCAGCCTTGGCTTGCTACGTATGGCGTCAAAAACTTTGGGATAATAATCGCACCCAAACCAATGGCACTAAGGATTATTCCGAGGGCCAGGCCTCTATTCGCTTTGAACCAAACATTAATTGTTCTGGTAAAGCCTATGGGGCTTGATGGCAAAGCAGTTACTGCCATGAGAATTGACAATAGATAGAATTCGGTCAATGACCCGTCCATGGTACTGTACAAGTAAAAGCAGCAGCCGTAAAGGAACAATGAGGCAACACCAATTCTCTTAAATCCAAACTTGTCAATGAGGATGCCTATGAAGGGAATTCCTAGGACAACTATAAGGTAGACCAAACCTTGCCCTATGCCTATTTCCCCTCTGCTCCATCCAAATTCATCTTGCCAGGGTGTTATCCAAATGCCTGAAGTATAGACAAACAGGGAGGGAAAACTAATACCGATACCTACAAAGCATGCCAAAAGCGTTTTCCATCCTCTTTTTAATTCGCTTTGGCTCATTTGCTACATTTTTCTGAATTCTACCGGAGAGTAATTCGTCCATCGCTTAAAGGCTCTGTTAAACGCACTTTGCTCTGAAAATCCAGTTTCAAAAGCAATTTCAGCAATGCTGCTCTTTGAATTTTGCAGTAAATCCTTGGAGATCATTTCTTGGGTTTTCTGAATAAGATCTCTAAAAGTAAATCCACTTTCTGATAGACGTCTAGTTAGGGTGCGATTACTCATACCCATATGCTCACTTACTTCAACGATGCTTGGTATGCCGCTGGGAAGTGCCTCTTTGATCAATTTTTCAACGGAAGAAACCACTTGATTTGAGTTGATTTCAATGGCCTTTTTCTCCTCTTCCATTCGTTCAATCAGAAATCGATGAATACTTTCATCTGCTTTTGTCGTGGGTGTTAGCAAGTCCTTAGAATGGTAGCTAATAGCGTTCAATTTTTGACTGAACCTTACTTCGCACTGAAAGTAATCAGAGTACTGCTTTACATCTCTGTGGGACTTGTGCTTAAATCTCACTAATGTGGGTGATAAATTGGTGTCAGTGATGCTTCTAAGGATGTTTGTACACATACCAAATGTGGCTTCATTCGAAAGCGTTTGCCCCATTCTGTGGCTGTCTCTATCCATTGTAAAGTGGGTGGTTTCACCTTCCACCTCAAAGTCAAAGACTCCCCGGTCGGTTATTAGGATCATGTATCTTCTGCATCTCTCAAAGATGTCAAGCGCTTTCCATGCAGTTTTCCATGAGAGACCCAAAGTGCCATAATCATCAGCGTTCATTAAGGCACCTAACCTGAGTGGAAAACCTGGGTTGAGGTGTTCGTAGGCTAATTCATAAATCTCATGAAGTAAATCAAGGGAGACGTACTTAGAGATTTCAGCGCCTTTTAATGGAATAGTATGGTGCTTTAATGATTCAGAAGGAAGCCCTTCAGAGACTGCTAAATGTGCTGCTTTCTTATATAATGTAATAGAGACAAAACTCATCTTCTAAGATCTCTGAGATGGAAGAATATTATCTGAAAAACTACAATATAATCAAGAGAACCTTACAATTGCGAAGAGGAAACTTCCCAGCTTGCGGATTCAGAATTACGTTGGTCATTTCACACCAATTCTTCTTCAAAGAAGATATCTTAGCGACTGCAAAATCTGAAAAATAAATCCCACTTTGACCTATGAGTACGATCCATCAAAAATCAGCAGATAACATTAGAGCCTTGGCTGTCGCTATGGTAGAAAAAGCTAACTCCGGACATCCCGGCGGACCAATGGGCGGAGCTGATTTTATGCATATCCTTTATACCGAGTTCATGCGATTTGATCCTGAGAATACCGGGTGGCACATTCGAGATCGCTTCTTTATGGACGCAGGACATTTATCAGCTTTGATGTACGGTCAGTATTCATTGTTGGGCCTATATTCAATGGAAGACATCTCCAATTTTAGGCAATGGGGATCGATCACACCCGGACATCCTGAGGTAGATGTTCCGAGGGGGATTGAAAATACATCCGGACCTCTTGGTCAAGGCCATGTAATGGGGGTGGGAGCAGCTATAGCGGCGAAATTTCTAGCTGCTAAGTTTGGTGACTGGATGGATCAAAAGATCATTGGATTTATTTCTGATGGTGGTGTCCAGGAAGAAATATCTCAGGGCGCAGGAAGAATAGCCGGGCACCTTGGTTTGAATAACTTCATCATGTTTTATGATAGCAATGATATCCAGCTATCTTCTGCGACTGATGATGTAACCTCAGAGGATACAGCAAAGAAATATGAAGCTTGGGGGTGGAATGTGATGACCATCGATGGACACAACATTGACGAAATCAGAGCATCACTCAAGAAAGCCTATGCAGAAGAAGAAAGACCGACACTAATTATTGGAAAGACCATCATTGGTAAAGGATGTGTAGATGCCGATGGAAATCCATATGAAGGTGAGACAGAACTGCATGGTAAACCTATTGGGGCTACTGGTGCGGACTATGCAAAAACCATCGAGAACCTTGGAGCTAGCGTAGATAATCCATTTGCTATTTATTCAGACGTTGCTGATTACTATCAGGAGGTGCTAAATAAAAAGAAGGAGGAAGCAAAGGCTCGACAAGATGCTGAAGTAACATGGCGATCAAATAATGCAGATTTGGCTGCAAAGCTTGACATGTTCCTGTCAGGAGAACTGCCAGCAGATCTTGATATGAGTCAAATTGATCAGAAGCCGGATGTGGCTACCAGAGCGGCTGGTTCCACCGTGCTTGCCTCCTTAGCAGAAAAGGTGGAAAATATGATCGTTTCTTCTGCTGACTTGTCCAACAGTGATAAAACAGATGGGTTCCTCAAGAACAGCAGTATTTTAAAGAAGGGAGATTTTTCGGGCGGATTTTTGCAGTCGGGAGTAGCAGAGTTGACAATGGCTGCTATCGCTAACGGGATTGCACTTCATGGAGGTGTTATTCCGGTAGTTGGTACTTTCTTCGTCTTTTCGGATTACATGAAGCCAGCCATTCGCTTAGCTGCTTTGCAGGAATTACAAGTGATTTACGTTTGGACACATGATGCTTTTAGAGTGGGAGAGGATGGACCTACTCACCAACCGATAGAACAGGAAGCTCAACTCCGCCTCTTGGAGAGTCTTCAGAACCATAGCCACAAAAACAGCTTACTAGCTCTTAGACCTGCAGATGCAAATGAGACAACTGTGGCTTGGAAACTTGCATTGGAAAACAAGGAGACCCCTACAGGACTAATTCTGTCAAGACAAAACATCAAAAATCTTGAAAACTCCAGTTTCGAAATGGCCATGGGTGTTGAAAAGGGTGGTTACCTTGTCAAGTCTTCGGAAGATCCAGATGTTGTTTTAATAGCAAATGGCTCTGAAGTATCAACACTTCTAGATGGAGCAAGGCTCTTGGAAGAAGGGGGGCTTAAAGTAAATGTGGCATC
>CAYYNA010000099.1:7762-12176 GCA_964472815.1 uncultured Roseivirgaceae bacterium
TTTCTAAATAACTGAAAAAGTCTAGTTAATAAGTATGAGTAAAGTTTTGGTTACTGGGGGGACTGGGTTCATTGGTTCTCACACTGTGGTAGAACTACATAATGCTGGCCATGAGGCGATTATCGTAGACGACCTTTCAAACAGTGACATTTCTATGCTGGAAAGGTTAAGAGAGATCATAGGAATAGAGCCTAAGTTCTATCAGAAGGATCTAAGAGATCAGGAATCGATCAAAGAAATATTTAAGGAAAATGATATCGAAGCTGTTATCCACTTTGCAGCTTCGAAGGCTGTAGGGGAGTCCGTAGAAAAGCCTCTTTTGTATTATCGAAATAACCTTCTGAGCACGATCAATCTTTTAGAGCTGATGATCGATCACAAGGTCAAGTCATTTATTTTTTCATCTTCTTGCACGGTATACGGTGAACCAGATCAATTGCCGGTCACTGAAGACAGTCCGGTTAAACCTGCCAACTCACCCTACGGAAACACTAAGCAAATAGGTGAAGAAGTAATCCGTGAAACCGTAGAAGTCAACGAAGGCTTACAAGCAATCTCTCTTAGGTATTTCAATCCTGTTGGCGCGCATGAATCTGCTAAGATCGGAGAGTTCCCATCAGGAACCCCCAATAACCTCATGCCATACCTACTTAAAGTAGTTGCAGGAGAGTTAGAAGAATTATCTGTCTTTGGTGATGACTATGATACTCCCGACGGAAGCTGCATTAGAGATTATATTCATGTGGTTGATGTGGCAAGAGCGCACGTAGTGGCACTGGACAGGTTACTGCAGTCCAATCAAAAGGACAGATACGAAGTTTTCAACCTGGGAACCGGTACAGGATATTCTGTTCTCGATTTGATTAAGACGTTTGAGCGATCCACCGGACTGCGAGTGAGATATAAAGTCGTTGATAGGCGCCCAGGAGATGTAGTCAAGATCTATGCAGATACTTCCTACGCAAATCAGGAGCTAGGTTGGAAAACTGAGTTTACCTTGGAAGATATGTTGACCTCCGCTTGGGCGTGGCAGCAGGAGCTTAGCAAAGAATAATATCGAGGCACAAATCAATTGCTATCGATTAACTTTATTGATGGAAATGAATTTTGGAGAAGAATGATAAAAGCAAATAGAGTTTTTCAGGTAGTATTGATTGCATTGGTCTTAGCAGTTCCCACCATCGAAGTGCTAGCACAGGAGACTCAATATACCTTGGTATGGTCTGATGAATTTGATGAGAATGGAGCCCCTGATCCAAGTAAATGGTATCATCAAACTTTCGCCCCGGCAAATGGATCTTGGTTCAATGGCGAAGAACAGCACTACACAGACAGACTCGATAATTCTTTTGTAGAGAATGGCTTACTGAAGATCGTTGCGAAAAGGGAGACCTTTAATAATGGTCAAAGTACAAAAGAGTACACCTCTGCTAGATTGAACTCCAAATATGCCTTTACTTATGGTAGAGTGGATGTCCGTGCCAAGCTGCCTGAAGGTTACGGAACTTGGCCAGCGATTTGGACACTTGGCCAAAACATTAATGAGGCAGGAGGGTATTGGCAGACTCAAGGCTTTGCAACCACGGACTGGCCAGCCACAGGTGAGATTGATCTCATGGAGCACTGGGGAGACTCTCCAAATATTATTCATTGGTCAAATCATACACCAGCAGGCTTTGGTGGTAATGCGAATACAAACAAGGGTCCGATTGATGATGTAAGCAATGAATTTCATGAGTACTCGATCATTTGGACGGCAGATGAAATCAAATACTATGTGGATGATGTTCTGAAGCATACTTACAACCCTTCGGATAAAAACCTCAATAACTGGCCATTTGATGAACCGCAATACTTGCTTCTGAACGTAGCAATGGGAGGAATATTCATTGATCAGGAAGGGCCCAGAGTAATCGATCCTAATTTTGTAGAGAGCGCGATGGAAATAGACTATGTCCGAGTCTATGAAGAGAGTATTCCAATAGCCCAAGATGCCCGACTCAGTGATTTGAGAATAGATGGTGAAACCATTGAGGGATTCAATATCAATCGCTCAGACTACACGTACTTCATTCCTGAGAGTGAGTCATCCATTCCCACCGTAACCTATGCAAAGAATAATGAGGATGCTGCTGATGAATTGATTGAAGCGACCAGCATCCCAGGAACCACTAGGATTACAGTTACTTCCGAAGATCAATCAACAGTCAAAGAGTACAGCATCTCTTTCAAAAGAGCGGTGGAAGTCCCCCTTGACTTTGAGTCAAGTGAGATAGACTATGAATTTGTCAATTTTGGTGGCGGTGTTGGAGCAGTCGTTGATAACCCTAGCAATGACATAATAAATTCAAGTGACCGGGTGCTTAGGTATACCAAGTTTGACGGAGAATCCTTTGGAGGAATCGTATTACCATTGGATCGACAGATCGACTTCAGTGAAGGCAGCATTTTTAAATTCAAAGTGAATGCCCCAAGAGTAGGAGCTCAGTTGACATTTAAGCTGGAATCTCCGACAGGAGCCACGGAACTAGTTGTATCCAATAGGAAGGCAAATGAATGGGAGGTGATGAGCGTTGATTTTGACGGTCTAGAAAAGAATGACTACACAGGGATCACTTTCATTTGGGATAATGGCACGGTAGGTGACGGAAGCGCAAATTGGGTTTTCTATGTCGATGAAATAGAGCTCGTATCGGAGATTAGTACTATTTCTAGCTTGCAGGAATTGATCATCAATGATACGACAGTTTCTGTATTTGATCCCACCGTCTTGGAGTATTCATTTGAGCTTCCTGTGGGCACAAGCGACATACCTCTGGTTAATGGCATCTTAGCAGACGAAAATGGGTTTATTCAAGTGACAGATGCAGACGAGCTACCTGGCACTACTAGTATACTAGTGATAGCAGAAAATGGTAATGCACAAACCGAGTATTCAGTAGGTTTTGCGCTTGAAGAGGAAGTAGACACTCCTCTTGGGATCAATGAAGATCAGATTATTACTTATCCAAACCCTGTCGACGATGTGCTTCAGATAAAACTCCAAACTAATCAGCCGTCATCTGTTGATCTTAGGGTATCGGATATCAAAGGCAGCAATCATATGTTGGACTATGAAACCAGTTCCAATGGATTATCCGTAGACGTTTCGCCTCTTTCGCCTGGAGTTTACTTCATTGACTTTGGATCTAATGGGGAGAAAGTGAGATTTGTAAAACGCTAGTGCTAGGAGCCCAGAGCTTATTCTAGCGTTATCTTTTTACTGAGCACATCTACTGAGCTGGTTCCTACAAACACTTCAAATTCACCGGGTTCAAAGACCTTTTCTCCTTGATTATTATAGAAGGAAAGCTCATCTCTAGATAAGTTGAAACTGACTTTGGCAGTCTGACCTTCTTCAATGGCAATCTTTTCAAAACCTTTTAACTCCTTCACAGGTCTCGTGATCGAAGCGGTGATATCCCTAATGTATAATTGCGCAACTTCAGTACCAGCAACATTTCCGGTATTAGTTACTTCTACAGAGATGGATATACCATCGCTTGATTTGGCGACTTCTAGGTTTTGATACTCAAACGTGGTATAACTCAAACCATGTCCAAAAGGGAGTAATGCCTCATTGGGACTGTCGGTGTAGTGGGACCAGAAGACCATTTCAGCATCGTAATCATTTCTTTCTGGTCTCCCGGAGCTCTTCTTGTTGTAATACAGTGGTTCCTGTCCCGTATAGTAGGGAAATGAAACGGGGAGCTTACCAGAAGGATTGAAGTCTCCATACAGAATATCTGCAATTGCATTTCCAGCTTCAGAACCACCATACCATGTTTCAAGTACTGCAGGAGCAGCTTCCATTAATTCCGGTATCGCAACTGGACGCCCGTTCATCAAAACAACCACAACCTTCTTATTTACTTTCAGCACCTCTATTAGTAGGTCCAGTTGATTCCCTTTCAAGGTAATATCAACCTGACTCCTTCCTTCACCGGATTGAAAGCAGTCTTCTCCCATGGCCATTACCACGACATCAGCTGCTGCGGCAATTCTTCTAGCTTCAGCAAATCCAGACTTTGTAGGCTTTGCAAAATTTAGCTCGTAAATAAATACGCGATCTCCTTCGGTTAGTGTGTAACCCTGCGCGAACGATACTCTGCCCTCAGAGGTATTTTGTATTCCTTCTAGAACTGATACAGCACTATTCGGGATAGCTTTTGCTCTCCAGGATCCAAGTGGAATGTCTTTGCTATTGGCAAGCTGCCCAATCACAGCAACTGTCTGCTTTTTGTCCAGTGGAAGTAGTTCTCCCTCGTTTTTCAATAGAACCATGCTCTTTCTAGCAGCATCCCTTGCCACTGCTAAGTTTTCTTCCGTCAGAATGTTTTCTTGTTCCGCGATGGCATCACAATATTTGTAGGGA
>CAYYNA010000100.1:0-6962 GCA_964472815.1 uncultured Roseivirgaceae bacterium
CACTGCAGTAATTTGATCATAGGATATATTATTGATCACTGCAAAACTTCCTGCCAGTAGCATCGCATAACTCCCAAATCGAAGTAATTTTTTTCTGTAAGTCTTGTCAATTGACGCTAGATTAAAATCAAATCGAAAATTGAACTGGACAACTAACTGTGTAAATAAGATCAAGAAAGCTGACAGATAAACAATACCTAAGGCGATCACTGCCCAATCAAAATTCCACCAGGAAGCCGCGTACCCAACTACTATAAAGAGGGAGCCTAATCTCAGATACACATCTCTCAGAAAGGAAGGGAACACTACTTTGAGGATGCTTCTACTGTAACTGAAAAAGAGATCAAAAAGGCTATTTGAGACAATGACCATTCCCGTAACAAACAAATAATCGATATAGGTTGGTGAGGTCTCAACGTATCTCTGGGCGATCACATCTTTGAAAAGATATCCTGTCAGGACTATCAACGCATTACCAATCACAGACACCAGGAAAAGGAAGGAAAAGAGGCGATTCCTTTTACTTTCGTCAAAAGAAGGAAAGAATTTCATAAAAGAACTCCCCGCTCCAAACGAAGAAATGGGAGAGACCATCATGGCGTTTGCGGTTATCAATGTAAATAGGCCAATCTGCTCTAAAGTGAAGTATTCTGCTCGGAAGTAAAGCGTATTTACATATCCGATAATCACACCAGAATAGGCAATGAAAGTCCCCCAAAAACTTTGTTTGATTACTACTCCCAAGACTAACTAAAAAACCATAATTTGATTGACAGACCAACTACCATCACTAAGAGAATCATTCGAATAAGTCGGTCACTCTTACCCACCGACCATCTACTACCTATCCAAGCTCCTACTGAATTGCCTGCCGCTAAAGTAAGCCCATATTCCCAGCGAATTTTGCCTTCCAGATAGAAAACGGTCACTGCCGCCAACGTGTAGCACAAAATCACAAAGACTTTGATGCTGTTTGTGCGGGCCATGTCTAAACCGTGCACTGTGGTTATCGCGGCGATTATTAGGAATCCTATTCCGGCTTGGATAAATCCGCCATAAATTCCTAGAAAGAAAAAGACAAGGATACTCAGCCACACTTTGCCCTTGGTGAATATTGCTTTAGATGCTTCTTTCAAGCGAGGCTTAAAAATGGTGATGCCCATTACAGTTAGCATCACAATAGCTAAGATCCGGTTAAATAATTGGTCGCTAATATCAACTGCAATTTTCGACCCTATTATTGCTCCAATTACTGCTGGTATCGCAACCCAAATGGCAAAAGGGAATACATAGATCCCTTTACTGCGGTAGCCAGCAACCGAGAATATATTCTGGATGAAGATTGCCACACGATTGCTGCCGTTAGCTTCTGCCGAGGGTAAACCCATGAAGATCAACAAAGGCATAATGATCAAAGAACCACCACCAGCAATTGAATTTACAAAGCCTGCAAACGCTCCCGCAAAAACTAATAAGATACCTTCTAGTACACTCATTAGAGTTTGTAATCGGTAAGAATACAATCTAATGGATCGGTACATTCTGCCAGCAGTTCCATCTGTGTCTTATCCAAGGTAGGATGCTTTTCCAGTGGACACATTTCCGCCAGGGGCATTAGTGTGAACTTTCGATTGGGAATGCCCAGGTGTGGTATTGAAAGGTTAGTATCATCTACCACCTCATTTTTAAAGTATAAGATGTCAATGTCAATGCATCTTTCTCCCCATTTCTCTTTTCTGACTCGCCCAAGCTCACTTTCTATTTTTAGAACGACTTCCAAAAGCTCTTTGGGATCGTAAGAAGTGGAGATTTCTAGTATGACATTTAGAAACCAATCCTGATCTTTTGGACCCCACGGTTCCGTTTCGTAAATGCTCGATTCCTCAATAATAATGATGTTCTCCTTTGATAGAAGGGTTGCAGCTTCTTTTAGATAAGCTAGTCGATTTCCAATATTGCTACCGAGAAGAAGGTAAATCCCGTTCATGTATTTAGATATCAATTAATCGGAACCTAGTCTTAGTTTTGCAGGTTTAATAGCAGGCAAATCTAATCTTAAAACAGGGTTTCAAGATAAGGAATTAACCAAACAAAACTTAATGGCATTTTTAAGAAACTTACTGGCCACATTGGTTGGCTTAATCATTTTTTTTGTGGTCGCTTTTCTCCTTGTGGTTGGTTTTATTGCCTCTGCATCTCAAGAAGAAATACCAACAGTACAAGCTAATACTATTCTCTACTTTCCCATGAGCGGGATTATCAAGGAAAAAGCGGTAGATGATCCTCTGCTAGAAGCTCTTGGTAATGCTCCCAAGGTACACAGCTTATTGGATATTGTAAGTGCAATAAACAATGCAAAGACTGATAATCGAGTGGAGGGTATTTATCTAGAACCAATGTACTTGGCGGGAGGGTATGCAGTTTATCAGGAGCTTAGAGACGCGTTGATCAATTTTAAGGAGTCAGGGAAGTTTGTCTACGCCTATGCCGAATATATGAGTGAGTCGGACTACTATGTTGCTTCTGTTGCTGATAGTCTATTCTTGAACCCTACAGGTGCCATGGAATTCAATGGCTTAGATGTCAATATTACTTTTTATAAAGGAATGTTTGACAAGCTGGACATTCGACCGGAGATTTTTAGAGTAGGTGAGTTTAAGAGCTATGTAGAGCCATACATCAGAAAAGACTTAAGCAAGGAAAATGAGCTTCAGTACAATGAACTGCTGCAAAGTATGTACGGTACTTTTCTATCCAACCTTTCGGAAACAATCGATATTCCTGCAGATGAACTGTCGGAAATCTCTTCCCTCATGAAAGTCAGCTTGCCAAAAGATGCCGAAGAATTCGGTCTCGTTCACAAAGTTGGGTACAAGGATGAGCTAAAATCTGTCATGAAGGAAAAGCTTGGTTTGTCAGAAGGAAGCAACCTGAAGATGATGAAGATTGATAAATATGCTCAGGCGGTAGCTACAGAGTCCAAATACTCAAGAAATCGAGTTGCCGTGATTGTAGCAGAAGGCAATATTGTGATGGGGGGTGATGAAGGAATTGTTGGGGCTACTTACGCAAAAGAAATTCGAAAGGCACGAGAAAATGATCGTGTAAAAGCCATCGTGCTAAGAGTTAATTCAGGTGGAGGAAGCATGACCGCTTCCGATATCATTTGGAGAGAGCTGATGCTAACAAAGGGAATGAAACCAATCATAGCTTCAATGTCTTCTGCTGCGGCATCAGGAGGGTATTACATTGCTATGCCAGCTGATACAATCATTGCCCAGCCAAATACGGTCACTGGATCAATTGGGATTTTTGGTATGTGGTTCAATTTTGGTGAATTTCTCGAGAATAAGGTCGGGGTTACGCATGATGTGGTGAAGACTGGTGAGTACTCAGATATCTATACTGTCACAAGGCCTCTTCGAGCGTCGGAGCGAGCAATCATCCAGCGGGGTGTCAATGAAGGTTATGAGACCTTTACCCAGAAAGCTGCTGATGCAAGAGGAATGACTCAAGATGAGCTAAAGAAGATTGCGAGTGGTCGTGTCTGGAGTGGAGAGCAAGCACTGGAAAATGGATTAATTGATCAGCTAGGAAGTTTTGATGATGCGATTGAGTTGGCGGTGAAAGCAGCAGGTATTGAAGACGACTACTCTTTAGCATATTATCCAAAGCAAAAACCTTTTTTGGAAGAATTCATTGAAAAGATGAGTGCTAAGGTACAAGTATCTCTTTTTGGTAGTGAGCTTGATCCACTTCTCAAGCAGGTTGAGGAACTTAAAAGTCACCAGGGTCTGCAGGCGAGAGTTGCAGGAGATATATCCATTCACTGATGTAAATCAGGATGGATAGTAGCTTTTTCGTGAGCTTCAAACGTCTTTGATCTCTCATTACACATGAGCCGTTCGCTCTGCTATCCTATCCTTTGGGCAGAGTAAAATAGAATTTTGAACCTTCATTGATTGCGCTTTCAGCCCATATCTTCCCACCATGAAGAGAAATAGAATCGCCGACGAGCATCATTCCTAGCCCGGTTCCGCTTTCCCCTTGAGTCCCTTGTTCGCTGCTCACAATATTGGTAAAGAGTTGACTGGTCTTTTCCTTAGACATTCCTTTACCCTGGTCAGCTACGATGAATTGAGAGAAGCCGTTTTTTGATGGCTTTTGCTCGCGTATGGTAATGGTACCTTCAGGATAAGAAAATTTAATTGAGTTTGACAAAAGGTTTCTGAAGATGAGTCTAACGGAGTTTTTATCAGCTATCACATAGGACTTGTCCATCAACCTATTGTCTATGAGGATATTCTTGGCCTTGATCTCATCTTCATACAGCGCAACTACTTCATCTACAATCTTTTTTACACAAAACCGCTCTTGGTGGGCTGCATCTCCACTGATTTGGCCGGTAGCCCATTCTATTAGGGAGTTTATCATCGCGTTGGTGTGCTTTACGCGATTGAATAATTGGGGCAGCAGATCTTTAGCTGATTCATCTATTTCATTGCCATCTACGAACATTTCGAGAAAGCTGTAGATGCTTGCCATTGGTGACTTTATGTCGTGAGATACAATGGAGAATAATTTGTTCTTGTATTCATTGGCTTTTTCTAACTCAGCGACCATTCTTTCCAAGGTTTCCTCCTGAAGCTTGTGCCTGGTGTTGTCGTGCACGCTGATAACCACTACTTTCCTGTTGCCGTCCGTATTGACAGGGGTATAGGAAACAGCAAAGTACCTTCTGCCATGCGGCAGTTGAAACCAATCTTCGAATTCCACTGGTTGGTCTTCCGCGATTGCTTTGTCAAAATGGGGCTTAATGATTGTGTGAAATTCGTGGGTCCCAATAAGCTCCTCAGAGGTTTTCCCTACAATTTCTTCGGCTGGAAGATTGAACCCAGTAGAGTATGCTTTATTGACTGCTAGATACCTGTAATTAGTATCTGCAACGGACAAATAGTTAGTGGCAGAATTTGCGATGATTTCAAACAAATTCTCTTCTCGTATCGGAATGATATTTTTTTCAAGTTCCATAGCAGAATCAATAAGCGAATTTTATTCGCTTAAGTTGCCCGAAATGAAAGAATGTCTTGAAGGTGTCAGTTTTTAACCAATCTGTGAAGAAAGGTTGAGTCTGTTACAAAAAAATGTCTCAGAGTTCTCTGATTTTGATGTTCCGATAGGCTACTTGGTTGCCATGATCTTGGAGTGCGATGTGACCCGTTTGGGACTTGGAAAAGCCTGGCCAATCTCTGAAATTAGAGTCTTTAACCAGCTCATCCCACTCCGTTCCATTTACAGGGAATTGCAAAATCTGGATGTCATTGAAAAGCACAAATCCTTCATTTTGTGCTTGATCGATATGAATCAGGTAATGGTTCCATTCACCAGCTGGCTTGCTTACTATCGATGATGGCGCCATAATATTGAAGATAGATCCTGCACGCTGTATGTCTCCTCTCTCCTCGACGTATGCTTTCCAGTTATCATCAAGGACTTGGATTTCCGGTCCTGTTTGGTAGGTATGAGGGTATTCTTCGTCCTCAACTACTGCCCAGAAGATGCCCGAGTTACCTTCTTCTGAGATCATCCACTCGATAGATAACTCGAAGCTTGTGAATTTCCTGTCAGTGACTAGGTCTGAGTTGCTAGCTTCAGTCCTTTTTGCTGGGTCAAAGGCCAGTACTCCATTCTCAACATACCATCCATTGTAGTTATTCGTACCCTTTAGATAAATATGCCAACCATCGAGATTCTCACCGTTGAACAAATCGGTCCATTCTTCTTTCGGACCGCACCCAATCAAAACCGTCAGTGCTAGTATGCCAATGGATTTCTTCATATTAGCAATATAAATGTTTCGCACGTGAAAAAACTATTTGCACTATTCCTTGGTATCTGTCTTGTTTGGCAATGTCAGCCAAAGAAAGAACAGCCAGAGGCCTTCAGCTTCAAAAAAGAAGTCAGTTCAAGCAAACCAAATGCTTCGGAAATGGTGGACTTAGAAAACAAGGGTGTAGGTCCTGTGACTCAAGTTTTGTTCTCAGATGAGATTGATCAAGAGTTAGTGCAAAATGGCCAAAGAATCTACGAAGAAAAGTGCACGGTTTGCCATAAAGTAGGGGAGACATTTATTGGCCCACCTCCAAACGATATTCTTAAGAGAAGAACACCGGAGTGGGTCATGAACATGATCTTGAACCCCACAGAAATGATTGAAAAAGACACTCTTGCAAAAGCTCTGTTCATGGAATTCAACGGTCAACTGATGACGAATCAAAATCTGAAACAGCAAGAGGCTCGAGCCATTCTAGAATACTTCAGGACATTGTAAATTCATAAATCACGCACCTTCCTGAAGCTTCTTTCTCAACTTCAGGAGCTTTTCTTTTCTTGGGATGTGACAGTGCTTACGTTCGTAGTATACCAAAATAAACGACAAAGTATAAGCTCCAATGAATAGCAACCATTTCTCTAGTGATGCTCCTAAGACCAGCATTTTTGTGATGCTGAAAATTCCTAGCGGGAGTAGATAGTATTTAATCATGAGCGTGGCTATTTGTATGATGGAGTCAGAGTTTGCCACAGCATGATCCAATTCGCCTAGCATAGTGCGGTCAAAAGTATGCTCCTGCTGCAATCTTCGCTTTCGGAAGTAAGCAAGGAACAACACTGTCAGTAACATGATAATCCCGAAAGCATATTCCCAAGCACTCTCATTATCCATGATAGCATCAATTAGCAGGATGGTACCAGTGGTTGTATTGATCGCCATTAAGCTTAGCTCTACTATAGTCATTCGCTTGCTTGCAGCATTCTTTTTTCTAGTAATGCTTTGATGTAGTGCACTTTCGTTGATTGCGTACATAGTTTCTCCTTTTTGTTCGTTCCAAATCTTTTGTATCTGCTCAAGTTCCATAATCATATTCTTTAGCGGTCTCCGTCAACTGTTTCTTGATTCGGTG
>CAYYNA010000100.1:7062-12119 GCA_964472815.1 uncultured Roseivirgaceae bacterium
TAGATCCAGGTCGAAATAGCCGATTTTCTCTGGAAGTTGGGAATGGACCGATAAACCTGTAAACAGATCTCTTGAAAGAGGTCATTCTGATCCTCACCGTGCTTGGCATAAGCTCGGATGACCTTAAATAGGAGGGCCCGGTATTCGGCCAGCCATTCATCAAAGATCTTACGCTGTTGGCTTTCCTTCATTTTCGATTCAATTACCCCACTAGTCCGGGAGCAAGGAGAATTCTTACAAGTAAGTGAAATTTTTTTCTTTATCTCTTCGAAGGCTTACAGCAATTGACTTAATTTCCGTGGATTAACCCTTAATATATGAAGACCAAAATCACGGAGCTATTCAATATTGAACACCCAATAATCCAGGGAGGAATGCATTACGTAGGTTATGCAGAATTAGCATCTGCAGTTTCCAATGCGGGAGGGTTGGGCATTATCACCGGACTGACGCAAAGAACACCTGAGGACCTAGCAGCAGAAATTGCCAAATGTCATGAGATGACAGATAAGCCATTTGGAGTAAATATCACTATTCTGCCGATGGTGAATACACCTGACTATCCTGGCTACCTAAAAGCAATAGTTGAAGGCGGAGTGAAAGTAGTGGAGACGGCTGGCAGAAGCCCTGAGAAGTTTATGCCCGCTCTAAAAGAGGCCGGGATCAAAGTCATTCATAAATGCACGAGTGTGAGACACGCTATCAAAGCGGAGAAGATAGGCTGTGATGCAGTGAGCGCAGATGGATTTGAGTGTGGAGGACACCCAGGGGAGGATGATATCCCCAATTTCATACTCCTCCCGAGAGTCTTGGAAGAATTGAGTATTCCTTTTGTTGCCTCTGGAGGAATCGGGACGGGCTCTCAATTAGTCGCTTCTTTAGCCTTAGGCGCGGAGGGCATAAATATGGGGACTCGTTTCTTAGCTACTCAGGAAGCCCCGGTGCACGAAAATGTGAAGCAAGCGATTTTGGATGCTTCAGAGTTGGATACGAGACTTATCATGCGCAATCTCACAAACACCGAGAGAGTGTTGAAGAATAAAGCGGTGGACGAATTGGTGGAGTTGGAAAATGAGCGAGGATCTGATATCAGCTTTGAGGAAGTGGCGCCATTTGTGGTGAGTAAGTACAGAGATATCATGAAGAATGGGAACATGGATGCCGGGGCATGGAGTTGTGGAATGGTAGCCGGACTCATTCATGATATTCCTACTTGCCAAGAACTCGTGGATAGGATCATGGGTGAGGCTGATACTATCATCAAAAGTAGACTAGGAGGTATAGTCTCATAATTCTACTCCCAACTGAGAATATAGGTACGAGTACTTGAAGAGTATTTTATCGACCCAATCCTCGTTAGTCAAAGCTCCTTGATGACCAGCATCTGGTATGACGTAGATCTGGTACAATGAAGAGTTGGCTGCCTTTTCTTGAAGGGTCGCCAGAAACTTGAAGGAATGCAGAGGGGGTACTCTATCGTCGCTATCTCCAGTTATGAGCAAAAAGTTTGGATACTTTACTCCTTCCTTGATGTTATGAAGCGGGGAGTATGACTTCAGGTTTTCATAGTCAGTTCTATTTGCAGTAGTTCCAAATTCGTTAAGGTTTGCGCTGATACCCCCAACTGTGAATTGCTCAAATCTCAGCATATCGTAGGGCCCTGATTCGGCAATCACGGAATGAAACAAGTCTGGGCGTTGAATAGCGGCTGCTGTGACTAGCATACCCCCGTGTGATCCCCCATTTGAGGCAATTCTTTGCGGATTAGTGTATTTACTTTCCACCAGATATTCGGCAGCCGATATGAAATCATTGATGGCATTTTGCTTGTTTAGACGTCTGCCCATTTGGCTCCATGCTGAACCTTTGGCACCACCACCCCTTACGCTAGGGATGGCTAAAACACCGCCCTTTAGTACCCATAAAAGGTGCTCTTTATTGAAAACTGGACTAATAGTATTCCCATATCCCCCATACCCGTAGATTAGGGTAGGGTTCTTTTTATTTAGCTTGATACTTTTTAAGCATGTGATATACATGGGTATCTCTGTGCCATCTGTAGATTTATACTTTATATACCTCGTCTCTATTTTGGAATGGTCGTATGGAATGATCACATTTTCGCTTGGCTTTGCCGTGAAATCATCCAGTGAGATTTGGTACCACAGGTTGGGATGGTAGAATGCTGAAACATAAAAGTCCGAGTATTTTTTGGTCGTATCATTTTCGTAAAAGGAATTGACTTTCTTCCCTTTCGGGAAGCTTAGCAGCTTGATCTCTTTGCCATCTATACTATTAATTGTGACATAGTTTCTGTCCTCTTTTTGGTAGATGCACGCTACTTTATTCTTACCGAATCTATTGATCTCCAAGAGCGTCATGTCGTACTCCGGAATGAATTCTCTGAAAGTATTTAGCTGATTCAGATTTGCGATTAGGACTCTTCGATTAGGCGAATTCCAATCCGTCGAAATGATTACACTGTCCCCAATGATCAGCTCGGGCTTGAAGTTGGAATCATCATTCTTGGGAATGGCAACAATATCATGCAGTAGAAAGGATTGAGAAGCGTTAAGGTCAAAGTATCCCAGCGCCTTGTATAGCTTCTTTTTGACAAGTAGTGGATGTGAGATAAATACTTTTTTGCCACCTAAATAATGAAAGACTAGCGGATTAGCTCCTGTCGTATCTTGGTTGTAGTATACCACGGGATCGTCGGCAGCTTTTGTCCCGATCTCATGGTATTTAAGCCTTTCTCCTCTGGGCAATTCAAGAGATTCATTTGAGGTAGTCCTTTTCTCAAAGGAGCTGTAGTAAACACCTCTTCCATACCAAATGAGAAAACTGGTGCTTCGCAGATTTACTAGCGTATCTTTCAAAAGCTTGCCGTCCGACAAGTTGTAAAAAAACGTTTCTCTCCAATCCACGCCATTATGGGCAATTTGAACTGCGAGTAAATCATTTTCCTCCGAAACAGACCACTCGGCTATTATTGGATTATCATTTTTGTCAAGCTTGTGATTCTTGATTTTTACTAGCGTTTTATACTCCTTATCATTTCGAATTTTATAGAGCAAGTCTGGAGTCTGGTTATCGAATTTTGCTTGACGCTTAAAAACGTACTTGCTGGAGTCCATCCGCTTCTCCTTGACGTAGTTCGAGCTGGCTGTTGATGATGTGAAGCTGTAGATACCTGAAAGTCTAGCTTTTAGATCTTCTTCATTTTTCTGTTTTCTTCTGAATTTTTTTGAGATTTTCTTCTGATTCAATAACCACGAAGAGAGCCTTGGGTCGTTTGCATTTTCCATCCATTGATAGGGGTCGCTGACAGTATCATTAAAATAGATATTCTCAGTAGGATCTTTTGGAACATTGGGATACTCATACAGCTGACAAGAAGCAGCATGAATTAGACAAACTGAACCAGTAAAGAATACGAAAAATCTCAAGTAGTTCATTAATGAATATGGAAGAAGAGTTCGTTCAAATACGTTATCTAAGACAACTGCTCTTCAATACTTTTTGTTACTGAAGATTCAACTTCACCAGTATGTGCAGTGGTTTTGTTTTCAATCAGCATGATGTGACATTCCTCAGTAGATGAAACTCGATGATTGACTCCTTTTCCTACTACATAAAAGTCTCCTTTCCTCATCGGAAATGATGATTTTCCCTCTTCCTCGAATAGAAGTTCTCCTTCAAGAATGAAGAAAGCCTCATCTTCATTCGCATGATTATGCCAGGGTATGTCCTCTCCTTTGATCTTGGCAACTTTCACAAATACGTCATTTACTTCACCAATTACCTTCGGGGAGAAGTACTCTTGAATCTTAGAAAAGTGGTCTTGAATGTTCATGGAATAAAGATAAAAGGCTTCACCGTTACTTTTGCACCATGGCAGAACTTGATCTGGTAGTAACCCCTGAAATCGGGTTTGATAGTGAGGAATTGAAAAATCATTTGATTGGGATTGGAAAGCTGAAATCCGGACAATATGTGGATATTCTCCGTCGGTCGGTTGATGCCCGTCAAAAGAGGATCAAGGTTAATCTTAGAGTGGGGATTATGGACACTTCTCCACAGGTGGAGTATGTAGAGTACTTCCATCAAGAGCATGATGTCCGTAATGCTGATCCTGTGATCATCGTCGGTGCTGGTCCTGCCGGCTTATTTGCAGCGATCAAAGCGATTGAAGGAGGTCTCAAACCCATCATCTTGGATCGAGGAAAAGATGTGCGAGCTAGGAGAAGAGATATTGCAGCAATCAATAAGGATCATGTTGTAAATCCAGAAAGCAACTACTGTTTTGGTGAAGGAGGAGCAGGGACTTACTCAGACGGCAAACTATATACCCGATCCAAGAAAAGAGGAAGCGTTAGGCGCATTTTCGAGATCCTTGTTGCCCATGGTGCCACTGCAGAAATCCTCTTTGAAGCTCATCCGCATATTGGAACCAACAAGCTTCCAAAGCTGGTGACTGCTTTAAGGGAAACCATAGAAGCTGCAGGAGGAGAGGTCCATTTCAATACGAAAGTCACTGATTTTGTTTTGAGCAATGGAGAAATGAAGGGAGTTAAGACAGATACTGAAACGTTTACCGGAGTGGCTGTCTTGCTTGCGACTGGCCACTCCGCGAGGGACATCTTTCATCTCTGCAAGCAAAGCGAGATCAAGATAGAAGCTAAGCCCTTTGCTTTGGGTGTGAGAATTGAACACCCTCAGCAATTGATTGATCAGATTCAATACAAGTGCGAAAGTCGTGGTGATTATTTGCCTGCCTCATCCTACTCCTTAGTAGCACAGACCAATATCAAGTCGGTGGAAAGAGGTGTGTTCTCCTTTTGTATGTGTCCCGGTGGCTTCATTGTACCGGCAGCTACAGCAGCTGAAGAAGTGGTGGTTAATGGTATGAGTCCTTCACGGAGGGATAGCAAATATGCAAACTCTGGGATGGTGGTCGCAGTGGAGTTGGAGGATATACCGAACTTTCAAAAATATGATGAATTAGCAGCGATGCAGTTCCAAGCAGCAGTGGAAAAGCAAAATTGGCTAGTAGG
>CAYYNA010000101.1:0-2352 GCA_964472815.1 uncultured Roseivirgaceae bacterium
AACGTTAACAGTGACTATGTGGAGCACAGTCCAATTGTATCACCTGATGGAAAGAAGCTTTATTTCTCCAGACAGTTTCATCCTGAAAATGTTGGAGGAGTAAATGATGCAGAGGATATCTGGGTTTCAGAATTGGATGAAGAGACCGGAGAATGGCTTCCCGCAAAAAATATAGGAGCACCCTTAAATACAAAGGGCCCCAACTTCATCAGCTCTATATCCATGGTGGAGGGGAAAGAGGTCTTGGTTCTTGGAAACAGATATGGCAAGAAAGGCCGAATGTATACCGGCGTTTCCCAAGCCACCAGAGAAGGTGATACATTCAGCGATCCTGTAGGAATTGATATAGAAAACGAATACAACTACTCTCCAAATGCAGACTTTTTTCTAGCAGACGGAGGAAATGCAATGATCCTTTCTGCTGAAAGAGACGATACCTATGGCGCTCGTGACCTTTACGTCTCTTTTAAGCAATCAAACGGATCTTGGTCTGAGCCTATCAACCTAGGAGACGACATCAACACATCTGGTGAAGATGAGTCTCCATTCATGGCTGAGGATGGCAAGACGCTGTATTTCTCTTCTGACGGATACAAAGGATATGGAGGTGCAGATGTCTACGTATCATTCAAACTTGATGACACCTGGACTAGGTGGTCAGAGCCAGAAAACCTAGGGCCTGGAATCAATAAAAGTGGTGACGATGAATACTTTAGTATTCCACCAACAGGTCAAAACCTTTACTTCACTCGATCAGAAGAAGGAGAGGACTCAGATATTTTCACTTTCAAAGTAGCAGATCTATTTGTTGACGGATTAGTGGACAACCCGCTTGCCTCTTCAGTTGATCACCTTATGCCAGAGGAAGAGTTGCTGATCACTATCAAAGGAACAGTACTCGATGCTAAGACAAAAATGCCAGTAGAAAATGCTGACGTACTTATTGAGAGATTACCTGATGGACTAGATATCGGAAGAGCCACATTAAATAGCTCCGGAGAATTCATCTTTACCGTAAAGGGCAAGGCTAAGTATGGATTGATCGGAGAGGCCGATGGTTATATCTCCGAAGATGAAAACCTAGATTTTACTAATCTCACTGCATCTGACACAGTTTCGGTTGACCTTAATATTTTCCCAATTGAAAAGGGAGAGACGATTACCTTAAACAACATTTTCTTTGATTTTGACAAGTCAGAGCTAAAGACTGCTTCGTACCCAGAGCTTAATCGAATTCTTGACTTTATCAAAGAAGATAAAATTGAAAACATACTGATTAAAGGGCATACTGATTCTGTAGGGCCTGACGACTACAACCTTGGGTTGTCTGGTAGAAGAGCCAAAGCTGTGATGGATTTCTTCATAAGAAGTGGCATTAGCAGGGACCGTCTATCTTATAAAGCTTTTGGTGAAACCGAACCCAAAGCTTCAAATGAAACCGAAGAGGGCAGAAGCCAAAACAGGCGTGTTGAGTTTGAAATTCAATAGTAGCAGAAAGCATTTTTACAATGGGCCAGTTTTCTAATCTGGCCTTTTTTGTTTCAGGTGTTTATAAAAATGTTTACTCCTTGAGTAAGTTTGAAGTATGAAAAAGCTTTATCCTTTTTTGCTCCTTATCATAGCGGCTTGTACCAATAATAGCTCAGCAGATGAACGGCCTACAGAATGGGTAGGTGAATGGAAAGCAGAGTGGGAAACACCCCCCGAGTCTCCATCCTATGTTGGCATTGAGGACATGGAGTTCTACATGGATGGAAAGTTTATTTTTACTGGTGACAGCCTTACTGTCCAAAACAACGGATACCCAGGATGCATCTTTGCTGTCGATACCCTGCAACATACACAGTCATGGAAAATCTCAAATGATACGTTGTTTTCTTTTAATGATCCAGCGACCCCTGGAATGACCTACAAGGTAAAATCTCTGTCACCCAACCGAATAGAGCTCCAACTAATGGAAGACATCTTTGTAACTCTGACAAAGTAATAAATCCCTTTCTATAAAAAGGAAGACTGACTATTCCTTAGAGATAGAATATCATTAATTTGTAGTCTAAATCTTAAGGCTATGAAAAAGATACTTGTTGCATTTGGTGTGGTTGTTTTTTTGCTAATCCTGGCCATCATTGCCCTTCCTATTCTTTTCAAGGATGATATTCAGAAAGCAGTGGACGAAACAATGGATGAGAGTCTCAATGCAAAGGTCTTTTACGATACTGAAGAATTTAGTCTCTCGCTGATTAAGAATTTTCCTGATGTCACGCTAAGTATCGGTGACTTTGGAGTAGTTGGCATTGAGGATTTTTCACAAGACACTTTGGTATCGGTTCAGAAATTCGAAGTGACAATTGA
>CAYYNA010000101.1:2452-10716 GCA_964472815.1 uncultured Roseivirgaceae bacterium
GCGATAAACGTAGGGATAGAGAGATGGGCAATTGAAGATGGCTCAGTCGTATACCTTGATCAATCCTCTAACATATACACCTCTCTACTCGGATTAAACCATGAGGGTTCAGGTGATTTTACCTTAGATATTTTTGATCTGACCACCAAGACGGTCATAGAATCTGTTTCGCTCGGCTATGACGATGTAGACTATATGTCCTCCAAACGATTTGAAGCTGATATTACTCTTAATATGAACCTCCCCGAGATGGAGTTCACATTCAAGGAGAACCGCGTTGCATTAAATGACTTTGCGATTGAAGCTGACGGCTACTTGAAAATGCCAGATGAAGATATTGTGATGGATGTCAAATTTGGTGGAAATGATATCAGTCTGAAAAGTATCCTTTCTCTCATTCCTGGAGTCTATCAAGAGTATTTATCAGGAGTTACTGCCTCCGGCGAAATCAATTTTGATGGACTTGTAAGTGGTACTTACAATGAGAATTCTATGCCTAAGGTATCTGCCAATCTTTCGGTCTCTAATGGCAGTATTTCCTATTCGGAATTCAATATTCCAATGGAGCAAATCAATATAGAAACTAATTTCGACTATCCTTCTGCGGACCTTTCGGAGACCAGTTTCAACGTCAACAAATTTTCTATGCTGGTTGACGGTGAAGAATTGTCATCCTATTTGAAGTTTCGAGATCTGGAAAATTATACCTGGGATTTCGGATTTGAAGGCAATGCTGATCTTGAAAAAATAACCAAAATCGTTCCTCTTGATGGAATGACATTGAAAGGCAAGATTAATGCAGCACTAAGTTCCTCGGGACAGATGTCCATAGTCGAAGCTGAGCAATATGAGCAATTGCCGACATCTGGGAGCCTTACAGTGGATGGATTCTATTTTGAATCTGCCGATCTGCCCAATGGCTTCAGCATCGCAAAGGCCCAAATGGGCTTCAATCCAAGTGAAATCACACTCGATCAATTTGATGCAGCAGCAGGAAAATCAGACTTTAAACTAAATGGTAGCGTCAAAAACTATTTGGGTTTTGCTTTGAATGAAGAGGTCTTGAGTGGATCACTTTCTCTTAACTCAGACTTAATTGACATTAATGAGTTCATGCCTGAAACAGATTCTTCAGAGCTAGAAGAGGAAATACCTACCGATACTACTGCGCTAGAAGTTGTACGCATACCGGAAAACATTGATTTTTCCTTCAATTCTGCGATTGACAAAATGGTCTACACAAACCTGGAGATCAGCAATTTTGAGGGTAGGGTCATCATCAGGGATGGAGCAATTATCTTGGACGAAAACAGCTTTAATCTGCTAGATGGAACCTTTTCGCTTTCCGGATCTTATGACACCAAGGGCCTAGAGGAGCCTAAATACGATTTAGGCTTTGATGTAAAGGATCTATCCATTGCCAGTGCATTTGAATCGTTTTCTACGGTGCAGGAATTCGTTCCTATTGCTAAACAAGTGACTGGAAAGTTCTCTACGAATTTCAATGTGAATGGTCTATTAGGAAATGATATGATGCCATTAATGGACAAAATAAATCTGGAAGGCCTTGTGAACGTGGCGCAAGCCGCCTTGACTGGTGGAGAGTTTTCAACCAAACTTAATAGTCTGGCAGCATTCAAATCTGGTGCCGCATCCAGTGATTCCGATAAAAGTATCTCAATCAAGGACGTCCTAATCAAAACAGAAATAAAAGACGGGCACTTATTTGTGGAGCCATTTGACCTGGAGGTAAATGGTCAGAAAGCCACGCTAGGTGGAAGCAATACATTAGATGGGCAGCTAAGCTATTCTATGCTGATAAAGGAAATTCCAACTGGTGCAATTGGAAGTGCATTGAATAGTGCGGTAAGCTCGCTTACCGGAGGAACAAATTTGATTTCGGACAAAATTGATATTGACTTAGGTATTGGCGGAACCTACGATGATGTAAAGGTTAGCCTCCTAAGCACAAGCCCTTCCGGCAGTACAGGTGGGTCAAGTGCTTCAGCTGCATTTAAGGAGCAGATCACGAGTAAAGTAGACGATGAAAAAGCCAAGGCGGAAGCCAAGATTGCCGAAGAGAAAGCAAGGGCAGAAGCAAAGGCCAAAGCTGCTGCAGATTCTGCAAAGGCAGTTCTAAGTGCCAAGAAGAAGGCAACTCAAGACTCTATCAATGCGGCAGTTGCTGCACAAAAGAAGAAAGCTGCAGAATCCGCGAAAAACAAGGTTAAGAAACTATTTAAGAAAAAAGGAAACTAAAAGTGATCAGAATCGCTGGAGGACCTGCATTCTATTTGCATCTAACCTCAAAAAAGTAAATAACAGGATTGTAAACGCCCACAATGAGGAGCCTCCATAGCTGAAAAACGGAAGAGGGATTCCGATTACTGGGAATAAGCCAATGGTCATGGCAATATTTACCGCGAAGTGAAAGAATATTATTCCTAAAACGCCATATCCATAAATTCTACCAAAAGCTGATTTCTGACGTTCAGCCAAATAGGTTATTCTCAAAAGCAATGCAGAAAAGACAACTAGAAGCAAGACACTCCCTACCCACCCTTGCTCTTCACCAATAGTGCAGAAAATAAAATCTGTAGACTGTGCAGGAACAAAGTCAAACTTAGTCTGAGTCCCTCCCAGAAAGCCCTTCCCTATAAAACCACCGGAACCAATCGCAATTTTGGATTGAGTGACGTTCCAACCAATTCCCAAAGGATCGGCATTGGGATTGACGAGAGATAAGACTCTTTTTTGTTGATGTGCTTTCAATACATCTGTTAAGATGAAGTCTACGCTTCGTACAGCTAATGTTACTACTATTCCAACCACAATGACATAAACCAGCTTCTTTGGGTTTCTGGCTGTAAGGCCAATTCCTAAAAGAACCCCAATTGCAATCACGACCAATAGCACCGTTTGGCTCACCAACAGGGTCATCAAAAAAACCAAAACCACCGAAAATGCAATTGCCAAAATATTAGCTGGCATACCTTCTCTAAACATGGCCAAGGTGAGTGAGCCAAAAACTAATGCGGTTCCTGTATCTCCTTGTAGAATGGTCAGCATCATTGGTGTGATGATGATCGCAAAAGAAATTAACAGGTCTTTTAGGTTTTCCAATTTTCTATTTGCGTCGCTCAAAAACTTTGCTAGCGCTAGGGCTGTAGCAAATTTGGCGAATTCGGAAGGCTGTAAACCGAAACCACCGATCCCAATCCATGATTTGGAGCCGGCAACTTCTTTTCCACCGATCAAGACGAAAAGCAAGAGAGCTAGAACCACACCATAGATGATGTATGAAAATGAATCAAAAAAGCTGTGGTCGAAAAAGAAGAGCACAATGATAATGAGCAGCGACATACACACCCAAACAAACTGCTTTCCTGCACTTGTTGAGAAGTCAAAAATGCTTTGATTCAAATCCGGGTCATACTCGGCGGCATAAATGTTTAGCCAGCCGCTTATAACTAGTAAACCGAAAAGAAGGACGGTGATCCAATCAATTTTCTGCGATAGTGAGTCTTGGCGCATTTTCCGGTAAGTATCTTTCCTCTATTACGTAATCTTCCAGCCATTTTCTAGAGATGTCTCCAAAAATGAATTGTTCTGCGATCAAACTAGCTACAGAAACAGCAGCTCGACCCCCTTGGCCAGCATTTTCAACATATGCAGCAACCGCTATTTTGGGATCATCTAAGGGCGCAAAGCCCATAAATCCTGAGTGATCTTCGCCATGTGGGTTTTGAACTGTGCTTGTCTTCCCAGCCAATTTAAGAGTGTCCAAATAACCTCGCCTGCCAGAACCAGCTTCGACAACCTTCTGCATGCCATTCAACACCACCTCATACAAACTTGGATCAAAAGGCAGAATTTCCTTGCTAATGTTTGGGTTAGGCCAATTCTCAATTCTTTCTACCACATGTGGGGTAATGAAGTAACCTCTATTGGCAAGAATAGCAGCAAGATTGGCCATCTGAAGTGGGCTAACCAAAAGTTCTCCCTGTCCAATGCTTAAAGATGCAATATTCGAGTACTTCCATCTCTCCACGCCGTATTGCCTATCGTACCACTCTATGCTTGGAACATTACCGTTAATTTCATTAGGCAGGTCAATTCCAAGCTTTCTTCCCAAGCCAAATTCCATCACGTGATTTCTCCACTTTTCATATCCAATCCTTGAGTCCAAGTACTTACTCTCCTTGACCTTTTGCTCTACCACTCTTTTCATTATCAAATAGAAATAGTTGTTGGAAGACTTCTGGATTGCCTTTTCCATCCAGTATTTTCCTGGAGGCGCCAGGTCACCAATGTTCGATCCATCTGTAGTGATAATTTCGTCTGCGGAGACCACACCTTCATGCATGGCTATCACTCCCTGAATTGTCTTAAACATGGAACCGGGTGGGTATCTTGCTTGAAGTGGTCTGTTGAACAATGGTTTGTCCTCATTAGACTCTAACTCCCCAAAAAACCTGCTGAGGTTTTTACCGCTTAGTAGCTGGGGATCGTATGAGGGAGCAGAAACCAAAGCTAGGATGCGCCCGGTCTTAGGCTCTATCGCAACAACGCTCCCAACCTTATCTTCCATCAATCGCTCTGCATATTGCTGGAGCTCTAAGTCTATGGTCAGATGAATGTCTTCTCCTGCTTCAGGAATAGTATCAAATTCTCCGTCTCGGTATTCGTCCTTGATAATCCCTTGAACATCCACCACTTTGTAGCTAATACCTCTTCTACCGCGGAGATTTGATTCATACTCCTTTTCAATTCCCCCGATACCTATATAATCACCTTGCTTGTAATACCTGGTGGTGTCTCTATTTAAGAATCGTCTACTTACTTCCCCAACATAGCCAAGTATGTTTGCCATTGATTCTGTATTGTAGGAGCGGACTGTTCTCGGCAGCACATAAAATCCCGGGTAGTTAATCAACTGATCTTGGACCTTAGCAAAGACCGTATCAGAGAGCTGCTCCTGAAACTTAGAGGCAAGAATTGAGGAAAAGCCCTTGGCCTTTTTGAATCGTTCAAGAAACACTTCCTCTGTAATACCCAACATAGCGCAGAAACGGGCCGTATCGTTCACCTCCGCTTCTTTCGGAACCACCATCAAGTCATAGACTGGAGAATTGAAAATGATCAAGCTATCCTTACTGTCATAAACCAGACCTCTATATGGGTACTCTATAGTTTTCTGGACCACATTGTTTTCTGCAGCGATCTTATAATCTTCATCCAGAATCTGGATATAAAACAAACGCACTGAAAAAATCAACGCTGTTATTACAATTATCAGACGAATGGTAAATGATCTGTCCATCAGTTCTTTCTTCTTCCGCTTATCACATAAGCTACTACAAAAACGATCACCCCGCTAAAAAGCGTACTAAAAAAAACTCTTTCCATCACTCCCATGAATTGATGAAAGCCGCCATTCTCCACAAGAAAAAGAATCAAGTGGTGAAAAAAGATTAGTGGCAAAATGAACAACAAAAATTTCGCAGACTTAAGAGTTGCTATGTTCAAGTTTGGCAGTTCTTTCCAATCGTCATCTAAAATGGAAAGCCAAAAGTTTCTTGCAAACATGATTGCTACGCATGCGGAGGCATGGATCCCAGGAGTACTACTAAATATGTCTACAATCAGGCCGACTACAAAACCAATTATCATTAGGTAGGACCTGCTGATGCCAACCGGCAAAAGGAGCAAAAAGCCAACGTAGAAGAAACCAAATGCTTTGTCAAAAAGGGTGGTGCGATGAATCAGCGGAAGCTGCAAAAGCATCAAAAAAATGAAATTCAAAACCTGCTCTCTGATGCTTAGTTTATTCATAGCTGTTCCAAGGAGTCTTTTTCAAACTTCAGCAAATCTTTGATAGCAAAGACATTATTTAGCGAGGAAAAATCTGTGGCTAATTTTATCCTGGCCTCATAAAATGTCATTTGATCTTCCAAGTTCATTTCGTCTACCAGACCAATCAAAATATTTTCAGGGAAAACCGAATTAAAGCCGGAAGTCACTACGGAATCGCCGATTTGCAATTTGATGTGTCTGGGAATGTATTTCAGCTCAGCATGCAAATCATCTACCTGGTCCCATTGCACGGTTCCCTTAGTTTGTGTCCTCTTTACCTTAGATGATATCAGCAAATTTGGGTGAAGAAGCGAATACACCGTTGCGTAGTTCTCAGACACTGACTTAACCTGACCCACAATCCCGGTAGAGGTTATTACACCCATTCCCACTTCAATACTATCCTTTAATCCTGCAGAAATTGTAAGGAAATTGGCGCTTCTATTTGTAGAATTTCCCACTACTCTAGCTCCTACCACTGCATACCTTTCCACTGTATCAACAATTGCGTTAGGGCTTGTTCTGAGACGCTTGAGCTCCTCAAACAGCTGCTCATTTTCAGCTTTTAATTGCTCATTTATGGTCTTAAGCTCAAAATAGTTAGAAACATTCTCCGATGACTCATTAACTAAGCCTGAAAAATTATTGCTAGAATTGAAGAGTGTGGCGTTGTATCTATTATTAAAGCTAACTAGTAGCCAAACGCTAAGAATTTCAAGAACTAAAAAAACACCTATTTCTCGCCGTTTGTATAGGAAATCTAATAGTCTCCGCATTCACTTTTTAAGTCATTAAGACCGCTTTGAAATGATTGACGTTTTTGAGTGCAGCTCCAGTCCCACGCACAACAGCTCTGAGAGGGTCCTCAGCGATGTGAATAGGAAGTTTTGTTTTCATAGAAAGTCTCTTGTCTAAACCTCTAAGCATGGCACCTCCACCTGTTAGGTAAATCCCATTGTCGTAGATATCTGCTGATAGCTCGGGAGGGGAAATCTCCAAGGCCTTCAAGACAGCTTCTTCAATTTTCGAAACAGATTTATCTATCGCAAAGGCGATTTCTGAATAAGATATCTTGATGACTTTTGGTATCCCAGTCATTAAATCTCGGCCTCTTATCTCAAAATCTTCAGGACCATCGTCTAATTCCGTCAAGGCAGATCCAACCTCGATCTTTACTTTTTCCGCTGTTCTTTCTCCGATCAACAGATTATGTTGCCTTCTCATATAATCAAGAATGTCCTTATTGAAAGAATCTCCAGCAACACGAATTGATTGATCGCAAACAATTCCGCTTAATGCAATCACGGCAATTTCTGTGGTACCGCCCCCGATATCTACAACCATACTTCCTATAGGTTGATCGATATCAATCCCGATACCAATTGCTGCCGCAATTGGTTCGTGAATCATGTAGACCTCTTTTGCCCCGGCGTGCTCTGCAGAGTCTCGCACCGCACGCTTTTCTACTTCCGTAATGCCAGAAGGTATACATATGATCATCCGATGCGATGCGGGCAAAAAGCTCTTTTTGCCATTATCCATCATTTTGATCATCCCTCTAATCATATGCTCAGCAGCATGGAAATCTGCAATTACTCCATCTTTTAGTGGACGAATGGTCTTAATGTTCTCGTGGGTCTTTTCATGCATCTGCATAGCATGACGACCAATCGCTAAAACCTTGTTGTTGCTCTTATCAATTGCAATAATTGAAGGTTCGTCTACTACAACTTTATCTTTAGTGATAATCAGCGTGTTAGCAGTACCTAGATCAATCGCAATATCACTTTGAAAAAAATCGAAAATGCCCATGAATTTCCACTCAGAATTAGAGCACGAATTTAGAATCGTTTTGGCACAAATACTAAATATGAAATAATCAAGCAGCGATTAAGTGAAACCTACAGCCGTGATTTGACCGACTTAAGTTTTGATCTAAGCTCGTTGACAGTTTCTTTGGATAGCTCCATGTAAATTCTGAAACTTTCATTTGCCACCAACTCTTCACTGATGAGCAGTTCAAATGCTTTATTTTGAGAGGACTTCACATGTTTGATTTTCTCAATTACCTCTTTCGAGTTTTTCAGAGAGGTGATGGCATTTTTAATGTTGATAAGGTCTTCATAGAACTCATCGATTCGATCCTTTTTCTTCTGTGCTTGCCATTTTGTAAGTGAGACCAACCCACTCCATGCAGCAATGATGAGTGATAGAATCACGCCACCAAGTTCCGCATACCGTTCTACAAAACTGGGCTCGTCTCTATCCAAAAATGTCCTTGCTCCCTCGTGCAACGGGATATTTAGCTTCCCCTGATTGAAGTTTTCACTCATCCCAATGTAAAGCAATGGATCTATTGCAGTAAAGACCTGACGATTCCTGAGCATTGTTTTAGTGAAATCATTTAC
>CAYYNA010000101.1:10816-12110 GCA_964472815.1 uncultured Roseivirgaceae bacterium
GAGGGATCTAATCCATAGAATGCAAAAAGATCCATCATTAGATTATAGGTAGGTGACTCCTCTCTTCCGATGTAAATGGGCTTGTCATAAATAAGTTCTTCAAAGGAGGTGATGGTCTCACTATCACGATAGAAAAGATGTAATACTTCGGAATAGACAGAAAATAGTGAGTTCACACCCTCTTTATAGTTGACATAGTTTTCAACTAGGGCAAAATCGACCGTCTCCAAGATCAAACTATCGAGGTTTTGTTCCGTCCCGTCACCTTCAATAAGAACAATGTCTGCGTTGTAGTAGGTTTCCTCTAAAAGGACTTCCATTTTCTCCGCTATTTCCCTATTGGGACCCTCGTTATTGTAGATAAATGAGAAGGTAGTTAAGGTAGGGTTGCAACCTGAAAGGATAACTCCAAGCGAGATAGCGGTTAATAGTCTGTTCATATCTGCATATTACGCATACAATAAAAATACTGCTAATATTTTTTGTCTCAGGTTTGACAGATGTGATTTTAATGCCTAGGCACAACCAATCATTATTTTGCGTTATTTTAGAACTAGTTTTGCGCCTGAATACAAAATCAATCATTCTCTATGAGGAGAAGAGTTTCTTTTAAGGACCGACTGAATTACCGTTTTGACAGCTTCGTATCACAGGGTACCATCTCCATGATCAAGGGACTCGGTGTGATCACCTTAATTGTCATCACGCTTTTTGGTATCACTTTGTTGAGCTTAGGACTTCACCCTGATCACGATATGAACTTCAATATCTTCGAGTCCATTTGGGTGAACCTGACCCATGCTTTGGATCCGGGAGTTTTAGGTAATCATGACGAAAATTGGCCATTCCGTATGTTCATGCTGCTTACTACGGTCTTGGGTCTAGTCATTATCTCTACACTCATTGGTCTGGTATCGAATGGTATTCTTACAAAATTGGAAGTTTTAAGAAAAGGTCGATCCTTTGTCATTGAAGAAGATCATGTCCTTATTCTGGGGTGGTCGTCAAAGATCTTTACCATTATTCCTGAGTTGGTAGAAGCAAACGAGAATCAGAAAAGAGGAGTAGTAGTCATCCTTGCCGATATGGATAAGGTAGTCATGGAAGATGAAATTAAGGATAAGGTTGGCAATACAGGAAATACTCTGGTAATATGTAGAACGGGTAATCCGATAGATGTACACGATTTGCAGATAGCGAATCCGTTTGATACGAAATCCATTATCATCCTTGATAAAGACAATGAGAATTCTGATAGCCAGATTATCAAGACCATTGTTGCCATCGTCACCAA
>CAYYNA010000102.1:0-8545 GCA_964472815.1 uncultured Roseivirgaceae bacterium
CAAACCATCGTCGTTGCATTTAAGCACGAAATAGTACACACCCTCTAAAACAGGTGTGCCGCTGAAAGTCCCGTCCCATACACAGTTACCTTGGTCAAAAGTTTTGATGGGATCAACGACATTTCTACCCCGGCTATCGAAAATGTACACTTCACACACTCCTTCGAAACCTTCGATGTTCAAAATTTCCCAACAATCGTTAAGTCCATCGCCATTTGGTGAAAAGGTTTTCTTAGGCCTTAAGTTATCGAGCTCCACCACCACAGAGGTTGCGACGGGGCATCCATTATTATCGACACCTGAAAGGGTTACTGTATTGAATTGAGTCTGTGGAAAAAAGGTCACGGTTTCACTAGCAGGGTTATCGATAAACTCTGCCGGCTCCCACGCAAAACCAGAAACGATATTATTAGCTTGAAGTCTTATGGAAATTCCATCCTCTAGTACGATGGAGTCACTTGTAACTCCTGGAAAATCTGGAAAAACGACTCCAGCATCTGTAGGGAAGTTGTTGATCAGAAGAGAGTCAGTCACTGTACAGCCAATTGCTGTTTCTATGGTAACAACCGCATAAACACTTTCCACACCAGCAGGAGTAAGAACTTCGAAGGACGAATCAGTTGAAGTACCAATAATTCCGCTCGTCGCGTTTCGAGTGATCCATGAATAACTATCAATGGAATTCCCAGCAGGATTCGACAACTCGACATTGAGCACATCTCCTTGGCATTTTTCTACACCCTGCGCAAGGTTAAATTCGATGGAGGGAGGATTCGAAACGGTGAGATTGAGTGTCTCGGACGAAACGCACAAATCGTCAGCATTTGGTCCGGGGTACACTTCGGATGGATTGTAACTTGTATTTAATGTGATAGTATGGCCACTAGCATTGTTGAAAGTGAGATCGATGGTGTTTGCTGTGCTGAACTCAGAACCGTCGACGATCCATTGGTACTCCAAATCGAAACCTGCTTCTCCAAATGATCCAGCAGTGAACGTGGTTTGAAAATCGACACAGGTTTCCGTGGGGCCGTCAATGATGGACGTTGGGAGATCAACTCTGTTTAAGGTTACCGATGAGGTTTCTGAAGTACAATCGTCTGCGTTTGTTACCTCTACCGTGTAAACACCGGACTGGGAAACCGTAACTGAAGCGTTGTTTTCATCGGCGGATCCTAAATCAGCCCCATTGTTTTGCCACTGATAGGTGATACCATCGCCTGAGTAATCTGGGACCTCAAGTACAACCTCGTCGCAGAAATTTTCCAGGCCGTTATTCAAAATGGATAGGGCAGGTGATTCACTTACCTCGATCGTTTCTGATGCCGTTTCGCTGATGCACCCATCATTGTCCTGAATATACAGCGAGTAGGTGCCTGCATCTTCTATGGAAACAGGATTGAGTTGGATTGTGGGAGTCGCTGCACTACTTCCGTCAGGGAGCGTCCAGAAGTAATTGTCGCTTGTAATGGAGCTGGAGAGCGTGACATTATCCCCCGTACACAAAACACCAGCAGAAGTCACGTTGATCGATGGATTGGTTGGGGCTGTTCCTCCAGCTACCGTCAGATTTAAATTTGCTGATTCTGAACACCCATCTTGGGTAATGGTTACCCTGATGGAAGCATTGGAGCCACCCGTGATGGTGAATTCAGCATGTGCATCATTGTCGGTAGGGTTAGCCCCATTTCCCGTTAGAACTTCCCAAGTATAGGTCGCATTTAGTGACTTAGTAGTTTCTAAAGTAAAGGGTTCATTGGGGCAGAATTCAATGTTTTGAGGTGTAATGATAGGAGTAATGCAATTTCGATTGAGCAATATTCCTAACGATCCTACTTGGGTGATTTCAACATCTCGTGAAAAAGCTATGTCCGGTTTAGCATCGTTATTTAAGTCACCAATCATTAAAAACTGGGTCGTTGAGCCAGTAGCTTCTATTTCTTCTGAGCCAAATGAGTTATTTCCTTGGTTGCGATATAGGTAAATTCCTCCTGTCAGGTTGGTAGACACAATGTCTAAAAGACCATCCCCATTCATGTCCCCAAGATTTACGCCCACGTTTGAGCTGGCAGTGGTGGGAATATCGATTCCCGCCTGGAACGAAAGTTCGGAACCGCTTTCATTTTCAAAAAAGGTGATGGTTCCATTATCTCGACTAGCAGAAACCACATCAATGTCTCCATCATTGTCAACATCGCCTAATGCAATATCCGTCACTAATTCTGTAAGAGTTTTGTCCTCTTGCGCGAAAGAGAAGTTGTTTATTGTGCTGAGATTTTTAAAGAAGCTGATGTTGTTTTGCCTAAATGCTGAGGTAGCTAAATCTTGATAGCCATCACCATTAAAATCTCCAACTTCTATGATACTTGTTCGCTCACCTTCTGACTGAAATTCGTTTGCAGCACCAAAAGTTAGGTTTCGAGTATTTCTAAAAATGTGAAATGTACCGTCAGTGCTGTTGCCTACCACGAGATCCAAGAACCCATCTCTATCGAAATCTGCAGCTCTAATCATCCCTGGCTGCCTTTGTAGTGAAGATGCGGTCAATGGGAGCTGAAATGCTAGCGCACTTGGGTTTGCAGGAAAATTTCCATTGTTGGTATTACCTAAAACAAAAACATCATTCGATTGAGTACCTGTGTTGGAAGTGAAGGCCAAATCATTGTCCCCGTCATTATCAAAATCGGCACATGCTACTGAAATGAAGCCTGCATCATGATCCTGAACATTAAGTTCCTGGCTAACTTGAAATTCAGTTCCAGAAAGAGCTCCCGTAGTTGTCGTATTATTTAAGAACACGGTAGCTTCTGCGCCATCTGCATCCTCATCTCTGTTATGAACTACTACTACATCATTCAAACCATCGCTATTCAAGTCACAAAGGCAGAGGTCCGAGGCAGCAAGTTCTCCCGTACTTTGGAAAAATTCAGGATCAAACTCTGTAACCGAAGTTCCTCCGAAGCTCAATTGAAACCTCTCACTGGATTGAGCAATCTCTCCATTATTCAAAACGAATATGGAAGTATTTGACGCGCCAGCAGGCACTTCCACTTGGATAAGGTTATTTGTATTGGATGTTACATTAGCTTCTACACCACCGAAAAATACTCGGGGTGACCCTGATAGGTTTAATCCAGCTATTTCGACGATAGTACCTACCTCTGCACTAAGGGGTGCGACGTTATTTATAAACGGTTGCTGAGCAAAAGACACCATAGGCAGCAAAAGCAAAGCAATGATGATATGCCTTAATCTGTGACCTGTAATACCCATGCTTTAGATAGTTGTGGAAGTTTTCTGAATTCATCTCTCTTGGATCTTGCTTGCTCCACGTTTCCAGATTGATAAACTACTACATAATAATATCCTCTGGCAGAAGAGAAGCCAACAATAGCGTCCTGATATCCTTGCTGAAACAAATTATCGCTGTGATTCTGGGCATGTTCAAATTGAGAGAATGCTCCTGAGATCACGAAGTTTCCTGTTGGCAGCTCTAGCAAATGGTTTCCTCTCTTTACGGTAACGTGATCGTCAGAGCTCGCTAACTCTTCGTGAGTTCTAAAATCTTGGGTCAGGGTAGGATCTGCTTTCTCGATCGCTTCATGCTGATCTTCAGTGAGTTCAGGAGTTGTGGCGATGATGTCAGCCTGAGTTTCATTTAGCGCTTTATCCCACTTAACAATGTGCTCCACAGTACCATCCTCCAACTCTTTCTCATATTTGATACCTATTTCCTTCGTACCATCTTCAAGCTCACGCTCCAAGTGACCATCATCTGCCACCTGAAGGTTAGCTGCCTCTGCCGTAGGAACCCAGCTTATCACCACGTTCTTTTCATCTCCCTCTGCTGCGGGCTTTTCTAGTCTGATGCCTGTTTCTTCCTCACCAAATTGATTAGTCCTGGTTAGCTCTTCATGCTCTTCCTGATGATCCCAATCATCCACTATTGCTGTTGGGGTTTCGGCTTCTTTTGGCGGCTGAGATTTGTATATAGATGAATTTGACCCCAAAATTCCTAAGTTATCATCCTCTTCATTTTCATCCTCTGGTCGGCTTTCTTGAAGAGCGGCAAGTCTGTTATTTCTCTCTACCTCAGCTTTTTTAGCTCGTTCTTCGGCAGATAATCTGTGACTTTTGATGAAGCTGGATACATGTTCGGCATGTTCTTTTTTAGTACCAAGATGATATCCGAGTGTCACTTCAAAAGTGGGTCCTAGGTCAGAGGAAAGGGTAGAGTTTCCCAATTCGTAGGAAAACCCAACACCGAACTGCTCTTTAATTTTTGCTCCTACTAAACCTATAATATTAGCGTCTTGCCGGTAGGAAGCGCCTACCCAGACAATGTGGTAGAGGTGCGCAATTAGCACGGCCTCATACTGATGAGGTATGACGCTACTGTACCTATAGATAAGATGCGGCTCAAAAGCCAGATCATCTGTGATATGTCCTCTGTAGTTCGCCTTAAATAGGATATTATCTACCGGGGAAAATTCGGGAGAGGCAATCTCTGTCTGTGTGATTGGGTTGTAGGAAAAAAGGTTGGGAAGTGCCATACCCACATTAAAATGACCGAAATGGTAAGTAAGTCCAAAATCTCCAAGAAAGAAGGTCGATTGATCAAGAAAGCCTGCTATTGCTGGATCGTTAGCGCCATCCGCTAGCTCATTCAGATTTACCGAGTTTATGCCAGCTCCCAGGGACATGCCAAATCGGAGGAAATGTGTTCGGTCAATGTTTATCAAATATGAACCGGTAATCTTGGCGGCAGAGGTATTTAACAAACCTTGTGAGATATTGAAGGCAGCACCGCCCAGCGCGATTCCTCCTTTGAGGGGCACATGAAAACTGACATCTGACAATTGAGGAGCAGACTCGATATTTGTCCACTGATCTCTATAACTAACGAAAAAAGTAGCATGACCTTCTACTCCGGCATACGCAGGATTGTAGATGTAAGGGTTCATGAAGAACTGATTATACACCTGCGGCTGCTGGGAGTTACCAAAAAATGGAGAGAGTAATATTGCTGAGAGTAAAAACCACTTTACTTTCTTGTGAGTACTGAATTTCGGAGAAAATCTAGGTTTCAAACAGGCGCTTGATCTTATAATTATTCACTAAATTATAGAAATTATTGTATTTGAGCCGACCCGTAACAAATATCCATCGGCCGTTAAGAATACTTAGTCTAAAATATCAGCTAATGGCCAGATAATTAAAATGGAAATCCTTTGAGCTCATTTGCTTTTACTATAATTACATATCATTAACGCAGCAATGAAGCGGAATCTTATAGCAGGTGTTTTACTCCTTAGCTCTTTTTGGAGTTACTCGCAGTATTGGTTCGGTCCCAAAATTGGACTCAACTACATTGACCATGTTTATCAAGAGAGTACCTATGAAAAAGACTCATTCAATGTTCCTGAAAATTTTAATTTTCAAGCTGGCGTAGCTATTAGTTATACTGCCACTGGGCTCTATTCTGTGTATGGAGAGTTACTCTATGAGCGGTACGGGAAGAAGGTCACTGATCGGCAAACAGACGGGGAGATTGTAAAAACAGAGATGACCAATCATTTTATCTCCGCACCGGTCATGCTTCGGGTCACCTTAGGAAGGATCCCATTTCATTACTACGTGAACGGAGGACCTAGACTTTCCTATTGGCTAGGGGGTTCGGGTAAGCAGGACTTGGCAGAATTTGAAGAATTTCTTACAGACGAAGATGGAAATCCGCTGATTGTGGACTATAATGTGACCTTTAACTCATCTAATGCATTAGCTGGCGATAGAAGTACCGCATTTGTTAGCAAACCGAATCGACTGCAGTTTGGCTTGACAGCAGGTGGTGGAATCATTTTGGACGTAAAAGGGGAAAATAGGCTTCAGGTAGACTTTAGGTATACTTGGGTGCATAGCAATATGGGTACTAATAACGGTACTGAGGACATTAATTTTGAGAACGAAACCTATCGAGAGAATTTTGAATATTATCACAATATTGCCACTGTTGGTGTAGCCTATTTATTTGGATATAACAGTGACTTGAAGAGAAAAGGGAAGAGTACTAGTAAGAAGAGCAATAAGAATAAAAATAAGTAGATTTACACCTAACTTAACATTATAGGCCACCACACGATTTAAAGATTTAGCTAGCTTTTAATCCATTTAATTGGATTATTTTTATACTAACCATTAAGACAGCTGTTGTGGTACAGGCGTTTTTACAATTTTTGGGAGGCGAAAGAGGCGAAGAGAAACCTATGCTACTTCTTCTTGGTAAGGGGTTCTTTATGGGTATTCTGCTGGCAACCTATCAGATAGGTGCGGAAACACTCTTCCTAAATCTACTGGGTGACGAGTGGATTGCGATTGCCTTCTTTGCGGCTGGAGGTGCTGGTATTATTAGCACGGCCTTATTTGTTTATCTGCAGCGGAAAATCAATTTCTCCTCGCTAGTCCTTACTACTACCTTTTTGATTCTTGTATTTATTGGCGGTATTAGGGCTGCATTTGAATTTATTGGGTATGACAATACACTCAGTGGAGAATTTCAATTGTTGCCGTTTGTACTCTTTGTGATGATCGGTCCGGTCACGACTATTACCCTCATTGGGTTTTGGGGAATTTTTGGCAGAGTATTCGACCTTCGTCAATCAAAAAGAATTATTGGTGGAATTGATACCGGTCAATTGATGGCTACCATGATTGCCTTCTTTAGTATACCAATCCTGACCCGTTACGTCATTAATGAAACCTACGATTTGCTTCTCGTTTCTTCGATTGCAGCCTTGGGTGTCTTTCTTTTCACCTTGGTTCTTACGCTGAATTTCAATCTCAACAAGTCCACTAAAGTGATGAAAGGCGAGGCGGTTCAAAAAGTCAACTTCCTCTCGCTCATGAAAGACAAGTACCTGAGGCTTTTGTCTGTTTTCCTGATTTTCTCCATGGGTGCAGCCAAGTTCATAGATTTTACTTTCTTGAGCGCTACTGAGACCATGTATCCAGACGAGGATGATTTGTCCAACTTCCTATCCTTCTTCTCAGGAACGGTGATACTGCTTTCATTCTTTATACAGAGTTTTCTCAACGACTATATCATTGGGAAATTTGGTTTAAGGGTGGCATTGATGACCATGCCATTGATTCTGATACTCTTTACCGTTGGAGCAATCACTGTGGGACACATCTTTGGCTATGAGACCAAAACAGATGATTTCATCCTCTTTTTCGTGCTTACTGGAACTGGAAAACTGTTTACAGATGCACTTAAGGATGCATTAGAAAATCCCGCCTTTAAACTCTTCTTCCTGCCTCTCGATATTAAGATCAGATTTGATATTCAAACTAGAATTGAAGGAGTGGTCAACGAGATTGCGGTTTTTGTCGCTGGTGCAGTGCAAATGGCGCTTGGTCTGCTGGTATTTTTTAAACTTATTCACTACTCATACTTTATCCTGGCTTTGGCAGGTATGGTAGTTTATTTATCAACGAAACTATTCGAGGAGTACAAGAAAACACTGAAAAAGACACTAGAGCAACAAAAAGCAAAGCTGAAGGGTGAGGGACGAAGAAATGAAAACAACCTGATCCATATCCTCAAGAATGAAATCAATTCGAAGGAGGGTGATCGTGTGCTTAACGCCTTGAAGATCTTCGAAAAACTGGATCCGATCGAGTTTGAGTACACGCTACTTGACTTGATAAATCATCGTAGAGCAGAGATACGGAAGTATGCCTACTTTAAGTTGAGGGCGAGATTGTGCTGGGAAGCGTTGGAGATCATTGCGAAGGACATCAAAACAGAAGGAAACGAAGAGGTACTGAAGGAAGCGAAAGTTACTTATGTCAAATTGAAAGAAGCTGCTGAATTTAATTTGACGGATGTAGCAATCAAGGAGCTTGTCCGTTCCACGGAAGCAAAGGATCGAGTCAGAGCGGCCCGCCTATTAGCGAAAGCATCTGAGGATAGACACATTACTTACATTGTTGAACTGCTGCGAGATATTAACCCAAGTGTGCGGTCTGCAGCGATGATCACAGCTGGTAAGGTAAAGAGACCGGAACTGTGGCCAGTGCTAGTTGAGAACCTCCATTTATCAACGTATGGAAATGTGGCCATGTCTGCCCTGAAGGCTTCTGGAGAAAGTGCTTTTCATACAATCGATACGGCATTCTACAAGACCGGTCAGCATCACTTAAGTATGTTGAGGATCATTCAGATTCTTGGCAGAATAGGTGGTAGGGGTGCTTCTGAGCTACTTTGGAAGAAGATCGACTTCCCCGATCGAAAAATCATTTCGGAATTGCTCCTATCTCTTAGCTATTTGGGCTTTGTAGCGAGAGATTTCCAGTCTGCCAGAATCAAACTCGCATTAGAAACGGAAATTGGAGATATCGCCTGGAACATAAAATCTGGCTTAGAAATTCCTGGAGATAATCAAATGGATGTGCTCATAAAGGAGGCCATGGTAGAGGAGGATGTGAAGAATTATGACAACATATTTATGCTGTTGGCGATGCTTTATGACCCACAAAGTGTGAC
>CAYYNA010000102.1:8645-10036 GCA_964472815.1 uncultured Roseivirgaceae bacterium
TTAGCCATGTTTCGATTTAGTGAGCTTAGCACTCACGTTACTGCCGACCTCATTGCTAACCTATTTAACCCGGATCCTTTGCTTTTGCAGACCGCAGCATATGCGATATACAGAATTGATGAGGAAGCCTATTACAACAATACTAAGAGGTTGAAGCCGACTATCAAGAAGGAATTGGATAAAGCGATTTTACCTCCGGTGTTCAGGTCAGAGGACGAGGTATTTCACCAAAAATTGTTGCTTATTGAGCGTGTGCTGAAATTGAAAGAGATCGACATTTTCCAAAATATTCCTGGTGAATTGATTACCTACATGGCAGAGGCATTTGAGGAGGTGCGCGTGAAAATGGGAGAAACGGTGATTCGTGAAGGAGATAGAGGATCTGCTCCGATGTACATTGTCTTGGATGGTGAGATTGATATTTACGAGGGAGATAAGAAGGTAGGAGAACGTATTTCCGGTGGAGTGTTTGGTGAGAAGAATCTGCTGGAATCTGAAAAATATGATTTCACAGCATTGGCAAGAGGAGAGGGTACCTTACTCCTTATGAGGAAAGAAGAATTACTCAATCTAATGTCTAAGCATATTGAAATTTTGGAATGCTGGATTGGTATAATGAATGGAGAAATTCAAGAGGAAGAGGAAATAGTAGACGTCCTTTTTGGCGATTAGATGATGAATTTTGGCATCAAAGAAAAAATGACTTACTTCACTGATATAAAGCTTTATACATTCACCCATGAGTAGTAAAGGTAAAATAGCGTTGATCTATTCTTCTGCAGACGATGAACCTATGGACGGAGGAGCTAAGGGATGGGTGACAAGCTTCAATAAGTTCCTATCTACGCTGCTTTATCAAATTACTCGTGAGAACCCTGAGTTGGTGCTTCTTGATGAGAAGAGCTTCGATGCTTCTAAGCTGAATGAATTCTCTGTTATACTGTCAGTCCTTACCGACAACCTTGCGAAGAATGAAAAGGTGGTCCAGGTAATTAACCACTATGTCAAAGCCCTAAAGAAGTCGAATGGATTGGTGGTAGATGGCGTAGCACGATTTTTCAAAGTACTGAAAAGACCCTTTGATCCAGATGACAAGTTTCCTGAACTGGAAGATCTGTTGAGCTACGATTTCTTTTTAGTTGACCCACTAACGGGTGATTCACAGGAGTTTACAAGATTTTTTGGAAGCGACGCTGAACGCAGCTATTGGATGAAGTTGGTGGATATGTCTTACGACATAAATCATGTCCTAAATGCGAAGATCACCACTGAGGAAGATAATAGCTACGAGTCGATCCCACGTGAAAAGACTGTTTACCTGGCAAGTACAGGAGTAGATATGGTCATTCAGCGAGATATCATCAAGAGAGAATTGATACGCCACGGGTATA
>CAYYNA010000102.1:10065-11950 GCA_964472815.1 uncultured Roseivirgaceae bacterium
CCTGATCACTCTTTACCCAAGGAAATCAGGTCGCTTGACAGAATGATCAGGGATGATTTGGATCGTTGCAGGCTTTCAATTCATATGGTAGGTGAGGATTATGGATACAAGCCAAAAGGCTCTGAGCTTTCGGTGGTGGATCTGCAAAATCGTGTAGCGTCAGATCATACCTATCAGATGGTTGATAAGAACAAAGAGCGAAGTGAAGCGGATAAGGAGCCTTTTAGCAGACTCATTTGGGTCTCACCTGACTTGAAAAATGTAACTGAACGTCAGAAGATATTCATTGAAGACCTGAAAAGTGATGCTGCAGCCCTAGATGAGGCGGAAGTATTGCAGATTGCGCTGCAGGAGTTAAAGACAATCATCAGAGAAGAATTGGTAACAGGAGGACGTTTCAAATCAAAAAGAGAGATCAAAGGGCTAGAGAAGCAAGAAGTTGTTGACCAATCCAAGATGATCTACTTAATTGCTGATAAACGAGATGTCAAAGCAATTGATGAATTGCAGGACTACTTGAAGACGCAAGGTTTTAACGTGGTATCACCAAGCTACGAAGGTGATTTGGTAGATCTGCGCTACATACATCAAGAGAATCTTCGTAGGTGCGACGCTTCCATAATTTACTATGGAGATGCATCGGAAGAATGGATAAAGACCAAATTACAGGACTTGTTGAAAGCTCCTGGTTTTGGCCGTGAAAAGCCGATGGAGGCCAAAGCGGTTTACTTTAACGGGAAGAAGAACGTTGACTTGGAGCATTATAAGAAAAACAATGCCATGGTATTAGGCAATAACGGAGGTGAATTTACTCCGGAGTACCTAAAGCCATTCCTCACTAAAATCGAAAGCTAATGAGCGACAAAGCAGTAGATATCAAGAAGCGAGATGCAGAAGATATCGTCGATATCACCCAATTGATCAATCCATTTCCTGGATTGAGGCCATTTGGTATTGAAGAAAGTCATTTATTCTTCGGAAGGGAGGGGCAAAGTGATGAGGTGCTGGTCAAGCTAGCTGAGAATAAGTTCGTTGCGATTTTAGGAGCATCAGGTAGTGGTAAGTCCTCACTGATGTATTGTGGGCTTATTCCCACCCTCTACGGTGGTTTCATGACCCAGGCAGGTTCTAACTGGAGAATTGTGGTGACTAGACCTGGTGGGGGCCCTATTGACAACTTGGCTGAATCTCTTTTAATCAAAGATCGTGAGTACGCCAACTTGAACGATGAAGACAAACTCATAAGGAAGACCATCATCAGTACCGTGCTTCGAAGTAGCTCATTGGGCTTAGTGGAAGTAGTAAGGCAGCTAAAATCCGACGATGACGAAAACATGCTCATCCTGGTTGACCAATTTGAAGAACTTTTTAGGTACAGAAAATTAGAGGCAGAAACGTCCGATCTTGATGAATCTTCTGCTTTTGTAAACCTGCTGTTGGAGGCCATTCATCAGTACGATGAGCCCATTTATATCGCGCTAACTATGCGATCCGATTTCATTGGAGAGTGTGCTCAGTTTCCCGACCTGACGCAGATGATCAATGATTCTCACTATCTGATTCCGCAGATGACCAGAGATCAGAAGAGAACAGCAATAGAGGGTCCAGTAGCAGTAGGAGGGGGAAAGATAGCTCCTAGACTTACACAGCAGTTGCTAAATGATGTAGGTGACAACCCGGACCAACTCCCAATTTTGCAGCACGCGCTAATGAGAACCTGGTCTTACTGGACGGAAAACCGAAAAGTAGGTGAAGCGATCGATCTGCGACACTATAATGCGATCGGTACGCTAAGCGAAGCACTTTCCCAGCACGCGAATGAGGCGTATGATTCACTCAGTAAGCGTGAAAAAGAGATCTGTGAGGTCATGTTCAAAGCCCTTAC
>CAYYNA010000103.1:0-11941 GCA_964472815.1 uncultured Roseivirgaceae bacterium
TGATTATCTCCGGCGCTCTGGTGATAGGCGGGACGATCTACAAAAAGGGCTGAGGTTTTTTGACACATTTCAGTTCTTCCAAACCTTTGCTTAGAATACTTGTTAGCATGACTTTCTAAGTCTGCATCTGCATAGATCTTCAGTTTAACCTGCATTAAACAATTCCGATTGCAGAAAATCCCAATAGAAGTAGGCATGCTTTTTTCTGTATTTGAAGAGTACTATTCTTGTTTAAGAAAATTGTTTCAACTCTTTTTTTTAACTTAGAATTAATTCTCTAACTACTTGTCTGTTTGAAGGAAACCAAACCAAATATCCTTTTTGCTGCTCTTAAGCTGTTTAATGAAAATGGCTTTGTTAATGTTCGACTACAGCATATTGCAGATGAGGCAAATGTGAGCATAGGAAATTTGGCCTATCACTTTCCCACCAAAAAAGACATACTTGCCAAAGTTTACGAAGAGCTTGTTCAAAGACAAGTAGAGCTACTGAATGACCTGAATATCGTGCCACTCTTCGAAAACCTGGATAGGCATTGGACAACCGTGTTTGAAATACAGTCTGAGTATGCATTTTTTTATCAGGATACGTTGGAGATCACTCGATTTGACGAATCGATTAGAGAGAAATATAGAGCTCATATCCACTGGGAGAAAGAGCAATACATTCGTCTTCTACAGTTCAACATTTCAAGAGGGGCACTGCAGCCTATTGATGAGGCAGGCCTGGCAAGAACGGCAGAGCATATTTGGCTGGTGGAAAACTCATGGCTCCACTACGCAAGTATTTCTGGTCAAGAGGAGTTTAAGGTTGGTGCTTTCAAAGACCTAATGTGGCAAATTTTTTCTCCTCATTTTTCCCATATCGGAAAGCAGGAATACGATCAGCTAATCAAAAACAAATTAATACCACTGACATGAGTTCTCATATCTACATCGATAAAACGAGCTACGAAAATCTAATGGATTACATGAATAACCAGTACTTCGTGGATCACAAAGGAGAGTACATTGATCTGGATTTATTCTACCATGACGAATGGTTGTTGGATAGTGCAGTTATTGATCATGTGGTGGAAAGGAATGGAAACTGGGATGTTTATCTTGTTTTCGCTCATGTTGATGACCCATTCAAAATCATCAAGAAGAAAATCACTAGGTGCACCTCTCTTCAGAAAGCAATGCTTTCTGCAAATTATATGAAGCGGCAAGCAGCAAAGGATCAGCGAGGGACTTTGCGATTGGATGAAGCCTATTTTCAGAACTGCGATAATTAATCTTATGATGGGACAAACTAAAGACAGGATCATCATGGCCTCTATTGAACTTTTTAATGAGCAAGGTTTTGTGAACGTGCGCCTTCAAAATATTGCAGATGAGTTGAAGATTAGCGTTGGAAACCTGGCTTATCACTTTAAGAACAAAGAAGCGATTGTTGCAAAAGCTTATGAGAAAATTGGAGAGGAGCTAAAAGCAATACTTAGTTCATACCGTGCTTCTCCTGATCTAAGAGATTTAGACTATCAATTAGATTCTTACTATCAGTTCATCGGAAAGTATCCATTTTATTTCATTGATATTCTGGAGATCAAAAGAAATTATCCGCACCTTCATGAAGAACGCAAGGACTTTATATTGAAGATGAGAGTCCAGTTTGAAAAGCGAATTGAGTACAATCAAACGAGAGGCATACTTACTTCTGAATTAAGCAAACAGCAAGTTGCACAGCTTGCTGATAACATATGCACCCTGGTCACCTTTTGGTACACCTCTCAATCAATCAAGGATGAAAACAATAATCTCTGCAGCTTCAAGTGCTCTATTTGGATGCAACTGCATGCTTTCCTCACGCAAAAAGGGCTAGAAGAATATGAACGATTCATTAAGCCAGCGCTTAACGTTATTTAAAATCGTTCTAAATTAGAAAATATTTTCTAGTAATTTTTTTCTAATTCTCTCAGAAAAGTTAGCTTAAACAAGTAATTCCATAAAATGTTTCGGAAATTCTGAAGTTTTTTATGAATTTTTTAACCTAACAAATTTTAATATGGCAAATGTACTTTGGCTCCAGGGAGGAGCATGAAGTGGTAACACAATGTCTTTCTTGGATGCAGAGGAGCCCACTGTCGTTGAACTTGTCACCGATTTTGGAATCAACATTCTTTGGCATCCTTCAATCGGTCTGGAAATTGGAGAGCAAGTAACTGAGTTACTTAGCGACATCATGGCCGGCAAGATTCAGCTAGACATTTTTGTTTTCGAGGGCAGCATTATCCAGGGACCAAATGGTACAGGCACGATGAACTACTTCGCAGATCGTCCAATGATGGAGTGGGTGAAAGAGCTTGCTGCGGTCACGCAGTTTACAGTGGCGATCGGTGATTGTGCTACTTGGGGTGGAATACCCGCAGTACCACCAAATCCAAGTGAGTCCACAGGTATGCAATTTCTTAAGAAGAATAAGGGCGGAATTCTGGGTGCAGATTATGTGTCCAAAGGAGGGCTGCCAGTGATAAATATTCCTGGGTGCCCAGCCCATCCGGATTGGGTAACCCAAATTTTAGTGGCGATTTCTACCGGTCGAATTGGTGATGTATTGATTGATGATTACCACCGACCTAAGACCTTCTTCACTGATTTTGTTCAGACCGGCTGTCCTAACGTAAACAACTTCGCTCAAAAAATTGATGGTGGCTTTGGAAAAAGAGGAGGTTGTCTGTTCTACGAAGTAGGATGTAGAGGGCCAATGACACACGCCAGCTGTAACCGAATCTTGTGGAATCGTCAGTCAAGTAAGACTCGTGCGAACCATCCGTGCTTAGGCTGTACTGAGCCAGGCTTCCCGCACCATGATTTGAAAAAGGGTAGCGTATTGAAGACCATGAAGCACATGGGAATCTTCCCTAAAGATGTTCCAACAGGACAGTCCAAAGGACTATACTACTTAAGAGCAGGCTGGGAGAAAGTACTTCCTACAAACAAAGAATTAACCGTAACTTCTAAATAAGAGCAATGGCTACAAAAGAATTAAATATTTCACCGGTCGGAAGGGTAGAAGGAGACCTGGACGTAAAAGTTTTCATGGAAGGAGGGGTGGTGACTCGAGCGCATACACAGGCAGCAATGTTTCGTGGATTTGAGCGAATCATGGCAGGTAAAGATCCACAGTCGGGTCTTATTGTGACTCCTCGAATTTGTGGTATCTGTGGAGGTTCGCACCTATACTGTGCGTCATCAGCTTTAGATACTGCTTGGGGGACTAAGCTTTCACCTAATGCCTTGTTACTTAGAGCAATAGGTCAGGCTACCGAGACCATTCAAAGTATTCCTCGATGGTTTTACGCCATTTTCGCTACTGATATGGCCAATAAGAAGTTTGCTAGTAAACCGCTGTATCAGGAAGTGGTAAAAAGGTTTGCTGCATATACTGGTACTTCGTTTCAATCTGGAGTTACAGCGAGTGGTAGACCTGTAGAAGTGTATGCACTTTTTGGAGGCCAGTGGCCTCATTCTAGCTACATGGTGCCTGGTGGTGTTATGTGTGCTCCAACTTTAAAAGACATTACACGAGCTCATGCGATCATGAATCAATTCAGAAATGACTGGCTTGAAACCACTTGGTTGGGATGCTCAATTGAGAGGTATCTGCAGATTAAGAGCTGGGATGATTTGATGGCTTGGGTAGAAGAGAACGAATCGCAGAGAAACAGTGATTTAGGTCTCTTTATCAGAGCGTCACTTGAATTTGGCTTGGATAAATTCGGGCAAGGGGTCGGGAAGTTTATTGCTTATGGTACTTATTTACATAAAGATCGATACAATACCCCAACGATAGATGGTAGAAATCAAGCCCTGATCAGTTCCAGTGGATTCTTTGATGGAAAGAACTATCATGAATTTGATCATAATCAGATTTTTGAGCACGTGGATCATTCTTGGTTTGAGCATCAAGATCCTGCCCACCCTTGGGATGAACCACTACCTACTCCGGTAGTTTCTCAGAATCTTGAAAACTCAGATTTTGATGGTAAGTATAGCTGGGCGAAGGCACCAAGGTATATGGGGCAAGCCGCTGAGGCTGGACCATTGTCTAGAGTAATCATGAATGCTAATCCTAACAATATGGACCATCAAATCCAGGATCCGCTATTTGGTGATATCATGGACAAAATGGGGGCAAGCGTATTTACTAGGACACTGGCGAGAGTTCATGAAGCTCCAAGGTTGTACAATTACATCGATGAGTGGTTGAGACAAATCAATCTGGATGAAGAGTTTTATATCAAACCAGAAGAGAAAGATGGTAAAGGTTTTGGTGCCACAGAGGCTGCTAGAGGAGCGTTAGCTCATTGGATTGAAGTGGAAGGTGGAGTTATTAAGAACTATCAGGTAGTTGCACCTACTACATGGAATGTGGGACCAAATGATGCTGAAGGAAAGTCAGGTCCAATAGAAGCTGCACTTGAAGGAACAGAAATAGAGGATCCACACGATCCAGTGGAAGTAGGTATGGTAGCTCGGTCTTTTGACTCTTGCCTGGTATGTACAGTACATGCGCATGATCAAAAGTCTGGCAAAGAGCTAGCTAAGTTTAAATTGTAATTCATTCAAATTATGCAAAGCCCGTAGTTCTACGGGCTTTTTTTTGTTATGGTAAAAACTGCGGTGATGGGATTTGGTAATCCTGTGAGGAGTGATGATGGGATTGGTTGCTATGTGATTGAGCAACTTGCCAAGCGTATAGGGGATAGAAGTGAGGTGACAATACTTGATATGGGTACCTCTGCTTTTGAGGTGCTTTATCAACTAAAGGGTCATAGCAAAATTCTTATTGCTGATGCGGTGATCAATACGGGAGAGCCTGCAGGAACCTTATACAAAGTGCCAGCAAAGGAAGTGATGAAAGCCCCGGAAGAAGATCCAATGGTTTTTCTCCATAGCTTAAAATGGGATCAGGCGTTATCTTACGCAAAACAGATGCTTGCTGATGAATACCCTGACGATATTCAGGTGTATCTAATCGCAGTAGATAATACTAGGCTGGAAGTTGAACTTTCTGCTCCTGTGAAGGAAGCCGGAGATAAATTAGTGGGACTGCTGTTGGAAGAATTGAATAGTGTGAATGAAGTGCCAGGTTGAATTAAGATCTTCTCATCTTGTATTAATTCCGGATATTGGCAATGGAGTACTAGATGGTGCTGACAATGTATACGTTGCTTATAAGAGTGATGTAAATGCGCTCTTAGTTTCTCCAAAATCCAATTCGTGGTTTCCTAAGCTTCATAAATCGCTTGAGTTTATGTTGAAAAGCAAAGACCTAATCGGAACCAAGAGTATCGCAATAAGGGAATTGCTAATTGATGAGGAAATAGATGATGGGGATAAAAGGTTGGAATGCACCATCAACGAAGAAAAGAAATACCTAAAGATTGACCTTCCTAACATTACTTCGGAATGATTTTTATTTATACTGATCAACATAATTCAGAAATGGAGAAAGCAATCAGTTCGGTCGAGGGGCTAACTGATGCAGTCGAGATAAAATCATTGGTTGAGGTGGAGGAGCGCCACAATCATATCCTCATTCACGGAGGTCAAATCATCATACCTATCCCTTGGGATAGCACTGAACCACCGGTATTGTTTGAGCCCACCTCGTACAGCACGAATGATTTGCTTGCAGTGTTATTGTCCAAGTTGGGATACGAAAAAGAGGCACTACGCTTTTGCGAAAGTGATCGTTTGAAAGAGGCATTGAATTGCAGACTTCAGTTGACACAAATGGATGATCTGGTTCCTGGTTTGACATTTAATCATGAGCATTATGTTTCCACGCATAATCATGCGGTTTTGACGCATTATGCTGGTCATCTACATAATGGTGTAGCTGCTGAGAAAGTGTACGAAAAAGCAATTTCGCAAGCGCCCTCTGGTGAGCAGGCTGCTTTTAGTGCCAAGCATTTGGCCATTTTCTTAATGGATAGCGGTCTTCTTTCGGAAGCGGAGCAACTACTAAGGAACTATCAGAAGGAAGTATTTAGTGAAAGGGCTGAGGCGTATCTCAGACTTGATTTGATTAACATTTTGATCGCTTTAAGATCAGTCCAATATGATAAAAATTCGGCTACAGAAATTAAGGAATTGATATCTGCTTCACTCGCGTATTTTGAAAAGCAGGGTGTTCAGTGGGTACTAGCCAATTTATTGATGCAAGCTTCAGAGATTGCCAATTTCGAAAAGAGTTATTCCGAGTCTCTCGGGTATATTTCCAAGGCCATAAATATCTACGAGGAAGAAGAGTTTCCTGAGTTTTTGGCTACTGCGTACATTCGGAAAGGAACCTTGCTATATACCTGGGCGCAAGACCAAAATCCCCAGTTTTATCAGTCCTCGATTGATACATACCAAAAAGCACTCGAGACTTTTAGAAAAGAGGCCTTCCCAGATGTGTATGCAGAAATTCATCATAACTTGGCAGTGATTTACGCAGAGATGCCAGTAGATGAGAAGAAAAAAGGAATGTGGTCAGCTTTTTCTGCCACCTCATTTAAGGAGTGTTTAGAGTACTACCAAAAAGATACTCATCCATTTGAGTACGCGATGGTATCAAACAACTATGCCAGTGCGCTTTTGAAATACCCTCCGGCTAAAACAGGTGACAATGCTGAGAAAGCTATCTATTATTATTTGGAGGCCTTGGAAATTCGAGATGCTCAGCAGTTTCCAATAGAACGAGCACATACGATCCTGAACTACCTAGAGGCTTGCTGGCGCGTTCAAAATGTTAACAAAACCATGGAGCGTGCTCGTTACAAAGACATGCTTGCTAAAGCCAAAGAAATCAAACAATTGACTGAGGACCCTCAACTGATAGCTGATGCGCAAGCTCACTTGGATCAAATATCTTCACTAGGTTTGGCCATAATGAAAGACTAGTATGCATGAGATTTCCTTGGTGAGAAACATCTTCAAAACACTTGATGCGGAATTTGATAAGCAAGAACTGGATAAGCTAAATCAGATCGACCTTAAGGTAGGACTGCTCTCCAATGTAGAGCCTGTACTAATGCAAAATGCATTTGAAGCGGTGACGCAGGATGAGCAAAGATTTTTGGATACCAAGTTGATTGTAAACGTTGTTCCGATTATCATCCGATGCGAATTATGTGGCGATGAATCAGAGGTTAGCAATTACTCTTTCAAATGTCGCAATGGACATCCAACAAAAAATATTATTCAAGGTGAAGAGTTGACGATCGAACGGGTACACTTTGATGAGTAGCTTTTAGAAATAATTTTCTAAAAGCTAGAAAAGCTTTTCTAATAAAATTTCCGAACCTATATTCGATAGCAACAACAGTGACCTAAGAAAGGCACAATGAGTTAGCTAAAAATAAACTAAATCGAAGTATGGCAGTAGAAAAGTCGAGTAAAGCGGCAAGGGGTTCAGTTCAATGTGACAACAGTTCATTTAATCTATTGAAGGCCAATGATTTTGTGGCCGATACGATTCGAAAGTTCGTTGGTGAGAAGCAAATTCTATTAATAAATATCACTTCTTCCGCTGGTAGTGGGAAGACCACCTTGATGCAAGAAACAGCGCGAAGGCTGGCATCAAAGGTTAAGATGAAAGTTTTGGTAGGTGATCTAGAGACGGAGCGAGATGCGGACCGCATCAAAGAAGCGGGTGTCGAAGCATTACAAATCGTTACTGGAGGTATCTGCCATCTGGAAGCGCAGATGGTCTGGCAAGCAATGGAGCAGATTGACTTGGAAGGAGTGGAGTTACTTTTTATAGAAAACGTAGGAAACTTGGTCTGTCCCTCTTCTTTTGATCTGGGAGAAGACTATAGAGTCACTTTACTGGCTTCTACAGAAGGTGATGATAAACCTAAAAAGTATCCTAGGATGTTTCACACTAGTGACCTTATGCTGGTTTCAAAAGCAGACTTGCTCCCTCACTTGCCCTTCTCTGTGGATGCTGCAATTGAAGATGCCAGAGACGTAAATCCCTCCATTGAAGCAATGCAGATATCCAGCACCAGCGGAGAAGGAATTGATGCCTGGTGTGATTGGCTGGAAGAAAAAGTTAAACTAAAAAGAGAAGGAGAGCAGGTACCAGCCTAATGGTGGAGACCTTCCATATTCACTTACAGGGTAGGGTGCAGGGTGTCGGATTTCGACCATTTGTTTATAAGTTGGCTACCGCTGCAAATATCAAAGGTTGGGTATGCAATTCATCCGATGGCGTACATATAAGAATTAACAGTACTTACGCTGACGCAAAGACAGTCTTAGATGCTTGTCTTCATCAGAAGCCTGATTTAGCTGTAATTACCGATTCCACTTTGGAAGAAGTGGCGCATGAAGAGTTTAAATCTTTTCAAATAAGAGAAAGCCAAAATGGTGATGTAGAGATTTCAATTTCACCTGATTTTTCGATGTGTACCACCTGCCTTGGTGAATTGAATGACGATAGTAATCATCGCTACGGATATCCATTCATCACATGTACCAATTGTGGCCCCAGGTATTCGATAATGAAGAGCCTACCATATGATCGGCCCAATACCTCAATGGATGAGTTTGAGATGTGTGATGAATGCAGTGCAGAGTACAATAATCCATTAGATAGAAGGTATTACTCACAAACCAATTCGTGTGGTACTTGTGGGATCAACTTATCGTTTTTTGACAACAAGGAGGTCTTTTCCAAGGATCTCAAATACACTGAGATTCTTTCGCTTGCAACTGAGAAGTTGAAGAATGACTTCATTGTAGCAGTAAAGGGAATCGGAGGTTTCCTTCTTTTATGCGATGCGAATAGTGAAGCAGCGATAACACAATTGCGTTCCAGAAAGCACCGTCCAACTAAGCCTTTTGCAGTTCTCTTTCCAAGCATAGAAGCTGTTGAAGGGATTTTCGATATGAGTGCAGAAGAGAAGAACGCACTTCAGGGGGCTGTATCACCTATCGTTTTGCTTTCACAAAAAGATCGAGATCGTCAGCTGCCGCCGCTGGTTGCACCTGGACTGGATCGCATAGGTGTCATGGTTCCTTATGCACCAGTTTTGGCAATCCTTTCTGCTCAGTTTGGTGGACCATTGATCGCCACCAGCGCTAATCTTAGTGGAGCACCAATTGTTTATGAAGGAGATGAATCTCGTCTGTTCGAACTAGCTGATTTTGTCTTAAGTAATAACAGGCCAATCCTTTTTCCTCAAGACGACTCTGTGATGCAGTTTTCTTCCCAAAGTAGGAAGGGATTGATATTGAGAAGATCAAGAGGGTTGGCACCTAGTGTCTTCGCTACGATTTCAGATACAGAGCATAAAGGAGATGTACTTGCCCTGGGAGCTGAAATGAAAGGAGCATTCGGTTTATCTCTACAATCAAATACCTACGTTTCACAGTACTTAGGTAACCTGGGTCACTATGAAAATCAGGTGAAGTATCAGGAGGTACTGGAAGGCTTCATGCGGTTGGTCAAGGCAGATCCTACGGAAATCATCATCGATAAGCACCCTGGTTATTTTTCTAATCAGTTCGGGAAAAGGCTTTCTGAAGAAAGGCAAATTCCCGTGAAGGAAGTGCAACATCATGAAGCGCACTTTGCCGCTGTTCTGGCAGAAAATAAGTTGCTTGATAGTGACCGAGTCCTGGGTGTGATTTGGGATGGTACTGGACTAGGAGATGATGGAAAATCTTGGGGCGGAGAGTTCTTTGACTACTCCGATCATAGCTTCGAAAGAATCGCTCATCTGAGTTATTTTAAGAATCTTGCAAACGACCGAATGGCCATTGATAACCGCTTGTGCGCGTTATCACTTGCTGGTGCGGAGCTCTCTCATGAGTTGCTAGACGATTTCGAAGAGTCTGAATGGAGTTTTTATACCAAAAGCCTTTTGCAACCAACCATGCAGACCAGTAGCATGGGAAGAGTTTTTGATGCGGTTGCTTTTATGGCTGGCTTGTCCAAGCAAAATAGTTATGAAGGGCAGGCAGCAATGTTGCTTGAGCAGCAAGCCAAAGACTATCTGACTAAATCAGCGAATATAAGGTCCTATGAATTTGCGTTTAAAGGTGATGATTTGTGTATAAGGCCTGCGATTGAGGAGATGCTCTTCGAAAGAAAAGTTGGTAAGAGTGCATTGATCGGTGCGCGGTTTCATTTGACACTGGTGGAGATGGTAAGGGAAGTGGCTCTCAATGGCGCCTACAAGTTGCTTGCTTTTAGCGGAGGTGTATTTCAAAATGGCCTGCTGGTAGACCTCCTGATAGAGAGGCTGGGGATGGATTTTGAGCTGTACTTCCATCGAGAGTTATCCTCTAATGACGAAAACATTGCGTTTGGCCAATTGGCACACGCACATTACATAAATAGTAAACGGAATATTAACCTAAAATCGGCAGAACAATGTGTTTAGCAATACCGGGAAAAATTAAGGCCATCGAAACACAGATGGATGGATTAATCCGAATGGCCAAAGTGCAGTTTGGAGGGATTTCAAAGGAGGCCAGTTTGGAAATGGTTCCCCAAGCGAAAGAAGGTGATTACGTTTTGGTACATGTTGGTGTAGCTATCAGCGTAGTAAATGAAGAAGAGGCGAAAAAAACCTTCGAATATTTGAAAGAAGCAGGAGAGCTTGATGAGTTGGAGCCTGCCTCAATTGACCAAATTAAAGAGGAGTGAAATGAAGTACCTAAGCGAGTATCGAGATCCGGAGTTGGTAGCTCAGTATTTAGAAGAAATTAAAAGGACGGTAACACAGCCATGGACCATCATGGAAGTTTGTGGTGGGCAAACACATAGCCTAGTAAAAAATGGCATTTTGGATTTACTTCCCAAAGAAATTACGATGGTACACGGACCTGGATGTCCGGTCTGTGTCACTCCGCTAAATCTGATTGACAAAGCGGTCTACCTAGCAGAAGAGAAGAATGTAATCCTGTGTTCTTTTGGAGATATGTTGAGGGTTCCAGGTTCGGAAAAGAGCCTGTTGGAGGCGAAAGCAAATGGTGCAGACATCCGGATACTATACTCGCCTCTAGAGGCAGTAAAGATTGCAAAAGAAAACCCAGATAGGCAGGTGGTGTTTTTTGCAGTAGGTTTCGAAACTACAGCTCCAGCAAATGCGCTCTCGGTGCTACATGCCAAACGGGCTGGACTTACAAATTATTCAATTTTGGCTTCCCATGTGCTCGTACCTCCTGCCATTTCAGCTCTTATGAGCGACCCAGATACCGTCGTGCAAGGTTTCTTAGCGGCTGGACATGTTTGCACAATCATGGGACTTGAGGAGTACTATCCGCTGGTCGATCAATATAAGATTCCTATTGTCATCACTGGGTTTGAGCCTGTGGATCTTCTTCAGGGAATACTAATGACAGTCAAACAGCTAGAGCATGGAGAGGCCAAGCTAGAGAACCAATACACCCGCATGGTTAGTGAAGAAGGGAATGTAAATGCTAAGAATGCTATTTACGAGGTTTTCGATGTGACTAACCGTATGTGGCGAGGCTTGGATGTGATCCCCGAAAGTGGATACCAAGTGAAAAAAGAGCTAAGCCTTTATGATGCAAATGTGAAGTTTGAGGTCAATATTGAAGAGGCACCTGAACATGCCGAATGTATTGCTGGGGATATTATGAAGGGTTTGAAGAAGCCAATTCATTGTTCGCAATTTGGTAAGAAATGTAAGCCTTCGAATCCGCTAGGTGCACCTATGGTTTCCTCAGAAGGTGCTTGTGCCGCATACTATCATTATGCAGGAGAAACCGAATTAGCAGAGTCGTAATATGAAGATGCAGCTTACTTGTCCCATGCCGAAGCTAGACTTTGATGTCATTACATTAGGTCACGGCAGTGGAGGAGTGCTTACACATAAGCTATTAGATGCTGGAGTATTTGACTTGCTCAAAAATGAAAAGCTTTCAGAGCA
>CAYYNA010000104.1:0-4685 GCA_964472815.1 uncultured Roseivirgaceae bacterium
CCTCAAACGTTTTAAATCGAACTATTGTGAATTACACAAAGAATTAACAATTATGTCTATGATATATCAAAAAAAACGCTGAAACTTTGCAAATCAGAACAGCTTAAAATAATTAATGACATGATTTCAAAAAAGTATTTAAAATCAAAGCCAGTTGCAAAGGTGACTTTCTCCCTAGCAAAAAAGGAAGCTCAAGGAGCTGAAAAAGTGGCATTGGCTGGTGACTTCAATGACTGGAGTACTAGCGAATTGGAATTAAAGAAAAACAAGAGCGGAAAGTTTTCTGTGACTGTGGATCTAGAGCAAGGAAGAACTTACCAGTTCAGATACATTCTTGACGGATCTACTTGGGAGAACGATTGGGCTGCAGATGCATATGTCCCAAGCAATGTTTCTTCTGAAGAGAATTCTGTAGTGGAGGTTTAAGCCTCCACTTGTTTTTGTTTCTATATTGCGGTGTATGTAAAACACATTAACTGTCTAATATAGAAACATGAAAAAACTACTCGTACTAACACTATTTACCGCTTTTCTTTTTAATAAGTTGACTGCTCAGACAGAGCAGGGAGGAACCATCATTGGGATCTCTTCTTCATTTGGTCTGCTGAATTTGGAGAATGGATCCAGTTTATCAGGATTCAGCTTCTCTAGGATAAAACTAAAAAGCGATGTTACCGGATTTGATCCAGGTGAACCAGATAAGCAAACACGATTCAACCTTACCCCTCGAATAGGCTACTTTGTAATCGATAATCTTTCTGTTGGTTTAGATATCACCTTATCTACGACAGTAAACAAATCTGGAGACATTGATTTAAAGGAATCTAACAATTTTCTCTTAGCGGGACCTTTTGTCCGATACTACATTCCTACCGACAAGGTCTTTCCATTCGTTGAGGTTTCCGGTGCTCTTGGAGGACTTACCAGCAAAACAGAAGGATCAGACTCTTTTTTCAATGAAGATCGTGAGGACAAATCAAGCTTGAGAACCATCTTGGGAGGAGCCGGCATGGCTGTTCCACTTGGAGACAAAGTGTTATTTGACTTTATGGTCGGATACAGCTCTTTGTTTGTCAAGCAAAGAGAAGATAATCCAGAGAACTTCCGTACGTTGATAAACTCCTTTGGCTTTAGGTTTGGTTTTGCTGTAGTACTCTAAAAAGCCATCAAGAAAGTGGAGGTGTATTTAAGCCTCCACTTTTTCTAGTTGCGGTTCCACTTCAAGGGAAATGCTTTCTCCTAGCGTGTTCCAAGCACCATTTTCTCCTGCTCTTAGTTTTGTGAATACTAAGTTCTGAAGGTGAATTAACTCCACATTCATATTGAGTCTTTTGAAACGATAAAGGAGCTCTACCCCTTTTTCAGCATCAAAGTATCCCTTATAAATGACCTTTCTTAGTGCTTCTGCAGCCTTAAATTCATAATTTTTAGAAGGTTCAATATTCCACTTAGATAGTTCATCTAAAATTTCGAAGAGTTTTCTGTCGTCACCTTCTTGCGACCACTCGACCAGTGCTTCTCTTAGATCGTGCTCCAATTTAGAAACCAAATTTTGCCAAAGGATATGAGGAACTACTAGCTTTTGACGCTTCATCAGGTTTAGTAAGCTATAGTTTTGCTGCGCAATTCTGTCAATTGAACTAACGGCATCCTTTACATTTCCCGCAATTACTTCCTTAAGTACTTTGGTCTGTTCATCCTTCATTAGGTCAAAAAAGGAAAACTGAGTTTTTCCAAAATACTCGTAGATATCATGAATCGTTGAAGTGATATAGCTGTTTTGAAACTTTGACGTAAGCTGATCCACGATCTTCTTGTAGCTTAAGTCATCGTAATTGTCAATCGTACCACCAGTAATGTGATGATTGCCCAAGTAAAGCACCGCAAAGCTTAAATGCTTGACAGACAAAGTCACCTTTGAATTAATAGTGGCTCTTCCAATGCATAGTACTTGCTGACCTGCTCTCAGACGGATCAGATCGCTCGTTTGGATGTCGTAATTGAAAACTTGAAGCGTTTTCGGATTTTCAGCAAATAGCACGTTTACTGCATAATGCATTCCCACCTTACTCAAGGACATCCTTTTAGGTGTTACCCACTTTTCGTAGATTTCTGCGATTGTTCCGTGCTCTTCAATGTTACTCTTTCCCTGGGCAAGAATTTCTTTGAAGGCCGGCTCGAGGCTTACTTCACTTTCTCGTTCTGCAAGCTGGATTGCACGATTTGCATACTGTAGGATCTGAACTGTTTCAATTCCCGAAGCATCGTTGAAAAACCACCCGCAGCTCGTATACATGAGCATACCGTTTCGTTGCATTTCCAGAAGGCGAATGACATGTGTCCAGAGTTTTTCGGGAATTTCAGGGAAGTGCTTTTGAAAGAAACTTGGGTAATCTCGCTCTTCGTATTGAAAAACTACTTCAATGAAATCGTTTCTAATACCCCACGGATCGGAGTGAAACTCTTGCATTTCCTTTTCATAAAGCTTGTCAAGCTCCTCTTTTAGCCAATCCAATGCGTTTCTTAATGGAGCTCTCCACTCCTGATCCCAATGTGCTTGGCCACCGGTATGGCAGCCGCAGTTGCTTCTCCAGCGTTCCACTCCATGTGCACAGCTCCATGAGCTATTATCATGAATTTCGGCTTCCTTTTGCACGCCGTGTCTGGCAAGGAAGTAGCCGTAATTTGCCAATTGTGCATCTGAGTACTTTTCAAGGTAGTGCAGGCAGTAGGCAAGTGCCATTTCTCCCTGCCGGTGATGGTGACCGTAGGATTCTCCATCCGTAGCTACATGCAACAATTCTGGAGTTTGTGGATCTTTTGGTAATCCATCCAGTAGGTTGTTTGCAAACAGCTTTCCATCATTCAACATACCTCCAAAAGCGATATTTTGAGAGATTTCCCCGTCGTAAAAGAAGACGGTGATGTAGCGATTATTTCCAAGATGAACTTTGTACGGGAAATTCGGATTGATCCCATTTTGCCAATCTCCATCCCCCTTAAACCTCTTGGCTTGGTTAGGAGCTAGAATGGTATAATCCACTCCTTGATCAGCCAAACATCTAAGTGTGTCAAGGTCCACGGCAGTTTCTGCCAGCCATATGCCTTCAGACCGTCGTTGAAAACGTTGCTCAAAATCATACAGCCCCCATTTTATTTGCGTCTCTTTATCCCGCATGGATGCCAAAGGCATAATCAAGTGATTGTGTACCTGCGCTATCGCAGAGCCGTGACCATCAAATCTTTGTTGGCTGTTTTTATCTGCCTCTAATATGAGCCTGTAATCATCTGGGCGCTCCAGCTCCATCCAAGACAGTAAGGTGGGGCCCATATTGAAAGATATTCTTTCGTAATTATTGGTAATGTCAATAATCTTCCCTCGCTCGTTCAGTATCCTTGCATATGCGTTTGGCCCGTAGCACTCCTCATTAATCCGCTCGTTCCAATCGTGAAAAGGTGCTGCTGACTCTTGAATTTCAATTTGCTCTAACCAAGCATTTTCCCTTGGTGGTTGATAAAAATGCCCGTGTATACAAACGTATTTGTTTGGATTTTTTTCCATGACGCCCTTAATCCCTATTATGCTCTTTACTCGTACTCTATTAAGATCCTTTGATGATGCTTACCCCTAGTGGCGGAAGTGTTATGGTAATACTTTTTGATTTGCCGTGTGATCCACTGTCTTCTACCGTGATATTATTATTGATCACTCCACTTCCTCCGAATTCACTCGAATCAGTAGACAATATTTCTTGGCATTTTGTTTGAAACGGCACGCCAATTTTATATCCATCGTGTTTTGTAGGAGTGAAATTTGCCACTACCAGCACAAAATTTCCTTTTTTATCTTTTCTACTGTAAGAAAGCACTGAGTTTTCATGATCGTTGTAATCAATCCACTCAAACCCATCGCCACTATAGGAAAGTTCATGCAGCGGCTTTTCTTTCTTGTAGACCTTATTTAAGGCTTTAATCAATTGACTCAATCCATTATGATATAGCTTATCCGCCAGGTGCCAGTCCAAAGACTGATTGGCACTCCACTCTTGCCACTGGCCAAACTCATTGCCCATGAAGTTTAGCTTGGACCCTGGATGGGTATACATGTAGGCATAAAGGAGCCTTGCGTTAGCAAATTTTTGCCAAACGTCCCCAGGCATACGGTCAAGTATTGATCCTTTTCCGTGAACTACCTCATCGTGTGATAGGGGTAGCATGAAATTTTCTGTGAAGGCGTAAGTCAAGCTGAAAGAAATCTCATTATGATGATACTTTCTGTGGATTGTATCTCTCTTGAAATACTCAAGCGTATCATTCATCCAGCCCATCATCCATTTTAGGCCAAATCCCAAACCGCCAGAAGAAGTAGGCTTGGAGACCATGGGAAACGAAGTTGATTCTTCCGCAATTACTTGAATATCTGAAAAGGTTCGGTACATCTCCTCATTCAGTTCCTTTAAGAAGCCAATGGCCTCATAGTTTTCCCTACCCCCATCTTTATTTGGTATCCACTCACCCTCCTTTCGAGAATAATCTAGGTAGAGCATGCTCGCTACTGCATCTACCCTTATGCCATCCACATGGTATTTCTCCAGCCAGTAGATAGCACTACTGATTAAGAAACATCGGACTTCATTTCTGCCGTAGTTGAAGATATAACTTGTCCAGTCAGGGTGATAACCCAA